>NZ_FOOQ01000002.1:600000-943443 GCF_900113245.1 Halopelagius inordinatus
AGTCCAGGCCGATGGCGATGCCGACGAAGTCGGCGTCGTAGCGGTCGCCGTTGGGATCGACGGCGGTGGTGACGGTGCCCTCGTCGTCGGTCTCGAAGTGGTCGACGCCGGACTCGAAGACGGGTTCGACGTTCCGTTCGCGGAGGGCGTCGTGGATTATCTCCGCGCCCTCTTCGGAGAGGGCGTAGCGCCACCAGGCGTTGCCGCGCATCAGGTACTTGCCTTCGACGTCGTTCGCGGCGGTGATGGCCGCGAGGTCGATGCCGAGCAGACCCGCGCCGACGACGACGGAACTGTCGGCTCGTTCGATGTGCTCGCGAATCTTCCGGGCGTCTTGGAACGTCCAGAAGTGGTGGATGCCGTCGGCGTCGGAGTTGTCGACCGGCAGTTGCGTCGGCGTCCCGCCCGTCGAGTAGAGGAGTTTGTCGTAGGATATCTCCTCGCCGTCGTGGGTCGTGACGGTGTGTCCGTCCGGGTCGACGTCCACGACGAGCGTGTTGAGTCGGAGGTCGATGTCTCGCTCGTCGTACCAGTCCTCTTCGTGGATGGAAATCGGTGCCTCGGGCAGCTTACCCTTCGCGAACTCTTTGATGAGAATCCGGTTGTACAGGGCCTCGCCCTCGTCCGTGATTACGATGATGTCGGCGTCGGGGTCCTCCTCGCGGAGGGTCTCTGCGGCGGAACTCCCCGCAATCCCGTCGCCGATGATCACGTACGACTGGGTCATAATCGGATGATTTGAGGCCGGGGTTAATGTGGGTTGCTATCCGTCTATTCGCGTGTACGTTGCGGCGACGGGCGCTCGTCGGCCGAGAGGCCGTCTCGGGGGCGCTCGTCTGCGAGCCGCGGCGGTCGGCGCGTAAATCAGGTCGCGGCGAGAACGCACGCGTGGGCTTGAAGAGCGTCCGGTCCTAACCTCCGGTAACGATGAAGATACGTCAGAACATCCGCCACTTCGCCGCGAAGAAGGCCTTGACGATGCCCGTCGTCGGCGACATCGCGACGGAGAAACTCGTGGACATGCACGTGCGAATCTTCGGCGAGAAAGCCGACCCGGCGCGCCGAGAGGAACGCGAACCGCGGATGGAGGCGTTCTTCGACTGCACGTTCGACACGTACGTCCGCGCCCTCGAAGAGGGGTTCACCGAGGCGAAGGCCCGCGAGATAACGCACGTGCAGGCGAACTTCGACTTCTACAACCACGGCTGGACGGAGATGATGGAGTTCCCGGCGGACGAACTCGAGGACCACTACGAACGCTACCGCGACTTTTTCGAGCGGTACGACATCGACATCGCGGACCCCCTCGGCGACTTCCGCACCCGCGAGATTCCGGACGCTCCCTCGACGCCCGAACGACTCGACGACCCGGTCCATCCCCACGCGGAGGGCGGGTTCGCAGACGACGTGTACGTCGAAGACGAGTCCGGCGAAATCCGCGTCGGCGGCCGAGACGAACCGGAAGACGTGGACGTGAGCGTCGCGCCGGGCGTCCAAGAGTCGGACGTGGACGAAGAGTCGGCCTGACGGCGCGTCCGGCCGGACTCAGTCGTCGGCCGGGACGTGCGACCCGCGTTCGACGACGCTCTCTTTCCACGTGCCGCGCGTGAACCACGCCGCCGCGAGCATCGCCGCCGCGACGTTCGAGGCGGCGATTCCGTACCAGATGCCCGTCGGCCCCAACGAGGTGAACTCGACGAGGACGTACGAGATGGGCAGGCGAAGCACCCAAAGCGAGACCAGCGAAAACGCCATCGCGGTCCGCGTCGACCCGCTTCCGCGGAAGCCGCCGTTTACGACGTTGAACACCCCGAGAAAGAGGAACGTCGGGCCGATGATGCGGAGGTAGTCCGCGCCGACGGCGATGACCGCCTCCTCGCCGGGGATGAACACCGCCACGATGGGCGCCGCGAACAGGTACGCCGCCGCGGAGACGAACACCAAGACGGCGGCGATGAGTCCGGCGGAGACGTGGACGGCGCGTTCGGCGCGGTCTGACTGTCCCGCCCCGAGGTTCTGTCCCACCACCGTCGAGGTGCCCTGCGCGAGGCCGATAGCCGGGAGGAACACGAGCGAGTTGAGGCGGTTCCCGATACCGAACGCGGCGACGGCGGTGTCGGTCCCGACGCCCGCCGCGGAGGCACCGGCGAACGCCACGAGAGCGGTCAACACGGTGACGCCGAGGGCGCGGGTGGACTGCTCGATGCTGGAGGGCGCTCCGATGCGGACTATCTTCTCGACGGTCTCTCTTTGCGGCACGAGGTCTGCAGGCGAGATGTCGATGCCCACGCGGCCCGAAAACAGGAGGGCGAAGCCGATGCCCGCGCCCAACGCGCGCGAGAACACCGTCGCGATGGCCGCGCCTTGGACGCCGAACCCGGAGAACCCCGTCGCGGCGAACAGCGACGCGCCGAGACTCTCCAGTCCGAGAGCGCCGAGGACCGGGTTGGCGTCGAATCCGAGGATGAGAAACGGGTCGAGGACGACGTTGACGACGACGCCGAACGCCATCAGATACATCGGCGTCTTGGTGTCGCCCCACCCGCGAAGCAGCGCCTGAAACATGAAGAACCCGAACATGAAGGCGACGCCGAGGAAGATAGTTCGAGTGTACTCGACGGAGAGACGGTGAACCGTCGTTCCGGGCGTCGTCCCGATGAGGGGCAGAAGCGACGGCGTCAGCAGGTAGCCGACGGCGGCGAACCCCGCAGACAGCAGGATGACGAATCCGAGCGTCTGGGCGGCCACGTGGTTCACCTCATCGTGGTTCCCCGCGCCCTTGTTCTGGGCGACGAGTACCGTCCCGGCGACGGTGAACCCGCCGCCGAACGAGATCATGAGAAAGACGAGGGGCCACGAGAACGACAGCGCCGACACCGCCTCCGACCCGATTCGGCCGACCCAGAACGTGTCCGCGAGGTTGTACGCCACCTGCATCAACTGCGAGAGGACGATGGGGAGAGAAAGCACCAACATCGGCTTCACCAAGTCGCCGTCCGTCAGATTCACGTCTCGGTGACTCACTCGTCGTCGGCCTCCGCGTCCGCTCTGAGAATAGACGAGAGGACGAACTCGTCTAAGGCCGCGGCTATCTCCTCGGGCGCGTCGTCGTCGCCGAGTGTCACGTGCGCGCTTCGGGCCCCGTCGAGGGCGTCGAGGAGGAGGCGCGCGGTTCGTTCGGGGTCAACCTCGCGGAACGTCCCCGTCTCGACGCCCTCGCGGATGACAGCCGCGAACCGGTCGCGGAGCGTTCGCATGTTCGTCTGCAGTTGCTCGCGGTAGGCGTCCTCGTAGGGGGCGCGCATCCGAAGTTCCATCAGAGCGCGGCCGAACCGCGCGTACTCGTCGTCGTCGTCGTCGTCGTCCGGGAGCAACCGGTCGACGAGCGTCCGCAGTCGTTCGTCCGGACTCTCGCCTTCCGTCTCCTCGAACTTCTCTTCGAACCCCTCCAGCAGATACGCCAGAAAAGAAACCAGAAGGTTCCGCTTCGTGTCGTAGTGGTAGTGGAGAAGCGACGTGCTCTTTCCGGCCTCGTCCGCGATATCCTGCATCGTCAGCGAGGCGAACCCGTTGTCACAGAGCGCCCGGTAGGTGGCCTCCATGACCTCCTCGTGGACGTCTCGCGGCGCGGGGGTGTCTCTGTCGTCGGTCACTAACTGACTAGTCAGTCAGGAGCGGGAAAAGCCCTTTCGGTTCTGTCGGGACCCGAGAGAGTCAGTCTATCGCTCTCGGTTGTCGTCGTCGTCGTCCGTTTCGACGTCGATTCGGTGAGGTTCGGAGGCCTCCCCGCGGGACTTCCGTTTGCCGTCGCCGGCGTTGACCGGAAGTTTCTGCCTGACTTCGTTCGCGAGAGACTCGACGCGGTGGCGAACCGTCTTCACCTCGTCTTCGAACTTCTGGACGTTCCGTTCGACGTAGTGAACCTTGTCGCGGGGGATTCGCCGCACCAGGTCGTTGCCCTCCTCGTCGGTGCCCGACATGAACGCCCAGTGGTCCTGCGCGTAGACCACCTGCTCGTTCGAGACGGTCACCTCTTTTGTCCCCTCTTCCGGATGCTCGTAGACTATCGTCGCTTTGCCCATCTCGACCGGCATCTCCGCGGCGTCGTCGTCTCGGCTCTCGGTGTCGCTCATAGATGCGTAGGAGATACCGACCGCAGGAGGGTATGCTCTATTGCGGTTCCCGAAGAATGTCACGTTCCCGAACGATGCGGCGACCCGCGCCCGCGATTACTCTCGACTCCCTCCGTCTGCGGCGACGCCGTCCGTCTCGGTGACCCCTCGGCCGTCGCCGCCCCGGGCGCGTTTCCGGACGATGCGGTCCGCGCATTCGTAGCCCGCGACGATGCCCCCGTTGAGGCTTCGCTCTGGGTACTGCGCCTCGCTCGCCATTCCGGCGTAGTAGACGCCCTCGCCGACGTCGTCTCCGAGGTCGTACGGCACGACCAAATCGAGGTAGCCGCGTTCGTACACCGGCGCGGCGCGGGGGTTCCGCGCGACGCGGAACTCGGACACCGAGGAGGGGTCGAACTCGGGGAACATGTCGGCTATCTCGCTCAACCACACCCGCCTGAGTTCCTCGTCGTCCATCTGCCAGATGTCCTCGTCTTCGTCCTGCACGTAGGCGGCGACGTAGAGCAGGTGTTGCCCGCCGTATCGCTCCTTGGGGACGAAGTTCGTGTGTTCGATGAGTGCGCCGAACGGCGCGTCGTGGGCCACGTTCAGCCAGTAGGTATCCATCAGCGACTCTTCCATCGTCGCGAGGCCGCAGACCGCGCCCTGGAAGTCCACGTCGCACTCGTAGCCGGTGAGTCCTTCGAGGACGTTCGGCATCGCGGCGACGACGACGTCGTCCACCTCGTGGGTCTGCGCTCCCTCGTCCGTCTCGACGGTCAACGCTTCGACGCCGTCCTCGCCCATCGAGAGCCCCGTCACCGGCGCACCCGTCGTGATGTTCTCGCGACCGACCGCCTCGACGAGAGCGTCGAGGAACGGGCGGAACCCGCCGTCGAAGTAGCCGAGAATCTCGCCGCGCAACAGGTCTCGTTCCCCGCGGAACCGGACTCTGCCGAGGAACCACGCCGCGGAGACGTCGTGTTTCCTGTCGCCGAACTTGCCGTCCAGCAAGGGGTCCACGAAGTTCTCGTAGACGCCGCGAGTCGTGTGTTCGACGACGAACTCCTCGATGCCGACGTGTTCGTACTCGCTCAGGTCGTCGTAGGCGTCGAAGTCGGGCACGCCGCCGCGGACGTCGATACCCTGCGTGAGCATCCCCAGACGGAACTTGTCGTAGAGGCTCATGTGCGGGTAGGCGGCTATCTGCCACGCCGTGTCGAGGGGGTGGACGACGCCGTCGACGTAGTAGGCGTTCTTGCCGACGCGCCACTCCAACCGGTCGCCGAGTCCGAGTTCCTCGGCGAGTTCGACGATGGTCTCTTCTGACTTCGAGAGGTGGTGGTAGAACTTCTCGATGTCGTCACCGGGCGTCTCGTAGACGGCCGCGAGACCGCCGACCTGGTCCGTGGCCTCGAACACCTGCGTCTCGTAGCCCTGCTGTCGCAGTCGGTAGGCCGCGGCGAGTCCCGCGATGCCGCCGCCGACGACGCCAATCATGTCCCGGGCTACGAGACGGCGGGAAAAGTCCCTTCCGCTCGTCCCCACTCGCTGCGTCGCGGTGGACTCCGCCGACGCCGAGAGCCGGATTCTCCTACGGTTCGCTACATTTTTATCCGCACTCTGGTAAGCCGTCTCCCATATGCGAACGGTCAGGGCACCCGCGACGAGCGCGAACCTCGGGAGCGGCTTCGACGTGTTCGGCGTCGCCCTCGACCGACCGGCGGACGTCGTCCGCGTCGAGAAGGCCGAAAAGACAACGATAGAGGTGACCGGAGCCGGGAGCCAGTACATCCCCGAAGACCCCGAGAAGAACGTCGTCGGGGCCGTCGCGGAGGCGTTAGATGCCCCCGCGCACATCCGCATCGACAAGGGCGTCCGCCCCTCGTCGGGACTCGGCTCCTCGGCGGCCAGTTCCGCCGCGGCCGCACTCGCGCTCAACGGCCTCTACGACCGCGGCTACTCCCGGCAGGAACTCGTCCCCATCGCCGCCGAGGGCGAAGCCGTCGTCTCCGGAGAGGCGCACTCGGACAACGTCGCGCCCGCGCTTCTCGGCGGCTTCACCGTCGCCCGCCACGGCGCGGTGACGCCGGTAGAGACCGACATTCCGCTCGTCGCCTGCCTGCCCGAAATCGCCGTCTCGACGCGCGACGCCCGGCGCGTCGTCCCCTCGCGGGCCGACATGGACGACGTGGTTCACACCGTCGGGTCGGCGGCGACGCTGGCGGTGGGGATGTGCCGGAGCGACCCGGAACTCGTCGGCGCGGGGATGGACGAACGCATCGTCACGCCCGCCCGCGCGGAACTGATAACCGGCTACGACGACGTTCGAGACGCCGCCTTGGCGGCCGGTGCGACCGGCGTCACGGTCTCTGGGGCGGGGCCGTCGCTTCTGGCCGTCTGTCGCGGTACCGACCGCGCCCGCGTCGCCAGCGCGATGCTCGACGCGTTCGAAGACGTCGGCGTGGACGCTCGCGCGTACCAGACGAAAGTCGGCGCGGGCGCGACGTTTCACTGAGTCGCCTCGCGGCGTCGGGGCGCGTTCGCTCACCGACGCCGAACGACGCGTCGCGCGAGCGTACCGGGTGCACCCCGCCGACCGACGCGCGGTTCGGGGACTCAGTCGGCGTCCCGAACGAGGTTTTCGAGGAGACGGTCGCCGAACAGGACGACGAAAACCGCCCCGACGACGTCGAAAAGCAGGTCACCGAGCGTGTCTCGACGGCCGTAGTAGACCAACATGGGTTCGACGCCGAGGCGGTCCGACAGTCGGTGGATGGCGTACTCCATGACCTCCCAGAGGACGCCGCCGACAGCGACGGACGCGAGAACGCACCGCCGGTGACTGCGGCCGCGGCGGTCCGCGACGACGTGGGCGACCCCCCCGAGAACGGTCGCCGAGAGGGCGTGTGTGAGGTGGTCCCACCACCACGTGTCGTCGTAGAGACCGAGCATCCCGACGGCGTGCGCGAGCATCGCAGACTCCGCGTACACTCGCTGCCACGGTCGGAGTTCGACGCCGTACAGTGTTTCGGCGAGTCGGGGGAGGAACATCGCGCCGAACACGAGTACGGCGTTGGCCGTGGCGTTCGGGTCTCGCCGACGAACCGCCTCGACGAACACGGCAAGAGTCGCTCCTTTGAAGCTCAGGTCGACCGCCTCCTCAGTAGGAGTTCGCGTTGCTCTCGCCATCGTCTGTCACCACGGACGCGGCCGGAACGGATAGAGGTACTCGCCGGGGCCATCGGAGAGACCGACCCAGGCGGTCCGAGAGCGTCGAAAGAGAAAGCCCGGAGTCGAGTTTAGACGCCGCGGCCTTGCAGTCTGTCCTCTTCCGGGATGTCGGCGTTTGCTTCGCCCTTCATCCCCTTGCCGATACCGGAGGCGATGGCCGCGAGCGTCTCGGGGTCGTCCCAGTTGTTGACCGCCTCGACGATGGCTTCGCCCATCCGCTCTGGGTCCTCCGCGCCGAAGATACCCGACCCGACGAAGATGCCGTCGCACTCGTGGTACATCATGAGGGCGGCGTCGGCGGGCGTCGCGATGCCGCCGGCCGCGAAGTTGACGACCGGGAGGCGACCCATGTCGGCCGTCTCGTGGACGAGTTCCGCGGGCGCTTCGTTCTCGCGGGCCCACTTCTCGCGCTCTTGGTGGCTCATCCCTTCGAGTTTGCGGATGGAGCCTTTGATGTTGCGCTGGTGGTGGACGGCCTGGTTCACGTCGCCCGTGCCAGCCTCGCCTTTGGTTCGAATCATCGCCGCGCCCTCGTTGATGCGGCGGAGGGCCTCACCGAGGTTTCGCGCGCCGCAGACGAACGGCGCGGTGAACTCGCGCTTGTCGATGTGGTACCGGTCGTCGGCCATGGTGAGCACTTCGCTTTCGTCTACCATGTCCACGCCGACGGCTTCCAGAATCTGCGCTTCGGTGTAGTGTCCGATACGGGCCTTTCCCATCACGGGGATGGAGACGGCGTCGATTATCTGTTCGACCTTCTCGGGGTCGGCCATACGAGAGACGCCGCCGCGCTTGCGGATGTCGGCCGGGACGGCTTCGAGGGCCATGACCGCCACGGCGCCCGCCTCCTCGGCTATCCGCGCTTGTTCGGCGTTCACGACGTCCATGATGACGCCACCCTTCTGCATCTGCGCGAATCCGCGCTTGACGAGGTCCGTCCCGCGGCGGAGTTGCTCCAAATCAGTCTCCTCAGCCATGTTCGATGCTTACGGTTGGACCTACTTAAGGCCAACCGGTCGGCGCGAACCGGCCGCACCGCGGTCGAACCCCCGCGTATCGACCCCGAGGTACCGAACCGGCATTCCTTTCAACGGACCGGCCCTCGCCTGTCCCATGGCTAGCTCCGGGCTCTCTAGATTCGTCTCCGACGACGACGAACTCCCCGAACCCGACGAACTCCCCCGTTGGCTCGCTCCCCTTCCGCGGGCGGTGGAAGACGTCGGACTCCGCTTTGCGTGGGTCGTCGTCGCCATCAATCTCGTCGGCACCGCCTTCGGCTTTTGGTACTACGGCTTTCACCCGATTCCGCTCTCGGACCCGCTGATAACGTGGCAGTTCGCGAGCGAACCGATCGTCATGTGGCCGTTCGTCCCGGACAGTCCCGTGGCGACGCTTTTCATCGCCGGGGCGTTCGCCGCGTGGAAACTCGGCAGGCCGAACGAGTACCTCAACGCCTTGGCGTTCTTCGGGTGCTGGAAGCTCGGACTCTGGACGCCGTTCGTCCTCGCGGCGTTCTCGGAGGCGTTCCTCCAGACGACGCCGCTTCCGATGTATCTGTTCTTGTTCTTCAGCCACCTCGCGATGGTCGTGGAGGCGTTCGTCCTCCATCGCTTTTCTGACTTCCCGGTTCGGGCCGTCGCCGTCGCCGTCGTCTGGTACGGCTTCAACGACGTCGTCGACTACTTCGTCCCCATCGTCGGCAGCCCGCACCACACGTCGCTCCCCCTCGCGGACGTCGTCGGCGTCTGGGGGTCTACCGTGCTCCAAGTCGCCGCAAGCGCGGCCGTCGTTCTCACTCTCGCGGCGACGTTCTTCTCTCTGAGCACGCGCGTGAAGAAGCTCGAACTCGGTTGGGACCGGTACGAGAGAGAGACCGACGAGAACTGAACGCCGCGTTCGCCCCACTCGACCGCCCGTGGTGCGTCGCCCGCCCCGACCGCCGTCGCGGGTTTCGGTGATGGGTTTTTCCGACGCAAAGCCGAACTACGAGCGATGAGCACTCTGTTCGACGCGGTGGCGGACTTGCCCCTCGAAATCGAGGCGACCGAACGGACGCGCCGCGACCGCGACACGTCGAGCGGTTTCGTCAGGACGACGACCACGTTCCACCTCCGCGGCGACGGCGTCGAGGGCCGCGGCGAGGACGTGACCTACGACACGGCGGACCACGACGCTCTCGAAGACGCGCCCGCGGACGCCTTCGAGTTGGTCGGCGCGTACGACTCCTTCGCCGACTTCTCGGCGTCTCTCGACGACGCGGACCTGTTTCCGACCGGCGGTCCCGAACGCGAGGCGAGCGAACACTACCGCCGGTGGGGGCTGGAGTCGGCGGGGTTGGACCTCGCACTGCGTCAGAACGACCGGTCGCTCTCGGACGTTCTCGACGTCGACCCCGACCCGGTCCGGTTCGTCGTCAGTACGCGCCTCGGCGACCCGCCGTTGAGCACCCGCGTCGAGTCGATACTGAGCAGATATCCGGGCACGGAGTTCAAACTCGACCCCACGACGGAGTGGACGGAGAACGTCGTCGAAGCGGTGGCCGCGACGGGGGCCGCCCGCATCCTCGACCTGAAGGGCCACTACGCCGGTACCGACGTGGACCAAGAACCCGACCCGGAACTGTACAGACTCGTGCTGTCGGGGTTCCCGGAGGCCGTGATAGAAGACCCCGGACTCACCGACGACACCCGGTCGCTGTTCGAAGGCGAGGAAGGGCGCGTCTCGTGGGACGCCCCCATCACGGGCGTCGAGTCCGTCGAGGACCTCCCCTTCGAACCGTCGTGGCTGAACGTCAAGCCCTCGCGGTTCGGAACGGTCGAGTCCCTGTTCGAGACCATCGAGTACGCGAGAACAGAGGAGATAACGCTCTACGGCGGCGGCCAGTTCGAACTCGGCGTCGGACGACAACACATCCAACTTCTCGCGTCGCTTTTCTACCCCGACGGTCCGAACGACGTGGCCCCCGGCGGCTACAACGACGCCGAGACGCCCGAGGGACTGCAGACGAGTCCGCTCGACGCGCCGGAGAACGAAATCGGCCTGAAGTGGACCTGAGCCGGTCGAAGCGGCTCAGTCTTCGAGGACGTCGTCCTCGTCGGCGTGGGCGCGGACCCAGAGTTCGCCGATGCGCGAGAGGCGCGTTTGGTAGGACTTCCCGCGTTCTTCCTGTTCGATGTAGCCCTTCCCGCCCGGCCCCAGTCTGTCCACGTTGTAGATGACCTTCGACCGAAAGGAGTCGGTGTACTCTTCGTTCATGTCTCGGGCGAGTCGTTCCGCGAGTTCGGAGACGGAGGCGAACTCGCCGTGTTCGCCCAGTGCGAACAGGATGACTTCCTCGAACGGCTTGACGTTCGAGAAGGAAGCGACCGGCAGTTCGACGATGTGTCCCCCCTCGATTCGCTTCGCGCCGATAGTCGTCCCGCGCTCGTCGAACTCCGATAAGAGGTCGGACGCCGTCTCGAAGCGCTCTCTGACGCGTTCGTCGTCTACGTCCTCGCCGCCCAGTAGGTCCTGCAACAGGTCGCGCCCCGCTCTGAGTTCCTCGGCCAGTTCGCTCTCTAAGTACTTCTCGGGGGCGGTGTAGTAAGTGTGGATGCGGTCTCTGTCCTCCTGTCGTTCGACCATGATGGAGTGGGCGGCGGTGGCGAACGCAAAGGAGACGGGCCGCGGCATCGCACTCACGTTCACCCACACCTCGCCAGTCTCGCTGTCGTCTAACTCCGCGTTGATGAGGTCGTACGCCTGTTCGAAGGCGGCGTCGTAGTCGTACACGTCGGCGACGACGACGCGTTCCGTCTCCGCGCCGAGCAGGTTGGTGAAATCCTTCTCTAGCTTCCCCGAGAGGCGTCTGGAGTACTCGACGTTCGCCTCGCTTCCCACTGCACCCTCCAAGAGGATGACCCGGTCTACGTCCAACTGGTCGCGGATGAGAGGCGCGATAAGCCGGTCGTAGTCGAACCCGACCGGGACGATGTGGGTCTGCATACGTTAGACTACGTCGGGGCGTTTATATATCCCCTCAAGTAGCATACCGTTCAATTGCACATTGTCCGTGTGCGTGCCTGCTCCCGTCACGGGCTTCGTAAGAATCGGCAGGCGCTGCGGTCTTAATTCTACGTGGCCGAAACCGGCAGGGAGGATCTTTTAGAAGAAGATGAACGACTTTGAGAATATCCGAGCGTAGGTTTGGTTCCGAAACCGGGCCGCTAGCCTCTATTTATCTCGGAAATCTGCTTGAATTGTTTCACAACGTGATACATCAGGTACACAAATGCAACAGCAGTGAGTACTAGGATGATCCATTCTGCGATGTATAGTGGCCACCCGCTCACAAACAAGGTGTTGAGTGTTTGGGGTGGGGTAAATAGGAACAACATCGGCAGGAGAACTCCGAGGACGCTCGTGCCCAATACACCGCGTATTATGTACTTGATCTGGGGCTCGTAATCAAGTATTGTCCCGGTGTTCCGTGCCTCAACCTCATCAAAATCCTGTTTCATATACTCAAGTACCGTAGCAAAACTGAACAGGTTCCTTCCTGAGATTCCTGAGTCATCGGCGCTGTAGGTCAGCCAACTCCTATGACGTCCATCTGACTCCACACGAATCCATTGTCTCAGGTTTCCTTCTGGATTTGAAGCACCTGATCCAGAGTCGTAGACATCATTAGTATAGTAGTTTTTAGGAATATCGTCTTTGTCGAATAAATCGGATAGTTCAAAATAGAACTGCTTGTTAGAATCATTGTTCGCATTGAAATAGGAATATAACCAATTCAAACTGTTCTGAAGAGTATCAAGTTCATCGGGTAACAGTAAGAAGTCATTTTCAGCTGAGGCTCTATCTAGTAATTCATCTATCCTATAGAGATGCGCCCATACAATCGGAGCATCCTCGCTTCTTTGGTCATCATCATTATCAATTTCATCTCGGAGTTCATCTACATCCTTGCTAAAATCCTTCAGGTACGCCTTCGTGGTGACTCTACCGTCGTGAGCGATGAGGGACATTACCTGTACTACTCCTTTATACTCATCACGGAAGTCGCGTAAGACCTTTCTTAACCTATCTGTCCGATCTTCACGTCGCCGCCTCTCAAGAGGGTATAGACCGACGCTGAAAGCGATAATGAATCCTACAATGGTTGCAGAAACTTGTGCTAAGGTAGAAAAGAAGTAGGCGGGATTGACCATCTGTATAGTATGGCAATCAAGAACCGGCTCTAAAAGTATTTGTTACATCATCTGATATACTTCTGCAATCGCCTGTTTTATCATATTTTGGCCGAGACGACGGAGGTCTGCATACGTGGTACGTCGCCGGGGTCGGTATAAAAAGTACCAGACCTCAGACCGCTCAGGTCGAGAGGGTGTCGCAGTTCCACCCGGGGTCCCGTCCCGTCCGGGAGATGAGGTCGGACCGACACGCCGGGCAGTAGTCGGGCGTCTCGGATTTCTTTCGGGGAACGTACACCGCGCCGTCGCACTCCACGCACGCGTCGTCTTCGATGGTCACACAGTCCGCACAGAGGTTGAAGTCGTCGACTGTGAGGTCGCGCAGGGGTTCGAGTTGTTTATCGAGGATGTACTCGTCGATGACCGCCTGACAACTGTGGCACGGTTGCATAGTGGTACCTTTTGGCACACACGACCCCGATATAAATACTTGTCCCCGCGACGGCGACGCCGTCCCCCGAAACTGTGAGTCGAGTGTCAGGTGGTCACTCGAAGACGGAGACGTCGAAGTGGACGCCGCCGCGGATGTAGTCCGCGCCGACGAACAGGAGAAACAGCGCGCTTCCGGCGACGGGGAGAGCGGTCACGAGGGTTCCGCCGCCGTGCGTGACCATCACGACGCCGTTGACAAGCAGTCCGAGTGCGAGAGCCACGTCGCCGACGCCCGCGAGGACGTACCACGGAACCGACGAGGACCCGACCCGAATCGACTCGCGTAGTCCCGAGAGGAGAAAGGCGACGCCCGCGGCGGCGAAGCACGACACCGCCGCCACCCCGGAGGGCGCGGCGGGCGGACCGAACGCGGCGACGAAGAGGGCGAGACCGAAGAGAACGACGACGCCGGGGACGAGAAACAGGCGGCGGTTCATACCGTCGGGGTGGGCGCGCGGCGGCCTAAACGTGCCGACGCGGGCGCTTACTCGGCGAGTATCTCGTCGGTCGTCGCCACGTCGGCGAACTCGCCGCGGAGGTGCGAGAGGGCGGTTCGGTGCGTCGTCTCGGCGTCGTACCGTTCGCCGTTCGCTCCCTCTCGGCCGAACGTCGCCGTCGCGTCCGAGACGACGACCGGTGAGAAACCGAGATTGTCGGCCATCCGCGTCGTCGTCGAGACGCAGTGGTCCGTCGTGAGTCCGGCGACGACGAGGCGGTCGTACCCCCGTTCGCGGAGCCACGATTCGAGGTCGGTGCCGACGAACGCGCTGTTGACTCGCTTCGTGAACACCGACTCGCCCGCTTCGGGGGCCGTCTCGGGCTTCCACTCGAACCCCGGCGAACCGCGTCGAAGCGGCGAGTCCGCCTCAGTCGAGTCGTGGCGGACGTGGACGCGCGGCCGGTCCCGGGAGCGCCACGCGTCGAGGAGTCGACGGGCGTTGGCCTCGGCGTCGGGGTTGTTCCTGTCGCCCCACGTCCGGTCGTCGAACCCGAGTTGCATATCCACGAGAACGAGGACGGCCTCACCGAACGCGTCGGGGGACGTCGGCATCAGTCGCCTCCCGCGACCGCCGGCACTTTCGGATGCTCGCGCGTTATCTCGATGGGACACTCGTCCGGGGCCTGTTCGGGGTCCGCAGAGAACATGTACTGGGGCCACTCGCGATCGCCCTCGACGCCCCAGTCGCCCAAGTCGGCGTGGGGACAGACGCCGTCGTACGATTCGAGGCGTCCCTGGATGACTTCGCGAGCCTCTCGTCCGGCGTCGGTGTCGTGGGTGATGCCCTCGAACAGCGTGCGCGGTTGGAACGTTATCTCCAGACCGACCGGGGAGTACCGGCTCTTGCGGTCGTCGTAGAACGGCGCGCGGCAGGTCGGAAACATCGGCTCGCCGCCGAAGCAGAACTCCCATCGGGAGTCGTCCGGGTCGGTCGGTATCCCCTCGGGCCACGGTTCCGGGTCGTAGACGTGGAGAAACTGGAGCACGTGCCAGAGCGTCTCGTGGTAGTCGCTCTCCGAGAACTCCCGTTCGGGCGGTCGGAAGAACGCGACGAGCGAAGCGGCGTCGCTGTGGTCCCGGTAGACGTCGAGATACTCCACGAGGGCGTCTCTGAGTCCGAACAGCGCGTCTTTGTCCGTCGTCGACGGGACGACGGTGTACAGTGGGTCGCCGTCGCGGACCGACTGCGCGCCGAAGAAACACGGGAAGGGCGTCTCGTTTCGCTCGCCGAGGAGGGCCTCTCGAAACGTCTCGAAGTGTCGAACGGCCCAGTCGGGGAGCGCCCCGGACTCGACGCGTTCGACCATCGTCGGTTGGTCTACGAGCACCTGCGGTCCCCGCTCGTTCATACGAGTCCGTTGGAGCGACCGAGTTTCAACGTGTCGTTCGTTCGGCTCTCGGACTACGGTCTTCCCGCAGACGGGGCGTGGAGGCTTCGGGCGTATCTGTGTAGTTATCCGCGTAGAGCACGAACCGAACGCTGTCTTGACGCTTGGCTACGCCTGCATGAATCTCACGCTGAGAGAGCGCGACTCGCCGCTGAGATGTAACCGCGGGATGCAACGGAAAACGTGGGAGTCAGAGGGCCTGGAGTACGCGTCCGAACTCGCCGTGCAGAACTTCTCGGACCTGTACGAGATTCTGCGTTGGAACGTGGCCCACGATATCTACTTCTATCGCTGTACCTCGGGTCTGGTACCGTGGAACTCCCAGTTCGAACTGACGGACCTACCGGACTACGAGGAGATCGCCCGACTCGCCGCAGACTGCGGCCGAGTCGTTCGAGACAACGACGTGCGATTTACGTTTCATCCGAGTCACTGGTGCAAACTCGCGAGCGAGTCGGCGGAGACGGTCGAGAACTCGATTCGAGACCTCGAAGTCCACGGCTCGTGGCTCGACTTGCTCGGCCTCCCGCGGACGCCGTACTACAGCATCAACGTCCACATCGGGGCCCACTACAACGACAAGGAGGCGACGGCTGTTCGATTCCGGGAGGCCGTCGACCGACTCTCGCCCGCCGCCCGCGAGCGTCTGACCGTCGAGAACGACGACACGGACGGACTCTGGAGCGTCCCCGAACTGGTCGATTCGGTCGCAGAACCCCTCGGCGTGCCCATCGTCTTCGATTACCACCACCACCAGTTCACGAGTCGCGGACTCGCGTACAGAGAGGCGTTCGAGTTGGCCGCACGGACGTGGGGTGACGTGCGACCGGTCGCACACTACTCCGAGCCCGCGCGACTGTACGGACGGGATGCTCGCCCCCAGATGCACGCCGAGTACGTCTCCTCGGTCCCGGACTGGCTTCTCGACGGCGCGGACGTGATGCTCGAAGCCAAGGCGAAGGAGCGAGCGCTACTTCGCTACCGGGACGGAACGGAACCGACCGTCGGTACGTCGTAGCCGAGAGCGCGTACTCGGTTCGCCGTCAGTCCGCCCGGAGACCGACGGCGAAGCGGTCGGCGTCCTCGTCGACGGCGGCCGTCGTCACCGCCGAGACGGAGACGGTGAGGACCAGAGAGAGCACCATCCCCCAGAGCGCGAAGTCCCAGGTGAGGTACGTCGCGCCGAGCACCGTCGTTCCGGCGACGGTCACCTCGGGGAGGAACACGTGCGCGAGGTAGAACGCCTGTCCGCCGAGGACGCCCGCGAACATCCCGCGTCTCGTCGTCTGCGACCAGTAGAGCGCGACCATCACGGGAAGCGTGAGTTGAGCGAACCCGCCGAACGCCGTGTCGCCCACCTCGATGAGCGTCCCGGGTCGAAAGAGGCTGGCGACGAAGGTGAGCACCGCGAAGGCGGCGACGCCGCCGCGGGCGACCCACGCCTCTCTGTCGGCCGTCGCGTCGGGGGCGACGAACGGGCGGTAGAGGTCGCGAGTGAGGTACGACGACCCCGAAAGCAGCATCGAGTCCGACGACGACATCATCGCCGCCATCGCACCGGCGACGACGAGGGCCGAAAACCAGACCGGGGTGTACTCGTTCAACAGGACGGGAACGACGTTCGCCCCCTCGGGGACGGCGACGCCCAACCCGGCCGCCCACGACCCCAGAAGGAACGCCGGGACGAAAAGCAGGAGGACGAGTATCGGCCAGAGGACGAACGACCGCTTGAGCACCGTCGCGTCCTTCGCGACGAAGAAGCGCTGGTTTATCTGCGGGAACATGGTCACGCCGAAAGCGATGGTGACGGCGCTCGAAATCATCCACTGCGGCGAGTAGAGGCCGCCGCCGAGTGCGAGAAACTCGGGGTTCGTAGACGCCATCGACGACGAGATGGCGTCGAGTCCCCCGGCGGCGGAGACGACCCAGATGACGGCCACCCAGACGATAGAGAGCATGAACACGCCCTGTAGGGTGTCCGTCCACGCGACGCCGCGGAGTCCGGCGAGGACGACGTACACGATCATGAACAGGGTGATGAGCGCCGCACCCGCCCAGTACGGGACGACGCCGTTCGTCAGGCCGACGATGGCCTCGCCCGCGCCCATCTGTTGGAGCATCACGTACGGGAACAGCCAAAAGAGGCTGACGCCGGCGACGACCGCGCGGAGGCGTTTGGACCCGAAGCGGTCGCCGAGCATCTCGCCGAGGGTCACGTACCCTCGATTGCGGCCGATGAGCCACTGGCGGTAGCCGACGAGATACCAGAGGATGGCAAAGAGGATGCCGTCCATCAGCCCCATCACGAGAATCCACTCGGGCCCGGCGGAGAACGCGAGGTTCGGACCGCCGAAGAAGGTAAACGCCGAGAGAAGCGTCGCGAACGTCGTAAACAGGAGTACGACGGTTCCGAGCGACCGACTCGCGAGGTAGTAGTCCTCGGCGTCCCGACTCGTCAGGCGGTACGCGAGTGCGCCGACGACGACGGAGACGACGAGGTAGACGGAGACGACGCCGAGTTGAACGAGGAGGTCCGTCGCGACCATCTCAGGGTACCTCCGCAGTCTCCATCAGTCGGTCCCACGCGCCGAGGGTGAACGCGTAGAACGCCGCCGACGCGACGAGCATCCAGCCGATGTGCCACCACAACCACACCGGGAGTCCGGCCCACGTCGTCGCGTCGCGCCACATGAACCAGGGGATGGCGAACACGACCAAGAGGGCGAACACCCCGTACCAGAGGTAATCTGTCTTCGACCTCGCCATTACGAATAATCTGTTACCCTACGGACGTAAATATTATCATTCCTAATTCGATTGCGGGAACCGAAGAGATATTTTCTTCGGAAGGGCGAACCGGTCACGTATCGACTCTGGTGGGATATAAACGGTCGTCGGACGACCCAGATTCCATGCAGACGGCCGTCCAACTCTACACGCTCCGTTCGATGGACGCTTCGCTCCCGGAGACGGTTCGCCTCGTCGCCGAGGCCGGATTCGACGGCGTCGAGTTCGCCGGCTTGGGCGACGCCGACGAGGACGCCGTCGCGGACGCGCTTTCCGCGACCGGTCTCGCCGCGCCCTCGGCGCACGTCGGCATCGACGCCCTCGAATCGGACCCGGCCGCAGAGCGAGAGAGATACGAACGGTTCGGGACGGAATCGCTCGTCGTTCCCTATCTCGACGCCGAACAGTTCGCGGACGGCGACGCCGTCGTCGAAACCGCCGCCCGGTTGGCCGCCGTCGCCGAGAACGTTCCCGGCCTCGGCTACCACAACCACGAACACGAGTTCGTCGACGTCGACGGCGCGTACGCACTCGAACGCGTCGTCACCGACGCCGACGTCGCACTCGAACTCGACGTGGGGTGGGCGCACGCCGCCGGGGCGGACCCCGCGGCACTCGTCGAACGGTGGGCCGACCGAATCGACCGCATCCACCTGAAAGACGTCGTCGCCGACGCGGACGCGCCGCGCGGCGGCCGACCCGCGGACCTCGGGTCCGGCGACGTCCCCCTCGACGCCTGTCTGGACGCCGCCCGCGAGGCGTCAGTCGAGTGGGTGGTCTTCGAACACGACGACCCCGAAGACGCGGCCGAATCACTCGAACGCGCGGCGTCGTGGCTGGCAGAACGCGGTCTGTGACCGCTCATCCCGCCGTTTCGCCCGGGTTTGACAATAGCTATCACACGGGCCTCGAATCCCGTCGTCAGTACGATAGTTATTTGCCGTCAGCGAACGAAATATAAGGGTGTCATCGGGCTTCCCGTGACACGGTCATTCACATCATCACGCCCCGAGAGGGGGTTTCATCAATGGACGATACAGCAAAATATCTCATACACGCCGCCATCACCGCAGACGGCGTCGTCGAACGGTCGGACGTCGTCGGCGCCATCTTCGGGCAGACCGAAGGTCTGCTCGGAGACGAACTCGACCTCCGCGACCTCCAACAGTCGTCGAAAGTCGGTCGGATAGACGTACAGATAGAAAGCGAGAACGGACAGTCGTTCGGGCGAATCACGATAGCGACCAGTCTCGACAAAGTCGAGACGGCCATCCTCGCCGCATCGCTCGAAACCATCACGCGAGTCGGTCCCTGTCAGGCGGACGCCAGAGTCACAGACATCGAAGACGTGCGCGAAGCGAAACGCCGCGAAGTCGTCGAACGCGCGAAGGAACTGCTGACTGAGTCGTTCGACGACACCGTCATGACCTCGACGGAGATACTCGAAGAGGTCAGAGAGAGCGTCCGCGTCGAGGATATCACCGAGTACGAGGGGTTCCCGGCCGGGCCGCGCGTCGTCGACTCCGACGCGATAATCGTCGTCGAAGGGCGCGCGGACGTTCTGACCCTGCTGAAGTACGGCATCAAAAACGCCATCGCCGTCGAGGGGACGAACGTCCCCTCCGAGGTGGCGGAACTCACGCAGGACCGGACGGTCACCGCCTTCCTCGACGGTGACCGCGGCGGAGAACTCATCCTGCGGGAACTGTCGCAGGTGGGCGACGTAGACTACGTCGCGTTCGCCCCGGAGGGCAAGTCCGTCGAGGACCTCCCCCGAGACGAGGTGATGTCCGTCCTCCGAAACAAGCTAGCGTTCGAGATGCTGCCCGAAGAGGGGAGTCTCAGAGACGCCGCCGGACCGGAATCCGCGGCGGACGCCGGAGGTGGGGAGACGGACCCTCTTCAGGAGTCGCCGACGACTGAGGCGGCGACTCCCTCCCCCGAGACGGGGCCAGACGACGGACGCGGCGACGAATCGACGCCCACCGACGGGTCGGTCACAGAGGAGAGCGCCGACGTGACGGTGGACGCCACCGACGCGAACGCCTCGAACTCTGCGGCCGTCGTGGCGACGGCCGCGAGCAACGCGTCGGCGTCCGCCGGAGGCGAGTCCGCAGACGCCTCGTCGGACGCCGAAACCGTCGGAACCGCCGACGGGGCCGCACGGAACGGGACGGCTTCGACGGAATCGGACCACGCCGCCGACGCCGCCGACTCGGCCGACGAAGACCCAGAACAAGAACGGGAGGAGTCGCTCCCCTCGTCGTTGCGCGACCACGTCCGAGCGGTCGTCGGCGAGTCCACCGAGTCGGTCCGCCTCCTCGACGAGGAGTTTTCGACGATGACCGAAGCGCCCGCCGAGGACGCGTTCGACGCGGTAGAGAGCGCGGAGACGGCACCCTACGCCATCGTCCTCGACGACGAACTCTCCCAACGGGTCCTCGACGTGGCCGCCCAACGCGGCGTCAGTCACGCCGTCGCCGCCTCCACCGGGGAGTACGTGAAACGACCCGTCGGAGTTCGGATTCTCGCCGCGTCGGACCTCTTGGCGACCGTCGAGTGACGCCCCCGGCGTCCCCGTCGCGTCGCTCGTTTTACGCCGTTCGCTCGTAGACGAGGGCGTCGCCCGACACGAAAAACTCCCGTCTGCGACCCGCGACGGCGAAGCCGTGTCTCTCGTAGAGCGACCGCGCCGCCTCGTTTTCGGGGGCGACGGTCAGAGAGACGCGCGTTCCGGAGGGTCGGGTCCGGAGGTACGCCGTCAGGAGGGCCGAGGCGCGGCCCTCCCGGCGGGAGTCGGGCGCGACGACGAGTTCCGAGACGTGCCCCTCCGCCGGGGAATCGACCGCGAGGAGGTAGCCCACCGGTCGGTCGCCGTCGGTCGAAACGAGGATCGTCCCCACGTCGTCGCCCGCGGCGAGGAGCGACGGCGACGGCTCCGGCAGATGCGACTGGAGGGCGTCGAGCGCCGACCGGTCGGCCGGACGGGCGGGGCGGACGGCCATCAGACGAGGACGGCGAGGGCCACGACGGTGCTGACGAGAGCGCCGACGACGGTGGCCGTGAAGTTCACCGCCTCGTTGCCGATTCTGTCGCCTTCGATGGTTGCACCGAGGAGGCTATCGGCGGTCATACCGACGACGCCGCCGACGAGAACCACCGCCGCACCCGCGAGAGTCACGCCCGGAAAGAGGAGGTACGCGAAGGCCGAGACGACGCCAGCGCCCGCGACGCCCGCGAGTTCGCCCTGCCACGTCACGCCGCCGTCGGTGCCGGGCGAGACGGTTTCGAACGTCGTGATGAGCCGCGGGTTGTCGTAGAGGCCGCCGATTTCCGAGGAGAGCGTGTCGCTCATCGCCGCGGCGAGCGACCCGGCGAAGGCGAACTGGAAGACGTTCGCCTCGACGGGGAGCCACGGACTCGCCGCGAACAGGACGACGGCGACGAGAGCGACGGCGGCGTTACCGAGGACGTTGCCGGTGCCGCGCGCGCCGTCGTTGTCTTCGGCGACGCCGCGTTCTTTCTTCGCGTCGTACTTGAACTTCGCCGAGAGACCGCCGATGGCGAAAAAGGAGATGAGGACGACGAACCAGGCGAACCCGCCGAAGACGATGGTGAGAAGCCCGAGGAGGACGCCGGTGAGCATGCCCGCGACGGACGCCGTCCCGAGCGCGTAGGAGACGTAGCCCAGAGCGACGGTGACGACCAAGGCGACGGCGATTTCCACCGGCGCGACGGCGTCGGCCAGAAGGTCGAACAGCCAGAGGAGAAGCCCCGTAGAGAGCATGACGAGCGGGTCGTCCTGCTCGAAGAGCACTTCGCGGACGAGCGCCGCGACGAGGGCGGCGGCGGCCGCGAGGAAGGCGAACCGCGGGAGGAGAATCGCGTCGCCGACGAACGACGCGACGGCGGCTTGGCCGCCGATACCGGCGAGAAAGCCGCCGAAGACGAACCCGGCGGTGCCGAGGAACGGGTCGTCGGACGACTCGGCGACGAACTGCGCGCCGAGGTTCCCGTAGGCGAGGACGAGGACGGCGGCGACGAACAAGTCCACGGGGAGGTCCATCACGGTGACGAGGATGGCCAGTCCGGCCGCCGCGAGCGCGAACCCCGCGAGACCGTTCAACCGGCCGTCCTGTCGGTCCCCAGGCCGGGCGAACAGCTCGAACAGCGGGCCGTCGGTGATGACGAACGCCGCAAAGAGCGCCACGGCGACGAACGGCGCGAACGCCGCACCGTTCAGAACCGGCGCCGCCAGAGCCAGCGTCCCCACCACGGCGAACCCGCCCGCTCGCCGAAGCGTCGAATGCACACCGTTCGATATCTGCGACTCGCACTTAACCCTCCCGACATGGGCCGTGTGCGTCTGACGCCGCGGTTCGGGCACGGCGTCGGACGCCGTCCGCGGAACCGGTGGGATTTACTCTCGGCGCGAGAGAGTCGGCTGTGTGGGAGTGTACGACCGGTATCTCGCCCTCCGCCACAGGCGGCACGAGGCCGACCCTCCGGAGCACGTCGCGGTGGTCATCACCGAGCGTGACCTGTTGGAACAGGGCGCGTACGACACGTTAGAGGAGTTCTTCGGGTGGGCCTTCGAGTACGGGGCAGAGCGGGTCACCGTCTCGGTGAGCGTCCTCGACGAAGCCGTCGTCCCGACGCTCGAACGGGAGTTCGCCGAGGTGGAGAGCCCGAGAACGCTCGCCGTCCGCGGGCCCGAGGACACGGAACGCGCGGACGCCCCGGTGCAGGTCAGCATCGGACTCGGCGGCAAACACGAGTTCGCCGAAGCCGTCCGCTCCATCGCCGCGGAAGTCGCCGCCGGGGAACTCGCCCCCGAAGACGTGGACGAAGACCACGTCGAACAGCGACTCGTCTTCCCCGACGAACCGGACTTGGTTCTGAAGACCGGCGCCGAACGCCTCTCGGACTTCATGATATGGCAGTCGGTCTACTCGGAACTGTACTTCACGGACGTGAACTGGCGGGACTTCAGAAAGCGGGACTACCTGCGAGCGGTGTTGGACTACCAGAATCGCCAGCGCAGATTCGGTCGATAGGCCGAATCGCGTCCCGGACCGCCGCGAGCGAACGCGAACGGAGCGTTCAATGATTTTAGGGCAGAGCCCTAAGCACGAGGGATTCTTTTTTGGAGTAATGACCTCGAATCGGCGTGACGGTCCGGCGATGGTTCTGATCGTCGAAGACAACCCCGGCGACGTTCGACTCGTGCGCGAAGGCTTCGCGGACGCGGACATGAACCCGGAGTTTCACACCGTCTCCGACGGGCGAGAGGCGTTGTCGTTCCTCCGAGAGTGCTCGGACGAGGACCGCCCCGCCTGCCCGGACTTGGTTCTTTTAGACCTGAACCTCCCGCGCGTAGACGGATTCGAGGTCCTCGAAGAGATGAAGAACGACCACCGCTACCCCGCGGTTCCCGTCGTCGTACTCAGCAGTTCGAAGTCGGAGGAGGACGTCACAGAGTGCTACGACCGCCACGCGAACGCGTACCTCGCAAAGCCGGACGGCCCGGACGGGTTCGCCACGATGGCGAAGACTATCGAGGGGTTCTGGTTCGACGCCGCGATAACGCCGCCCACCCCGGCGTAAGTCGCTCTCCGAGAGCGCGGTCGGTGCCCGTTCAGTCCACGACGTCCGACTCGCCCTGTCGCTCTAACTCGGCGGAGACTTCCCGCGCCCCCGCGGAGGACAACTGCTCGCGAAGACGCCCGCCGACGGTTTTCGCCTCGGCGAGTTCCGTCTCCGCGACGGCGCGGACGAGTGCCACCGCGCGTTCGGACCGGGTGCGCTGCCACGACTTCTCGCGGGACTCGTACGTCCGGAGACCCCGGAGGAAGTCCGCCTTCGAGAACTCCGGCCAGTAGGGCGCACAGAAGTAGACGGCCGCCTCGTTGCCGTTGGCGTGCCACGGCAGGAAGTTCGAGGTTCGCTCGTCTCCGCCGGTGCGGATGATCAGGTCGACGTCGCGGGCGGGTTGACGGTAGAGTCGGCCGTCTATCTCCTCGACGCCGATGTCGTCCGGCGAGAGGTCGCCGCGTTCGACGGCGCGGGCCACGTCGCGGGCGGCCCCGAGCAGTTCCGCGCGGCCGCCGTACGCGAGAGCGATGTTCAGTCGGAAGTCGTCGTACGCTTCGGTTCGCCCTTCGGCGTACTCGACGGCTTCGCGGACCCTGTCGGGGAGGAGGTCCACCTCGCCGATGGCGGAGATTCGGACTTCACCATCGTGGACGCGTTCTGCGTCCGCGAACTCGTACAGTTTCGACTCGATGAGGTCGAACAGCGATTCGAGTTGGTCCTCCGGGCGGTCGAAGTTCTCCGTCGAGAAGGTGTACAGCGTGAGTTCCTCCACGCCGAGTTCGTCGCACCAATCGAGGACGCGTTCCGTCGTCTTCGCGCCCTCGCGGTGGCCGTCGGGGGCGTCGCTCCCGTTCTTCCGGGCGTACCGCCGGTTGCCGTCTTGGATGATGGCGACGTGGGCGGGGCTGTCGCCTATCTCTCGCCGGAGCATTCGCTCGTACGAACCGGCGAACCGCCGACGGGCCCACTCCAGCATATACAGGGTGCATCTCTCCGAGGAGGTATGTGTCTTTTCGTTCTCGTGAGATACTGACACGCCAACACGTCCCGCGGTCGAGGGCGCGCCGGCGTTGACGGAAACCGCCACCCGTTTATCTCGGGGGTGACGACTCTCCGCTATGACCGACGCCGTAGACGACGACCTCTACAAGCGGACGATGGCGCTCATCGAACCCGGCGACATCGAACTCGTGGGCGCTATCGTCCACACGACCCTCGGCGGACAGGAGGATTTGGAGATGCACGAGTTGACCGTCGACGCGAACGAGGCCATCTCGGCGCACGCCGAAAAGGGCGAGACGTACATCTACGCGGGCAACGACGACACCGACTTCGCCTCGAACCAGTTTCAGGGACTGACGCTCGAAGACGAGGAGTTCGTCTGGGAGTGCCAGCAACTCCTCCGAAACGGGTCGTTCGACATCGTGTTCTACTACGAGGCCACCGCCGACCACGACGCCATCGTCGAGGCACTCGAAGCGATGGACAACGTCGAAGGCGTGACGCCCGTCCCCTGACGAAACGACACGGTTGATCGGGTTGAACCGCCGTCGAACGCCGCACTCGCCACCGCCTTCGAGACGCTTATCCTCTCGGAACCCCGAACCGAACACAATGAGTAGGGCCGACGCCGACGTCGAGGAACTGACGGAACTCGACCGCGCCATCGTCAACGCCTTCCAAGGGGGGTTCCCCGTGGTCGAACGCCCGTTCGAACCGGCCGCGGCGGCGCTTTGCGAACGCGGAATCGACGTGACCGCCGACGAACTTCTCGAACGCGTCCGACATCTCGACGAGTCGGGCGTCCTCACCCGGTTCGGCGCTCTCGTCAACGCCCAAGAGATAGGGGGGACGGCGACGCTCGTGGCGATGCACGCCCCCGAGGACCGGTTCGACGAGGTGGTCGAGTCGGTGAACGCTCACCGCGAAGTCGCGCACAACTACGAGCGCGAACATCCGCATCTCAACGTCTGGTTCGTGGTGAGCGTGGCCGACGAGTCGCGCGTCGAGGAGGTTCTCGCGGAGATAGAAGCCGAGACGGGGCAGGAGACGTACAACCTGCCGAAAGAACGGGAGTTCCGCGTCGAAGCGAAGTTCATGCTCGACGGTCCCGTTCCCGACGGCGACATCGACCTCTCGGACGCCGGTCCGGAGGTGAAACCGGAGTCGCGGCGGACGCTGACGCCCGCCGAACGCGACTTGGTGTTGGAGATTCAGGGCGGCCTCCCCCTCACCGAGACGCCGTACGCCGACGTGGCCGAAGCCATCGGCGCGGAGACGGAGTGGGTCGTCCGCACGATACAGCGCTTCGACACGGAGGGGAAAGTCCGCCGCGTCGGCGTCATCCCGAACCACTACGCGCTCGGCTACACGGAGAACGGCATGACCGTCTGGAACGTCCCCGACGACGTCGTAGACGACGTCGGCCCCGCCGTGGCCGGACTCGACTTCGTCACCCACTGTTACAGGCGCCCCCGACACGACGGCGTCTGGCCGTACAACTTCTTCGCGATGACGCACGGACGAGACGAGAAAGAGAGCCAGGAGCGAATCGAACGGGTGCGCGAGGAGATGGCGAAGTACTGGGACGTGGGCGACGACGACTGGGACACGCTGTTCTCGACGCGCATCCTGAAGAAGACGGGTATCCGCATGGAGGAACGCGCGGAGGCGAACACCGAGTGAGACGGAGCACGGAGGACAACCGGTGATACCGTTGTACCACGACTTCACGGACGAGACGGTTCTGGTCTTCGGCGGCGGTTCGGTCGGGGCGCGGAAGGCGCGCCGGTTCGCCGCGGAAGCGAACGTCGTCGTCGTCGTCAGTCCCGACTTCGTGGACGAGGCGTTCGGCGGGGCAGAGCGCGTCCGAGAGGCTCCGTCACCGGACGACGTGGCGGGGTGGATAGACCGGACGAACCCCGCTCTCGTCGTCGCCGCGACGAACGACGAGGCGGTCAACGAGGCGGCCGAACGCGCCGCCCGAGAGCGAGGAGTGCTCGTCAACCGCGCCGACAGAAGCGGCGGGCGCGACGCCGGGAGCGTCGTCGTCCCCGCGACGGTGACCGACGGCGACGTGACGGCGGCCATCTCGACGGGCGGCGCGAGCCCCGCGCTCTCGAAGCACCTCCGGGAACGCGTCGAGGCCGAACTCGACGGCGCGGGGGCGATGGCCGAGTTGACCGGAGAGATTCGCGAGACGCTCAAGGACGGGGACTGCTCGCCGGAGGAACGGCGAGACGCCGTCCGAGCGGTCGTGCGGTCCTCTGCGGTTTGGAAGGCTTTACGTACGGGGGAATCTAAGCCCCGCCAAGAGGCAGACCGCGTGATACGTAACACGATGGGAGGTGACCGATGAGAGACGCCGGAGTGATAACCGGCGTCCGCGTCTCGCACGAGAGTGCGAGTATCGAGGAGATAGAGTCGGCGTCGGCCGAGGATGCGGACGCCGTCGTCGAACGACTCCTCGCCCGCGACGGCGTCCACGAGGCGTTCGCCATCCAGACGTGTAACCGCGCGGAGGCGTACGTCGTCACCGACGCCGTCGCGTACGGGCGCCGCGTCCTCGGCGACTTCGCGCCGGACGTCCGCGACGGCTCTGTCGTCGAGATGGACCACGAAGAGAGCCTGCGGCATCTCATGCGCGTCGCCGCCGGACTCGAATCGCTCGTCCTCGGCGAGGACCAGATTCTCGGCCAACTCAAACGCGCCGTAGAGTCCGCCCGCGCCGTCGACGGCGTCGGGCCGGTTCTCGACGACGCCCTGACGAAGGCGGTTCACGTCGGCGAACGCGCCCGGACGGAGACGCGAATCAACGAGGGAGCCGTCTCCCTCGGTTCTGCGGCGGTCAAACTCGCGGCGTCCGAACTGGACGTCGCGGGAGCGACCGCCGTCGTCGTCGGTGCGGGCGAGATGGGCCGCCTCGCCGCCGAGGCGTTGGCGGCGGCGGACGTGGCGGAAGTCGTCGTGGCGAACCGGACGCTCTCGAACGCCGAACATCTCGCGGAACTGGTGGACAGTCCCGCGCGCGCCGTCCCGTTGGACGATGTCGGTGACGCCGTCGCCGACGCCGACGTCGTCATCGCTGCGACGGGAAGTCCGACGTACGTGCTCTCGGAACGCGAGGTGGGCGACGCGGGCGAGACGATGCTCATAGACATCGCCCAACCGCGGGACGTAGACCCCGCCGCGAGCGACGCCGAGGGCGTCGTCGTCCGCGACATCGACGCGCTCGAAGCGGTGACGGACGAGACGCGAGCGATTCGCGAGGAGGCGGCGCTACGGGTCGAAGCGATGATAGACGACGAGTTCGACCGACTGCTCGACTCCTACAAGCGAAAGCGCGCCGACGAGGCCATCGGCGCGATGTACGAGTCCGCAGAGCGAGTCAAAGAGCGCGAACTCCAGACCGCCCTCTCGAAACTGGAGTCGCAGGGGTCGCTCACGCCGGAGCAACGCGAGACGGTGGCGTCGATGGCGGACGCACTCGTCGGACAACTGCTGTCGGCGCCGACGAAGAGTCTCCGCGACGCCGCGGCGGAGGACGACTGGTCGACCATCCAGACCGCGATGCAGCTTTTCGACCCGGAGTTCGGCGGCGAGATGCCCGGCCTCTCCTCGGGCCCCGACCCGAGCGAACGGGCGGGCGACGCGCGGTCGGAGCCGAATCCCAACGCCGACATCCCGAAACACGTCCTCGAAAGCCTGTCAGACGACTGACGGGGAGAAGCGTTATCCCGGGTCCGTCCGAGTTTTCCTCACATGGCCGACCTACTCACCGACGACGAGATAGCCCGAAAGGCCCCCGACGGATGGGAACGCGAGGGCGACGAGATAGTGAAAACGTACGAGTTCGACGACTACCTGAAAGGCGTCGAGTTCGTCACGCGCGTCGGCGAGGTGGCCGAAGAACAGTTTCACCACCCCGAGATCCGCGTCGGGTACAAGGAAGTCGAAATCCGCCTGACGAGTCACGAGGAAGGCGGAATCACGGAGAAAGACGTCCGTCTGGCCGGTCTGTTCGACGACGAGGTGTAGCGCCGTGCGCGCAGAGTACGTCTTTTCGGTCCGGTTCGGCGTCGAGACGGCGTCGGGGGTCAACGCCGACCCGCGAACGTTCGAAACCGTCGTCGAAGTCCGCGCGGACCCCCCGGGCGAAGACGGGTGGATGTTCTTCCGCGACGCCCTCTGGCGCGGCGAGGTCAACGACGAGCGATACGCTCGCGAACTCGCCTCCGAGTGGCTCTCGGTCCCCGCGGAGTCCGTCTCGTTCCGCGAGTTGCGGACCGACGAGGAGTATCTCGACGCCCTGAAAGACGAGATATCCGACAGCCTCGACCGGTTCAACGCCGACGCCGTCGACGAGGCACTGACGAAGTATCTCGGCAGTTCCATCCACGTCAGACCCTAAACCGAGTCGCGTCGGCGCGATGACGGGCCGGTATCGACGGTGCGAACCGGCGCAACAGACTTACATCGTCGCGACCTATCAGTTCGCCCGATGATTCCCGACGCGTACGACTTCTGGCTGTTCGACCTCGACGGAACGGTCGTCGACGTCGAGTGGTCGTACACTCGCGAGACGTTCGACCGGGTCGGAGAGAGACTGGGCCGGGAGTTCACCGACCGCGAGGCCGAAGTCCTCTGGCACGGCCTCGGCGGGGCGCGAGACCCGCAACTCCGCGAGTGGGGGTTCGACCCCGAACGGTTCTGGGAGGCGTTCCACGCCGTCGAAGACCCGCAGGCCCGCGCGGAGGCGACGTTCGTCCACGACGACGCCGAGGCGCTCGTAGCCGACCTGAGAGCGCGGGACGTACCGGTCGGCGTGGTGACGCACTGCCAGCAGTTCCTGACGGACCCCGTCGTCGACCATCTCGACATCCGCGAGTGGTTCGACACTATCGTCTGTTGCACCTCGGACCTCGGGTGGAAACCGGACCCCACGCCCGTTCGCCACGCCATCGAGGGACTGGACCTCGACCCCGCCGACGCCGGAGTGGGCGTCCTCGCGGGCGACGGTGCCAGCGACATCGGCGCGGCGTGGAACGCCGGACTCCACGGCGTCCACGTCGAACGCCATCCGCCCGAACGGCGCGGTCACTGCGTGTTGGCGGACTACCGCGTCGAATCGTTCACCGACCTCGACGGTCGCTCCGTCGCCGCGGACGGCGGCGACTCCGACGAACGGCCCTGACCTGCTACTCCTCGGTCCCGTCTCTCACCGACCGGATAGCCACGTCGCCGCGACTCGACGCGGCGAACTCCCACGACCGGTACGGAAAGCGGACCCGCACGTCGCGGCCGTCGTCGCCGCTCTTCGGCCGGAGCAACGCCTCTAAGGTGTCGACGTCCACCGCCGGAAAGAGCGGTTCGAGTTCGTCGACCGCCGCGCCGACGTACGACGCCAACGCGACTGCGATGGTCGTGCCGATTTCGCCGCCGGCGTTCCAGTCGTGCGTGGTGAGAAACTCCCACTCCTCGCCGCCGTCTCCGATTCGCCGAGGTCGGTGAGCGAGTGCGCTCACCTCGGCTATCACCCGCGCGAAGTCGCCCGCGCCGGCTTTCTGAACGTACGCGCCGACGCCGCCCGCGTCGGCGTCTGCGCGAACGTCGTCCCAGTCTTTCGCGGTGAACAGGACGATACCGACGCCGGGGCGCGAACGGTGCGCCGACACGACGAACGGCGTCCCGTCCGGGAGGGCGACCGAGTCGCTGACGACGCAGTCGACGGGACGGGACCCGAGGACGGCCAACCCCTCCTCGGCCGTCCCCGCGGTGACTACCTCCACGTCGGCACCGACAGCCCGTCGGAACGACTCCCGAGACAACTGGAGAAGATTCGGGTCGTCGTCCACGTGTAACACTGTCTGTGCTCGTGCCATGACAGTAGCAGCAAACGGGGGTACAAAGCGCTTTCTCTCAGTCGTGTCCCGGCTTTGACGCTTCTCGCACCGGATTTCGCCCCGTCAGTCTCGGTCGAGGCCGTACCCCGCGAGCGAATCGAACACGTCTCCGGCGTCCCCAAGCGCGCGTTCGAGTTCGCGGACGCCCGCTTTCTCGACTCTGTCGGGGTTCGCGTGGACGCGAACCGCCTCCGTCCCGAGAGAGACGAACCCCAAATCGAGCGATTCGGCCGTCTCGCGCAGGCCGAGGCCCGCGTCGGCCGACCCCGAGACGACGGCGCGGGCGGGACTCTCGGACGCTTTCGTCCCGAGTTCGTAGCCGTCCACGTCGTCGGTCAGGTCGCTTCGGGTCGTCCCTCGGTCCTCGGCGAGGGCGGCCGCCGCGTCGTCGAGACTCGCTCTGAGCCCCGAGTTCGTGTCGCGGTTGACGAACCGCAAGTCCTGGTCTACGAGGTCAGAGAGGCCCGTCACGCCGTCGGGGTTGCCCGGCGGGACGACGAGTCCCCACTCGCGGGTCCACCCGCCGAGTTCGACGCTCTCGACGTCTCGGTCCGTCGGCCCGGCGACCACCGCCACGTCCGGGACGCCGCCCCGGAGGCGGCGCAGTCCGTCGCGACTGCCGACCGCGAGGTAGCGCGGGCGTTCGAGCCTATCGAGGATGCGCGAGAGAGCGGGGTCGTCCTCGCCGACGCCGAAGAGCGTCGGCGTCCGAACGTCGGGCGAGAACAGGCGCACCTCCACCCGTTCGCCCTCCGCGAGGTACTCGGTGTCCGGATGAACCTCGACGACGCCGTCGGCTTCGACCAGCGACGTGGTCGCGCCGCTTCCTTTGTCCACCGGGTAGACCAGCGTCTCGCCCGCCTCGTCCTCGACTAAGCCAACCGGCATCAGGCGGAGTCGCCCCTCGCCGTAGCGTTCGCGGACGGCCATCGACCCCTCGACCGTCGCGGTTCGGGGTTCGGGGAGGCCCGCGGCCCGGCGGACGGCGGGCGCGACGAACGTCTGGAAGATGGTCAAAGCAGAGACCGGATAGCCCGGCAGGCCGACGTACGCCGACGACCCCACCCGGCCGACGAGCATCGGCTTGCCCGGTTTGACCGCGACGCCGTGAAGCAGGAGTTCGCCGCGTTCCTCGATGACGCGGTAGATGACGTCCACGGCGGACGCGGAGGTAGACCCCGACGAGAGCACCAAGTCACACTCCTCCGCGGCCTCGACCAAGATGCGTTCCATCTCGTCGTAGTCGTCGCCCGCGTGAGGGTAGAGACGCGCCTCGCCGCCCGCCTCTTCGACGGCCGCGGCGGTGGTGTAACTGTTCACGTCGTATATCTGCCCCGCTCGGCTCCGCAACTCGTCACCGGGGCGGACGAGTTCGTCGCCCGTCGAGACGATGCCGACGACCGGTCGCCCGCGGACGGGCACCTCGTCGATTCCGAGCGCGGAGAGCAGGCCGATTTCGCGGGGCGTCACCCGCGTCCCCGGACCCAACGCTCGCGCGCCGGCGGCCACGTCCGCACCGGCGAGCATCACGCTGTCGCCGGGGGCGACGGCAGTTCGGACGACCACGTTTCCGTCGCGTTCTTCCGTCCGTTCGACGATGACGACGGCGTCCGCGCCGGGCGGCATCACCGCACCGGTGGATATCTCTGCCGCCTCGCCCTCCGCGACGGTCACGTCGGGTTCGGTCCCGGCGTGAACCGCGCCGACGAGGTCCAACTCCACCGGGTCCGCCTCGCCCGCGCCGAAGGTGTCGCGCCCGCGGACGGCGTAGCCGTCCATGCTCGCGCGGTCGAACCCGGGCACGTCCAACTCGGCGTCGATTCGCTCGGCGAGGACTCTGCCGCGGGCCTCCGAGAGCGGGACCGTTTCGGGGTCCGGTTCGAGGTCCAACGAGGCGATGGCCTCGTGGGCCTCCTCCGGCGGTGCGAGGTCGCGGAACTCCTTTCGCTCCGTCATCGAGACCACTCCCAGCCCTCGACGGCGACCGTCTCGCCTTCGGCGTACCCCTCTCTGTCCTCGGGGACGACGACCCACCCGTCGGCGAGGGCGACAGACGAGAGGACGCCCGACCCCGAGGCGCGAGTCGGCGTGGCCACGTTCTCTCCGCCGTCCGAATCGAGGCGGACGCGCGCGAACGTCCGGATTCCGGGTTCGCTCGGAATCTTCCGTTCCAGGCGCGCCTCACTCGTCGGGAACGGCGAGGCGGGGAGGTGCCCGACGCGCTTGAGAAGGGGTCTGAGGAACTGCACGCTGTTTACGATGCAGGCGACGGGGTAGCCCGGGAGCATCACGACCGGCGTCTCCTCGACCACCCCGAGAGCGACGGGGTGGCCGGGTTTGAGGGCGACGCCGTGGACGAGAACCTCGCCGAGTTCCTCGACCACCTCGGGGACCAAGTCGCGTTCCCCGACGGACGACCCGCCGGTGGTGACGACGATATCTTTCGTCAGGTCGCGTTGGATGGCCGCCCTGAGGGCCGACTCGTCGTCGGTGACGACGCTCCGGTAGGTGGGGACGCCGCCCCACCGGTCGACGAGGCGCGAGACGGTCAGCCCGTTCGTCTCTATCATCTCGCCGGGGGCGGGGTCCCGTTGGACGAGTTCCTCGCCCGTCGGAATCACGCCGACGGTCGGCCGTTCGTAGACGGGTGCCTCGTCCACGCCGACGGATTTGAGCAGTCCGAGGTCCGACGGCCGGAGTTCGTGGCCCGCGTCGAACAGATGTTGGCCCTCCGCGACGTCCTCGCCGACCGGACCGACGTTTTCGCCCTCGGTGACGGCGTCGAACAGTTCGAGTTCGTCGCCTACCGTCTCCGTCTCCTCTATCATCACGACGGCGTCGGCGCCCGGCGGGAGTTCGCTCCCGGTGTGGACCCGCACCGCCTCGCCGGGGGCGACTTCCGCACCGGTTTCGGCCTCCTCGGAACCGACGCGGAGTATCTCCGGCGACCGGTCCGACGCGCCGAACGTGTCGCTGGCGCGGACCGCCCACCCGTCCATCGCCGCCCGGTCGTAGCCGGGGACGGGCCGCGGCGAAGTGACCGGTTCCGCAAGCGCCCGTCCGTCGGCCGGTCCGAGGGGGAGTCGTTCCGTCCGTTCGTGGGGCGTCGCCGCGGAGAGAAGCGTCTCTCTGGCGGCGGCAACCCGAGTCCGCTCTTTGAACCCGGCCGCGCGTCGCTCGGCGCCCGAGTCGTCGGAGTCGGAGTCCGCTGCGTCCATACCGGACGGTTGCGCGCCCGGAACCAAAAAGGGGTGCCGAGTCGGCGAGGGTAGCGGTCGAACTCAAGTGCTTTGTGGCCCCGGTTGCGGCGGCCGACCGGGGGGTTTTAGCCCGAGGCATCCTTACGTCGGCGTATGTCTGCACTGCGGGACGCGCTTCAGGAACTCCCGGACGCGGTGTTCGCCGACCTGCTGGAATCCGACGACGCGTACCTCCTCGTGTTGGACCTCCCCGGCGTGACGGCCGAGACGGCCGACATCGGCCTGGAGAACGGCCGACTCGCCATCGAGGCCCGGCGCGAGAAACGGCTGCCAGCGGAGTTTCAGTACGTCCGCGAGGACCGGGCGCTGTTTCTCGACGCGGAGTTGCCCCTTCCCCCGGACGCCACCGGCGCGGGCGCGGAGGCCAGCGTCGAACGCGGCGTCCTCACGATTCGCCTCCCGAAGCGCGACGCCGCGCCCGAACGGACCATCCCGATCACCGCAAACGAGGACGGGTCCTGAGAGCGCGGTGAGGTGGTGACGCTGGTCAACTTACGTGCGTACTGGCGGTTCCTCGTCGTCGTCTACCAGTTCTTCCCGCTGATAGTCGCCTACGCGAGAGACCGCAATCGGTTCGTCCTGTTCGGCGGGTCCCGGAAAGTGACCCCGGATATGCGGGTCAGGCGGGCGGGGATTCTCCTCGACTCGCTTCTGACGCTCGGGCCGACGTTCATCAAACTCGGTCAACTGCTTTCGACGCGTCCGGACATCCTCCCGCCGGAGTACATCGAGGTGCTGTCGAGTCTCCAAGACGACGTTCCCCCGGCACCGTGGGAGGAGTCGAGACAGGTGCTCGAAGCGGAACTCGGCCCCGTCTCGGAGGCGTTCGACGGGTTCGACCCCGACCCGATAAGCGGCGCGAGTCTCGGGCAGGTGTACACCGCGGAGTACGAGGGGGACCCCGTCGCGGTGAAAGTTCGCCGCCCCGACATCGAGAAACTCGTCGAGGCGGACCTCCGAGTCGTCCGGTGGTCGCTTCCCATCGTCAGACGCTTCATCGGCGAGGGGCGGGCGTTCTCCTTGGAGAACCTCGCGGACGAGTTCGCAAAAACCATCAGACAGGAGATGGACTACGCTCGCGAACGCCGCATCTTAGACGAGATTCGGGCCAACTTCGAAGAGGACGACGCCATCCGCATCCCCGAACCCGTCGAGGAGCGCTCCGGTCCGCGCGTCCTCACGATGGAGTATCTCCCGGGGACGAAGATAAACGACGTCGCCGCGATAGACGAGAAAGGCATCGACCGGACGCAGCTCGCGACGACGCTCCAACGCGTCTACCTGCAGATGATAATCGACGACGGCGTCTTCCACGCCGACCCCCACCCCGGGAATCTGGCCGTCGACGACGAGGGGCGCATCATCTTCTACGACTTCGGCATGTCCGGTCAGGTCGACCCGTTCGTCCAAGAGAAGATAGTGGATTTCTACGTCGCAATCGCGAACCAGAACATCGACGGCATCCTCGACGCACTCGTCGAGATGGGGACGCTCTCGCCGGAGGCGGACAGACAGGTGATGGGCGACGTGATGGAACTGGCCATCGCCGACGCCCGCGGGGAAGACATAGAGCAGTACCGCGTCCAGCAGATAATCGAACAGGTGGAGTCGACCATCTACGAGTTCCCACTTCGCCTGCCGCGAAACCTCGCGTTGGTCCTGCGCGTCGCCACCGTCGTAGAGGGCGTCTGCGTCACGTTGGACCCGAAGTTCGACTTCATCGCGGTGGCGACTGCGTACCTCCGCGAGGAGGGCTACTACGAGGAGACGGCGAGGGAACTCGCCAGAGACGCCGGTAGACAGGTCCAACAGACCTCCCAAGCGCTGTTTACCGTCCCGACGAAACTCGACCGAGCGTTGGACCGGGTCGAACGCGAGAACCTCGCGGTCAACATCCGAATCGAGGACGAAAACGGCGTCTTCGACAGACTCGCGCGCCGCATCGTCTACGGCATCCTCCTTTCGGTCGGTGCGCTCTCGACTGCGATTCTCTACGCGTTCGATCAGACGAGCGTCGTGCCCGCCGCCGTCGCGGCGTTGCTGACGATTCCGGTCGTCGTCCTCCTCTATCGGTCGTTCCGGACGAAGCGAGGCGTTCGCGCCACGCCGCAGTTCACCCGCCAGAACCTCAAGGACCGCCGCGGCGACGACTGACTTCGGTATCACGTCTGATTCTCGGGGAGGTGCGTTTATATCAGAGAAGTCACGATACGGTCGGTATGACTCGCTGGCGGGCCGTGCTAGCCGGATTCGCGTTAGCGGCGTGCAGCGAAGCTCTCGTCTTCGCACTCACCGGGCGCGTGACGCTCGTGGGCGGACTCGCCGGAAGCGCCTTCGCCGGCTATCTCGTCGGCCCCGAACCCGCAGACGGGGCGTGGCACGGCCTCCTTTCGTCTCTCGCGTGGGGGACGCTCCTCATCCCCGGACTCGTCGCCCTCGCGGTGACGGGCGACGGGACGCTTCCGTTCCCGTACGAGTATCTCGCCCCCCTTTTCACCACGTCCGGCGCGGCGACGACGGGAATCTTGCTCTCGGTGACGCTTCCGAACGCCATCGCCGGGGCAGTCGGCGGTGTCGCCTCGGACGCCCGCGACGACGGCGACGGCGGCGCGGCGACGGGAACGACCGGTGGTCGCGCGACGAGAGCGACGGACCGCGGGACGAACGGAGACGACGTCGGGTGGTTGGGTTCGAACGAAGAGACCTGACAGAGAGGCCGAACGGACCGATCGGAGAGGGAGACGAGGCCGTCCGGAGGCGTCGAAAAGTCGCGTACTACGCGTCGTCGCGGGCGACGTCGTACAGCCGAAAGCCGAGTTGAGCCATCGCTCTGTCCGCCCGCAGTCGGGTGAGATGCTCCCGCACGGCCGCCGGGTCGAACTCGGTGACGTTGCCGTCGAGACGACGCACGAGTTCCGAATCGACGTCGACGGACGCCGAGAGGTCGGCGGCGGCCACGCCGTTCTCTAACGCGTCCAACAGGACGGCGTACGTCGTGATGCTCTCAGTGAGTCGTTCGACGTCCTCTCGCCGACCGGGCGGCGACAGTTCCGACTCCAGTTTCTGTTCGGCCGCGACGGCGTCGCAGGGGTCGACGTCGAGTGCCGACGCGGCGGCGTACACCTCGGGAACGTCGGCGTCGAGACGACGGCAGACGGCCCGAACCGCGCCCAACGCCGCAGAGAACGGGCCGTGGCGCTCTACCGCCTCCGCCCCCACGCCGTTCAACAGGGAGCGAGCGAGTTCTCGACCGCTCGAAACCGAGAGTCGGTCCGCGACGGCTTCGACCGGGTCCGCTGTGCGAGAGGGTCTCGACGTGGGTGCGCACATATCGCCAGTCACGGCGTCACAGTATGTATAGGCTCGGACGCGGTTATCGGAAGCGAGAACGCCGCCGGACCGGCATCGGGGGCGGGTCCGTCCGAAAACTATCTGTCGGGTGTCACACATCGGCTACCGCCCTCTCGCGGCGTTTCCAAACCGTTTATACCGACCACACGATAACCCGGAACCATGGCGAAAGAGCAAAAGCAGGTCCGCGAACTGCAGGAAGGAAGTTACGTGATGATGGACGACTCTCCCTGTAAGATAAACGCCTACAGCACCGCAAAGCCCGGTAAGCACGGCAGCGCGAAGGCCCGAATCGAGGGCAAAGGCGTCTTCGACGACCGAAAGCGGTCGCTCTCCCAACCCGTCGACGCGAAGGTGTGGGTCCCGATCATCGAACGAAAGCAGGGACAGGTCGTCTCCGTCACCGACGCCGACGCTCAGATCATGGACCTCGAAACGTACGAGACGTTCACGATGCGCATCCCCGAGGGCGAGGACCTCTCGCCCGAAGACGAGATAGAGTACCTCGACTACGAAGGGCAGCGAAAGATAATATAATCGAGATGTTTCCCGGGGCGACTGCATCGCGTGACGACGCCGCGTACGTCGTCGTCGGCGCCCCGCTGGACATCTCGACTTCGTTTCGGCCCGGGACCCGGTTCGGTCCCGAGAGAGTCCGGCGGTTCGCCCGGACGTTCGACGACTACGACCGGCGAACCGACCTGCGCTTTTCGAACCTTTCCGTCCACGACGAGGGCGACGTCCACCCGTGGGACGACGCCGAGGAGTACGTCGAGTGGGTCGGCGGAACCGTGACCGACGTCGTCTGGGACGGCGCGGTACCGCTCCTCGTCGGCGGCGAACACACAGTCACCGCCGCGGGCGTCGGCGCCGTCGAACCCGACGTGTTCGTCTGTCTCGACGCGCACCTCGACCTCAGACGCGAGTACGACGGCAACGAGTGGAGTCACGCCACCGTCACGCGGCGCGTCCTCGACGAACTCGGCGCGGAGGAGGCGGTCATCGTCGGCGCGCGAACCGGGTCCGAAGCCGAGTGGGCTCGCGCAGACGAGGACGACGTGACCGTCGTCCCGCCCGAAGAGGCGGCGGCGTGGGACCCCGGCGACCGGTTCGACGGTCGATCAGTCTACCTGAGCGTCGATATCGACGCCGCGGACCCCGCCTTCGCGCCCGGCACGGGAACGCCCGAACCGTTCGGGCTGGCGCCCCGCGAGATGCGCGATATCGTCCGGACCGTCGCCCCCCACGCCGACGGCTTCGACGTGGTGGAGGTCAACGACAGAGACGACGGACAGGCGGCGTCGCTCGCGGGGAAACTCCTCCGCGAGTTCGTCTTCTCGCACGCCGCCGCCGACGAATCGGCGGAGCGTTAGTCGCCTTCGTCGCTCTCCGGCGAGAACGACTCGAAACACCGTAGACAGCGGTGTAAGTCGTGCGTCACGTCGTGCCCGCCGAACGTTATCCACGAGTCGTCCGGGCGACTTTTCGTCGTCAACCACTCGCTTCCGCAGTTCGGACAGGGGGGGCCTCGGAACACGGTCGTCGGTCCGCGTCTTCGCTCATAGGTTCTCTGCTTCGTTCCGCGGTACCGGCGGTTTCGGCCGTTCCGGCCGGTCCGACTCCGAGCGCTCTACGCCGACCCGGGTACCGGGCGCAGAACGCCGTACCAGAACCGGTAGAGAATCGAACCGACGAGGCCGCCGGTCCCGAACCCGAATCGGAACTCGTCGCTCGGGAACAGTCGCCGCTTGACGGTCGTCACACAGAGGCCGTACGCGAGTCGTCGATAGCTGTTCGACCGCATCCGCCCCCAGTCGCGGTCGTACGCCCAGAGGTAGGCGAGTTGGTAGAGCGTGCCCGCAAATACCCCGCCTGCCGAGAGCGGAGGCGGATCGTCGTACTCCTCGTGCCGATGGAGGGCGTTTCGGCTGTACGTTTGAACGACGAGTGCGGCGGCCGAGAGGAGACACTCCGCGACCGCCCGCCGGCGAGTCACCATATGTCTCGCTGTGGCTATCAGAGTATATACATTTCTGCGGACGACGGGAGAACGGGCGGCCGGCGAACGAGAAGCGAGGGCCCGTGCGTCGGCCTCAGCGCGTCACTTGCCGGTGACGCGTCGGGCGAGGCGTCGCGCTTTGCCGGTGATGCGCCGCTTGTACTTTCGCGGGAGTCGTCGCCAGATGCGTGCGGCCTTGCTGAACTTGCCCATCGGGAGGCGGTAGTTGTCCGGCCGCACACAAAGGCGTCGCGGCCGTCCGCGAGGCCTCTCGGGCCGAATCGGGAGGATACAAGCGTCGGGAGGCCGACGGGGTTCGCATGGACCTCTCTGACGTCGTCTCTCGTTACGACGAGGAACTGAACACCGAGGAGTTCGCCGACGTGGACGCGAGCGCGAACGGACTGCAGGTCGGCCCCGACGAGGGGTCGGTCGAACGAGTCGCCGTCGCCGTCGACGCCGCGGAAGCGACCATCGAGGCGGCGATAGACGCCGACGCCGACCTCCTCGTCACGCACCACGGCCTGGTCTGGGGCGGACTCGACCGGGTGACGGGCCGGACGTACGACCGAATCGCGCCACTCGTCGAGAACGACGTGGCTCTCTACGTCTCGCATCTCCCGCTCGACGGCCACCAGACGCACGGGAACGCCGCGGGCGTCGCAGACCACCTCGGACTCGAAGACAGAGAGCCGTTCGGGTCGTTGGGACCGGTCGATATCGGCCAGATGGGCCGCGCGCCCGACTCGTACGCGGTCGAGGAACTCCGCGCGGAACTCGACGCCCTCGACAACGACGGCGACCCGACCCGGGTGTTCGACTTCGGCCCCGACGAGGTGAGAGACGTGGCCGTCGTCACGGGGTCGGGCGTCGATTGGCTGGACGAGGCAGTCGACGCCGGTGCGGACGCGTTCGTCACGGGCGAGGGCAAACAGAAGGTGTACCACGAGGCCAGAGAAGCCGGAATCAACGTCTTCCTCGCGGGTCACTACGCGACGGAGACGTTCGGCGTTCGGAACCTCGCGGCTATCGCCGAGACGTGGGGAGTCGAGACGACGTACCTCGACCATCCCACCGGTCTCTGAACCGAGTCGCGCGTTTTCCCGTCCGTCGCCGTATCAGCTTCGATAATCGGAGTCCAACAGTAAAGTAACAGTGTCCAGAACGGACAGGTAATGGCCAGGGGAAACGCGCTACTGGCGCGAATCAGGCGAAGTTACGGGGCGAAACTCGCGCTCGCATTGGTCGCCGTCGTGGCGCTCACCGTCGCGTTCGGTGGGTTCGTCCACGCGCAGACGACAGCGGAGTTGGAAGACGACGTGCGAGCGGAGATGACGAACACCGCAGAGATACGGGCGGCGGAACTCGACACGTGGCTATCGGGCATCGAACGGCAGACGCGACTGCACTCTGAACACCCGGTGTTGCGGTCCGACGACAGAGGCGAGATACGCGACCACCTCTCGTCGGCCGTCGAACGCGGGCAGGTGCCCGACGGCGTGGTCGCCGTCCACTACTACGACACCGCCGAAAAACGGATTCTGACGAGTTCGAGCGACGAACTCGTCGGCGTCAGCCCCGCCGAACAGGGCGCGCCGTTCGCGACCGACCCGCCGTCGTTCGACGGCGCGGACGACGTGTACGTGAGTTCGCCGTTCCGCGTCGACGCGGTGGAGTTCCCCGTCGTCGCAGTCGTCTCGCCCGTCGAGGGCGCGGAGAACCGCGCGCTCGTCTACATGATAAATCTCGACTCGCGAACGACCGCCTTCTCGGGGGCGGCGGCGGCCGAATCGACGCTCGTCGTCGACGGTGACGGACAGTACGTCTCCCATCCCGACAGTTCGATGGTGATGGGCGACGAACGCATCGACGACGCGACGCTCTCGCGGGTCGAAGATGGCACGTCGTTCTCCGACGACGGAGAGACGGTCACCGCGAGTGCGACGATGTCGTCCGCCGACTGGTCCGTGCTCGTCCGCGCCCCGCGCGAGGACGTGTTCGGATTGGGGTCGCAGGTGGCCTCGAACATCCTCGGGCTCATCCTCCTGACCGTGGTCAGCCTCGGTCTCATCGGCGTCACCATCGGCAGCAACACCGTCATCTCGCTGCGTCAGTTGTCGCGGAAGGCCGACGCGATGGCGAACGGCGACCTGTCGGTCGAACTCGAGACGGCCCGGGAGGACGAAATCGGGACGCTCTTCGAGTCGTTCGCCGACATGCGCGACTCGCTCAGAGAGCAGATTCGGAGCACCGAGGCGGCGAACGAGCATCTCGAACGGAAAGCCACCGACTACGAGTCCGTGATGGCCGACGTGGCGGACGGCGACTTGACCCGACGAGTCCAGACGGAAAGCGAGAGCGAGGCGATGCACGACATCGGCGTCGCGTTCAACGAGATGCTCGACGAACTCGCACGCACGGTGGCCGAGGGCAAGCGGTTCGCGGACCACGTCGCCGAGGCGGCGACGCGACTCGAAGACGGCGCCGGCGCGGTCATCGACGAAAATCGCGAGGTCAGCGAGTCCGTCGACGAGATATCGACCGGCGCGGCCAAACAGACCACCTACCTCCACGACGTCTACGACGAGATAGACGGCCTCTCGGCGAGCGCAGAGGAGGTCGCGGCGACGGTCGACTCCGTCGCCGAGACGTCACAGGCGGCCGCGGCGGCGGGCGAAGACGGCCGGGAAGCCGCGAGGGCGGCCGTAGAGGAGATGGACGCCGTCGAGAGCCAGACCGAACAGACCGTAGAGGAGATGGACGCGCTCTCGGACGAGATGCAGGCCATCGGCGACATCACGGAGGTCATCCGCGAAATCGCCGGACAGACGAACCTGCTGGCGCTGAACGCCTCTATCGAGGCCGCTCGGACGGGCGAGGACGGCGACGGCTTCGCCGTCGTCGCGGACGAGGTGAAGAACCTCGCCGAGAAGACAGAACAGTCCGCAGAGGAGATAGAGACCCGACTCGAAGGCGTCCAATCGCGGACCGAAGTCGCGGTCGAGGAGATGCGCGAGACGTCCGGTCGAATGGAGTCGGGCGTCGAGACGGTCGAAGACGCGATAGAAGCGCTCGAACAGATAGTCGACAGAGTCGAGCAAGCCGACGTGAGCATCCGCGAGATACGTTCGGCGACGGCGGAGCAGGCGAAATCGACGGCGTCGGTCGTCGAAGTGGTCGACGAGGTGGCGGGCATCTCCGAGCAGACGACCGCCGAAGCCGACAGCGTGGCGACGGCGGCCGAACGGCAGACGGACACCCTGATGGACGTAAGCGAGGACGCGGACGCGCTCTCTGTCAGGGCCGCTCGACTGCGCTCCGTGCTGGACGACTTCGAAGTCGAAAGCGAAGGGGAACGGCCGCCCGCGTCGAGTCGCGGCGGGAAGATAGCGGGGGACGACTGAGACGACAATGTTCGAAACGTACACACTCTGGCTCTGGATCGGAACCGTGGGGATGACGCTCGGCACGCTCCCGCCGTTGAAGCGCGCGTTCACGGACGCGAGACATCGTTCGTACTACGCCGTCCTCGCGAGCATTCCCGGCATCGCGGCCGTCGCCTACCTCGCGATGGCGCTCGGGTACGGCTTCCAGACGGTCGACGGCGCGGTGTTTTTCGTGCCTCGGTACGTCGATTGGCTCCTCACGACGCCGCTTCTCGTCTTGTATCTCGGGATGCTCTGTCGCCCGTCGAAACGGGTGTACGCCGCGCTCTTGGGGCTCGACGTGGTCGTCATCCTCTCTGGCGTCGCCGCCGTCTTCCTCGGGGGCCTCCTCGGCATCGCCGTGTTCGGCGTCGGCTGCGTCGCCTTCGCGGTACTGGCGTACCTCCTCGTCGTCGGCCTCCAGCGACGGGCAGTCGTCGGCGACGACCGAGTCGAGACGGTGTTCACGAAACTCCGGAACCTCACCGTCGTTCTCTGGAGTCTCTACCCCGTCGTCTGGGTGCTCTCGGGGCCCGGGTTGGGTCTGTTGAACCCCTCGACTGAGATACTCGTCGTGACCTACCTCGACCTCATCACGAAGGTCGGATTCGTCGCCATCGCGGTGAACGGGTCCGACGCGCTGGACCGACTCACGAACGTGCGGGGACGCGCCGACTCGGCCGCCCGACGGCCCGGTTCGACCGCCGACTGACCCCCGCGGCGACGAGACGAGCGCTCTTTTCCCGAGTCGGCATCGTCGCGTTCAAATCCGGCCGCCGCGCAGTCGTAAGCATGAGCGACGACGACCACGAGTACCAGCCGCCGAACCGCGAGGAGTTCGCGGAGAACCCCGTCGGTCACGCCCGCGTCGAAGCGGGGATGACCGTCGGCGAACTCGCCGCGGAGTACGGAAAGGCGGGCATCGGAGCGGCCAGCGTCAACCGCGCCGTCGACACCTACGCGGAGATGCTGGCCCGCGACGACGTGACGAACTTCTTCGGCCTCGCGGGCGCGATGGTGCCGACGGGGATGCGCCAGATCGTCACCGACCTGATTCGCGACGGCCACATCGACGCTCTCGTCACGACGGGCGCGAACCTCACCCACGACGCCATCGAAGCCGTCGGCGGCAAACACCACCACGGCCGGGCGGAACCGCACGACCCCCACCCCTCGAACGCGGACGCCGACCCGACGGGCGAGACGACGCGCGACCACGACGAACATCTCCGAGACGAGGAGGTAGACCGAATCTACAACGTCTACCTCCCGCAGGAGTACTTTGCGCTGTTCGAGGGACACCTCCGCGAGAACGTCTTTCCGAACGTCGAACGGACGGTTTCGATCCAAGAGTTCACCGCGGAACTCGGCCGGGCGAACCTCGAACAGAATCGTGCGGAAGGAGTCGAAGAGGACGCCGGCGTCGCCGCCGCGGCGTACGAAAACGACGTCCCCATCTACTGCCCGGCGATTCAGGACTCGGTGTTGGGGATTCAAGCGTGGATATACTCACAGACCTCGGAGTTCGCGCTGGACGCTCTGGGCGACATGACGCACCTCTCTGACCTCGCGTTCGAAGCCGAGAAGGCGGGCGCGATGGTCGTCGGCGGCGGCGTCCCGAAGAACTACGTCCTCCAGACGATGTTGACCATCCCCGACGCCTACGACTACGCCGTCCAACTCACGATGGACCCCGACCACACGGGCGGTCTGTCGGGCGCGACGTTGGACGAGGCTCGGTCGTGGGGGAAATTAGAGAAGTCCGCGCAGAACGTCACCGTCGTCGGCGACGCGACGGTGACGCTCCCGTTGGTCACCGCCGGGGCGCGCGAACGCGCCGAGGAACTGGAGTTCTAAGCGCCTCCTTCGAGCACGCGCCACCCCTCGTCGGTCCGCACCAGCGTCCCGTTCGAGCGTCGGGACCCGACCTCTCCGACGGTCATGAAGCGGACGCCGTCGTGGGACTTCGCGTGGCGGAGAAGGGCTCGGAGGTCGGCGCGTCGGTCCGGCGTGTCGAAATCGGGGTAGTGAATCATCATCGCGTACGTCCCTCCCTCCGCGTACGACTCGTCGAACTCCGCTTCGAGTTCGGCCCGCGATTTCGTCTCCATCGTCGTCCAGTTGCTCACGTACCCGTTCGTACTGGCGACGTGGACGGCCGACCCGTTTCGGAAGACGCCGGTCTCGCCGTAGTACGATCGCGTGAACCACGACCCCCCGGAGACGACTTCGAGTTCGGAGTCGGCCACCGCGCGCGTCGTGTTCTCGTCGTAGGTGTTCATCGGCGGGACGAACGTCGTCGGGCGAGTCCCCGTGCAGGCCGCCAGTTCCTCGGACCCGGCGGCGACCCACTCGCGTTGGGTCTCGTACGGAATCGAGCCGAACTCGCTGCCGCCGAAGAACTCCGCTCGGTTCTCGTGGCTGTACCCGTGGACCGCGAACTCGAACGTGTCCGGGTGGCGGCGGCCGAGTTCCCGGAGATACGTACAGGTCTCCTCGGACGACGAGATGGCCGCCCCGTCGAGGAAGGGGATGACCGCGTTCGTCACCGGAACGTCCTCCGTCACGAACACCCGGTCGACGGCCTTCATCGTCGAGAACTCGTGGGAGGGTTGGATGTCGTCGTTCCGGAAGACGACGACGAGTCGGTACTCTCGCCACGTGGTGTTCGACGCCTCCGACGGGGCGGGCGTGGCGGTGTGCGCCGTCGCGTCGTCAGATGGAGTGGACGACGTCGATTCCGTTCCGGTGGCGGTCAGTTCGTGCGCCGTCACCCGCGGACCGTCGGCGGACGCCGACGGTTCGGTGGACCCGACCGCCGAATCGAGGACGCCGACGCCGCCGACGCCGACGGCCGCACCGAGAGCGATTGCGAGAGCCACTACCGCGAACCTCCGAAGTCGCCGGAGAGAGGGCATAGTCGTCCGCTACTCTCGACTCGTCGGATATGAGTATATACGGGCTACTGCCACTGTCTCCGAAAGTGTCCTCTTCGGGACCGGCGAAATCGGTCATTACGTTGCCACGGTCCGGACAGAAGTAGCCCACCTGCGGCGCGCCCCTCGGACGAGGGCCACCGACGGCGGTCAGAGCGGTTCGGCGTCGGCGACGTACTCCGCGAACGTGTCCAACGCGCTCGGGTCGTGGGACTCGTCGGCGTGTTCGACGTTCCAGAGGCCGCCCGCCCGTATCTCGGCGTTCGGGCTGTGTCTCCCGAGCCAATCGGTCGAACGGGCGTCGGCGACGGGGCCGCCGTAGTTGCTCGCTAACGCGATGACGTTGCGTTCGATGCGCGCCCGGTCGCTGGTCGAAGAGGGAGCGTCGGACACGCCGACCCAGAGGAACGGTTGGTGCCGGAGGTAACTGCTCACCCACCGTTCCATCGGGTACTCCTCGTCTCGAACCGCCGCGCGCGGTCGGTCGGCGGGGATTCGAGAGGTTCCCCAGTCGGGGTACGCGTCGGCGAGTCCGTGGTGTTCGACGAGTGCTTCGCCGACGCGGAGGCGGTACACCGACCCGCGGTGGTTGCCGCCGTGCGGGTGCGCGGAACTCCCGTCTCCCGTCCCGTAATGCTGTTTCAGTCGGTCCCAGAGGGTCGTCTTGCTCCCCTCGGTCACGGCGTGGGTCCCGACGCGCGTCAGTCGTCTCTGTCCCGACGACGCTCTCGTCTCGCCCGGCGCGAAGAAGAAGTAGACGCCTCGGTCCGGCCAGTCCATGCGGCCGTGGCAGTCCGCCAGTCGCCGAGGGCCGCCGACGCGCGCCGCCAACTCGTCGAACAGGTCGTAGAGACGGTCCAAATCGGCCGCCCGTGTCGTCTCGGTCACCGTACCCGGTGATGCTCCGTCCCCCTATTTAGTGGTTCGTCCGACGCGCCGCATCCCGTCGCTCGGTTTCCGACAGATATAGCTCTCCCGGCGACCAACTACCGACCGACGATGGGCATACTCCGCGACCGTCTGTTCGGCCTCTCCGTGGTCGTCTTCCTCCTCTCGGCGACGCTCTCCGTCGTCGTCCTCGGCTACGGCGCGTTAGTCCTCGCCTCGGCGTTCGTCACCGACGCGTCAGTGGTCGGCGCGCTCTTCGAACTGGCCGTCCCGTGGGTCGCTCTCGCGGCCGTCTCCCTCCTCGGAACCGTCTTCGGAAGCGTCGGTGCGGTGTACGCCCTCGCCCGTCGCGTGTCCGTCCCTCGCGGCGGCCGACTCCACCGCCTCGCCGCGTACGCCGAGCGAGCGTGTCCGCCGCTTCGAACCCTCGGTCTCTCCGAGGCGCTCTCGGAACCCGAACCGTCGCCCGAGGAGAAGGCGCAGGACGCCTTGGAAGACCTGAAGCGGCGATACGTCGCCGGAGAGATGGACGAACGGGAGTTCGAACGGAGAGTGGACAGACTGGTGGCGAACGACTCGGTGGACGGCGCGCGGGCCGAACGGAAACGTCGCGAGGTGCTCCGAGACGAGAGTCGGGGCCGGTAGCGCCGTCGAAGCGAAGGGAACCGGCAGAACGGCGGCCCTGAGGCATCTTTTTGCACCGCCTGCCCGTCGTAGCGCCTATGGAGTACACCACGTTCGGACAGACGGGCACGACGGTGAGCGAAATCTGTCTCGGCGGCATGAGTTTCGGAACGGGCTGGGACGAGTGGACGCTCGACAGAGCGGAGAGCCGCGAACTCATCGAACGCGCAATCGAACTCGGAATCAACTTCTTCGATACGGCGAACGTCTACTCGTACGGCGAAAGCGAGGAGATTCTCGGCGAGGTGCTTTCCGAGTACGACCGAGACGAGTTCGTCGTCGCGACGAAGGTGTACGGCCAGATGGACGAGAACGACCCGAACTCGGGGGGTCTCTCGCGGAAGACCATCGAACAGGAACTTGACGCCTCGCTCGACAGACTGGGCATGGAGACGGTCGACCTCTATCAGATTCACCGCTGGGACTACGACACGCCCATCGAGACGACGCTTCGCGCGTTGGACGACGCCGTCCGCCGCGGGAAAGTCCGACACCTCGGCGCGTCGTCGATGTGGGCCCACCAGTTCGCCGACGCCCTTCACACCGCAGACAGCCTCGGACTCGAACGGTTCGCTTCGATGCAGAACCTCTACAACCTCGCGTACCGCGAGGAGGAACGCGAGATGCTTCCGCTCTGTGAGAAAGAGGGCGTCGCGGTGATGCCGTGGAGTCCGCTCGCGGCGGGCTTTCTCACGCGCCCGCACGAGGAGTTCGATGCGACGACGCGCGGCGAACACGAGGCGTCTCTCGAACGGGGGTACACGCGGGGCGGCGGCCCGGAGATAAACGAACGCGTACAGGAACTCGCCGCGGAGAAGGGCGTCAAGATGGCGCAAATCGCGCTCGCGTGGCAGTTCCACAAAGAGCACGTGACGACGCCCATCGTCGGCACGTCGAGCGTCGAACACCTCGAAGACGCCGTGGAGGCGTTGGACATCGACCTCTCGGAATCCGACATCGAGTATCTCGAAGACCCGTACGAGCCCGTTCCGGTCGCCGGACACGACTGAGAGGGTCCGTCCCGGACGACGGACGGGACGAACGCCGCCGGACCGTCGTTTTTGTTCTATCAGTAACGTTCATTATAGTCGGGCGTCTCCGTCGAGACGTGATGTCGGTCGTACGCGTACGCCGTTGACTCGTTTTCGACCCGCACAGGCGTACGACCACTCCCGACGCATCCCGACACGTGAGCACACACATCCGCACACCCGCAGAGACCGAATCGAGAACCGAGACACGACCGACCGGCCAGAGAGACGCGAGCGGCGAGCGTGAGATTCCGAACGCCGCGGACGCCGACGATGTCGCAGACGACGTTCGCTCGCGAATGGACCGCTGTCAGCGTCAGTTCTCTTCGACCGACACGCGCCGCCTCCGGAACCTCGCCGACGAGGCGAACGAGTCGATGCCGAACCCCGAGTGACCGGTCCCACGGAGCGACAGTCGCCGCGACCGAAACCGTAAGTTGTCCGGGGGTCGGTGTGTGCGTATGCGACTGGCACGCGTCCGGACGCCGGACGGCATCCGAACCGGCGAGTACGACGACGGAACGGTCACGTCCGACGGGGACACGTACGACGTAGACGACGGGGACGCGACGCTTCTGGCGCCCTGCGAACCGTCGGCGTGTTACTGCGTCGGCCGGAACTTCGCGGCGACGTTGGACCAGATGGACTACGACCGACCGGACGAACCGGACTGGTTCATCAAACCGCCCGTCTCGGTCCGCGACCCAGAGACGCCCGTGGCGTACCCCTCGTGGACCGAGGAACTCACCTACGCCGGTGAGTTGGCGGCGGTCATCGACCGCGAGTGCCACGATATCGGTGAAAGCGAGGTCGACGACGTGGTTCGCGGCTACACCGTTCTGAACGACTTGGACGCCCTCGACCAACCGGGCCGAACCGCGCGGAAGGCGTTCGACGACTCGGCACCGTTGGGTCCGTGGATAGAGACGGACGTGGACCCCTCGGACATCGAGATGACGACGCACGTCGGCGGCGAACTCCGCCAAGAGGCGACGACGAAACAGATGCTGTTTTCGCCCGCCGAAGTGGTGTCGTTCCTCTCGGAGCGCTACACGTTCCGTCCCGGCGACGTCGTCTCGTTCGGCAGTCCGGCGAACCCCGGACTCGTCGAACCGGGCGACGACGTCGAAATCTGGTACGAGGGCGTCGGAACGCTTCGGAACACGATAGTCGAGGCGTAGCCCGTCGGTTCGGGTCGCCGGCGGGAGAGCGGAACCGAGTCACACCGGACCGGCGAGACAGAACGGTAACGGACTTGCCCTCCCGGGGAGTACCACCGCGTGGCCGATGACGACGGCACCGCTCCGAGCGGGGTGGCACCCGCGGTGACGAGCCCTATGAGTGCCGAGGCCGACTTCTCACCGACGCTCAGCCCCGTCGATGTCCGTGACGTGCTTTCAGCCGCTGATTCGCCTCGTCGTCTCTCACGTTCTTCCAGTACGTTCGGGAGACGAGTGCGGCCTCACGTTCGTTCGAGTCGACCCAGTACACCGACTCTCCGGTCAACGCCGTGAGAACCGACCGCCAGCAGGACTTAATGGGGACGGCCCGACCATCGAGTGATGACAGTCACGTTCACCGACGACGACGAAGGCAAAGAGGTCGTCGACGCCAGCGGAAACACGCTCGGACTCGTCACGGAGATAGACGGCGAGACGGCGTACGTCGACCCCGACCCGAGTCTCACGGACACCATCAAGGCCGATATCGGCTGGTCTGACTCCGACTCGGACGCGTACACCGTCGACGCGAGCGCAGTCGAGACGAAGGCGTCGGAGAAACTGCACCTGCGCGGCAACCTGTAGCGACCGACGGACGAAGGGAGACCACCGACCGAAGCGCCGATTACTCCGAAGATGGCCGGTGGTTCGGCGACGGCACCGCTCCGATGGAGGCCCCGCGGTGACGAACTACGACTACCGAGACCGACTTTTTGTCGCGGCGCAATCGTAGCCGGACCGAGAATTCGAGGTCGGATCCGAGCCGTCAGTCGTCGGCTACCACCGGCGACTCTGCGGGGTCCGAGTCCGCCGCCCCGTCGTACCGCCCGCTGAAGAGCGTCGTCGCGAACAGGAGGAGCGGCGAGAGGAACCCGAAGAAGTAGTACGGGGCGTACGCGAACGTTCCCACGCCGAAGACGGCGGACATGTAGACTGCGCCGGCGTGCCACGGGAACAGCGCCCCCGTCGGAGTGCCCGCGGATTCGATAGCTCGCGAGAGGTCGTCACCCTCCAGTCCGTACTCGTCGTAGAGGTTCCGGAGGGTGAGCCCCGGGACGACGATGCTCATGTACTGCTGGGCGGAGAACGCATTGACGAGGATGGCCGAGACGCCGGTCCCGGCGACCAGGCTGCGCGGGCCGCGGACGGCCGACGCGAGCGAGTGAGCGAGCACGGCGAGGGCACCGGTTCGTTCGAGGAGTCCGCCGAGTGCGAGCGCCGCGACGACGACCGAGATGGTCCAGGCCGACCCGGAGAGGCCGCCGCTGGCCAGCAGGTCGTTCACGAGCGACATCCCCGTCTCGGGAGCCGTCCCTTCGAGGAAAACCCCCCAAGAGGCGGTGAACGAACGGCCCTGGACGAGAATCGTGGTGAAGGTTCCGGCGAAGACGCCCGCGACAAGCGTCGGGAGCGCGGAGACGCCGTAGAGCGCCAGGCCGAAGGTGACGACGAGCGGTACGAAGACGAGCACGGAGAGGTCGTACGTCCCGGCGAGAGCGCTCTGGATTTCGGCGACGCGCCCGGCGGGAATCGCCTCTCCCGCACGCAGGCCCAAGAGGGCGTAGAGTACGACCGAGAGGCCGAAAGCCAGAATCGTTCCGTTGCGCATCGCGCGGATGTGGTCGTACAGGTCGGTGTTGGTCACCGCCGCCGCGAGGTTCGTCGTGTCCGAGAGGGGTGACTGTTTGTCGCCCGCGTACGCGCCCGAGAGAATGGCCCCCGCGGTCATCGGGGCGGGCACGCCGAGGCCCGAGCCGATGCCGATGAACGCGACGCCGAGCGTCCCCGCCGTCGTCCACGAGGACCCGATGGAGAAGGCGACGGCCATCGCGAGCAGCGCCGTCGCCGGGAGGAATACCTCCGGCGTCAACACCGAGAGCCCGTAGTACATGAGTCCGGGAATCGTTCCGGCGCTGATCCACGTCGCGATGAGCGCGTAGATGACGAACAGGATGAGGATGGCCTGTAAGCCCATCAACAGGCTGTCGGCCACTCCCTCGTAGAGGTCGTCCCACGAGTAGCCGAGCCAGTACTTACCCACCGCGCCGGTCAGCACGATACTCCAGAGGAGCGGCCCGTGAGGGGCCAGTTTCAGATAGCCGGAGCCGACGCCGAGAAACAGGACGACCCCGAGAACGGGGACCAACGCCTGCACGAGACTCGGCCGCCGTTCCGCCGGGATGTCCTCGTACGTCAGTGGTTCGAAATTTGGAGACGGCACGTGTACCGCGAAGTAATAACTGAAAGGTATTAAACAGCCGGATTTTATTCTTCGGGAGCATCAATACTGGTACCACACCGCACGCTCTACGAGGGAGCCGAGAGTGCTGGTGCCTCGTCGAGAGAGTCTGAGTGGAACCGAGGAGGAGACGGACGGCTGAGAGACGTCTCCGCACTCTTAGGCGGAGCCGATCGGCCCGGAACGCGACGGTTCTACTCGTCGTCGGACTTACCGGGCCACGTCACGGAGCCGAGAAACGGGACGCCGGTCTCTTCTGCCGCCTGCGATATCATGTGCGCGCCGGTCGGTACCGTCAAGAAGAGAAAGACGATGCCGATGAGCGACGAGAGCCCGGCACCCCCGGGGCCGAAGTACGCGAACCCGGCCAGAAAGATCGAAACCGTCCCGATGGTCGCCGGTTTGCTCGTCGCGTGCATCCGGTTGTAGACGTTCGGTAGCCGCAACAGACCGATCGTCCCGACCGTGAGGAAGAACGACCCGACGACGACCAGACCCGCGACTATCACGGTCCGTACCGCTTCCAGTTCGACCATCAGGGGTCGCCTCCGGTATCCCGCCGACTCGTCGGAACGGTCCGTCGCGTTCGGTGTTCGTGGTACATGCAGTGGTCACTCCTGTGTAACGATGATGTCGCCTTCGGTGACGAACTTGGCAACCGCGACCGTAGAGAGGAACGCGATTATCGCGAGGACGAGGCTGACGGTCACGAACAGACCCCGGCCGGTCTTGATGGCGAACAGGACGGCGATGGCGACGACGTTCGTCGCGATGGCGTCGAGTGCGACCACGCGGTCGGGGATCGTCGGCCCGCGGACCACGCGGTAGCCGCACAGCAGGTTCAACACCACCACGAGGACGATTGCGGCGTCTACGACCGCCACTATCGTCCCGCCCTCAGCGACCATCGTCGTCACCTCCCGTCTCTTCCTCGGCCGCCTCGGCCGACGGTTCGGCCCCCGTCTCTGACTCGCTCTCGGAGTCGGGAAGCGCCTGTTCGAGGACGGGGTGCGTCTGGTCCGGCGGGTAGACGGCGAAATCCGGCGCGGGGTCGCCCGGCGACAGTTCCTCGTCGAAGATGGCGAGCGCGTAGTCCTCCCAGTCGCGAATCGGGTCGACTATCTCTTCGGGCTCTCTCCCGTCGATGACGTGGACGTACAGGGCGTTCTCCGTCGGGTCGTAGTCGAGCGTGAGCGATCCGGGCGTCATCGTGATGCTGTTTGCGATGGTGGTCACGCCGAGGTCCGTCCGCACCCGCAGGGGGATGAGTATTATCTCGGGTTCGATCGGCGGTTCCGAGAGCGCGAGCACGCGGTACGTGACGTCGAGACTGGAGATGATGGCCTCCCTGATGAACGTTAGCATGTACAGAACCGCGTACGGGAGGCCGCGGAACGACCGCCGGAGGGTGAGCGTATCCTCGTACAGGCGACGGAAGAGGTAGGCCATGGGGAATCCGACCGCGAGGCCGACCAGTAGCGACCCGACGACCGGTTCGGGTTCGAGCGGTGGTCCGTCGACGAACACCCAGATGATCCCGAACAGGACGCCGGCGACCGGCCAACTCCGCGTCATGCGCTCTCACCTCCGTGTAACCCCACTACGTCGACGTAGGCATCGCTATCGACGGCGGCGTTCGCTGCCGTCTCGGCGAATCGGTAGACCGGGTCGAACCCGACGCCGACGAGGACGACGGCCGCCGCGAGTGCGACGATGACCGCTATCTGTCCGGGCTTGACGGTCGCTGTTTCGACCGCCCGCGTCTCGGACCCCCAAAAGCCCCCGGCCCACACTCGCGTCGTGTACAGAATCGTGAGCACGGCGCCGAGGAGCAACGCGACGAGCGAAACCGCCGACAGCGTCCGGGAACCGGACGCGAGTCCCCGAACCGCCGCGTCGAACGTGAGGAACTTCCCGAAAAAGCCGGTCAGCGGCGGGAGACCCACGAGCGAGAGGAGGCCGACGAAGACGGCCCCCGAGAGCACCGGCGAGCGACCGGCGACGCCGCCGAGTTTTCGCAGGTCGTCCGTTCCGGTCGCATCCTGGACGGCGGCCGCAGAGAGAAAGAGAAGCCCCTTCGCGAGCGCGTGGTGGAGCGCGAACACCAGCGCGGCCGCGATGGCGACTCCGCGGAGCGTCCCCCCGGGGTCGGCGGCCGCGGCGACGGCGACGGCGATGGCGATGAATCCGACCTGTCCGACGCTCGAATACGCGAACACGCCCTGCAGTCGGTTCTGACCGACGGCCCCGAACCCGCCGACGACGATGCTCGCCGCTCCCATCGCCGCCAACACCGGCGCGAGGAAAGCGAGAGGTGACGACCCGGCGATACCGAGTACGTCTACGGAGACGGGCGTGACCGCAAAGACCGTAAAGTAGAGGCGGACGACGGCGTACATACCGACCTTCTTCGTGACGCCCGCGAACATCGCGGTGATCGGCGGCGGGGCGGCGGTGTAGGCGGCGGGCACCCAAAACTGGAAGGGGACGAGACCGGCCTTCAGCGCGAACACCGCCAAGAGCAGAGCCGACAGGCCGACGACGGCCGCGGGGTCGATGCCGTACGCCGCGGGAGTGGCTAACCGCCGGGCCATGTCGGCCATGTTGAGCGTGCCCGTCGTGGCGTACAAGCCGCCGATGGCCACGAGCATGAGTGCGCTCCCGAAGACGTTCATCACGAGATAGCGGAACGACGCCGCGGTGGCGAGACTGGTGCCGTAGAAGGCGACGAACACGTAACTGACGATGAGCATCACCTCGAACCAGACGAACAGGTTGAACAGGTCGCCGGTGAGGAACGCGCCGGTCACGCCCACCAAGAGCAGGTGGAAAAGCGGGTGGTAGTACACCCGCTGGTTCTCGGGCGTCACGTACCGAACCGAGAACAGCATCGACGCGAGTCCGATGCCCGCGGCGATAGTCAGCATGAACGCCGACAGCCCGTCGAGGACGAGGGTGATTCCGAAGGGGGCGGACCAATCGCCCACCTGATAGGCCGCCGCGCCGGGAGCGGTCGGCGCGAGAACGACCGCCCAGACGGCACCGAACACGGTCGCGGCGTAGCCGACGGCACCGGCGACGCTCGTCGCGCGCTGTACTCGCGGTCGTCGGCCGAGCGCGAGTGTGAGCACGGCGGTTCCGAGCACGATTAGCAACGGCGCGATGACGAGCAGGCTCATCGTATCCACTCTGTGACATCCATGGTTTCGTTCTCCTCGTACGCGCGGTACGACAGGACGAGCGCCAACGCGGTCGTCCCGAAGCTGATGACGATCGCGGTCAAGACGAGCGCCTGCACGACGGGGTCCGCCACCTCCGGAACCCCGCCGCCGTGGGTTTCGAGGACGGGCACGAGGTCGAAAGAGCCCTCTTTGACGCCGCCCATCGCGATGAGGTAGACGAACGTGGCCTGAGAGACGGCGGCGACTCCCAAGACGACCCGCACCAGGTCCCGGCGCAACAGCAGGAAGGTTCCGACGGCGAACAACCCGCCGACCGTAGCCGCGAGTACGGCGCTCATCGGCTATCGCCTCCGCGTCGGGCGGGCGGCGTCTCCGTGCGTCGGGTCATTCGCCGCTCACCACCGAGATGATGGTCAGGAGGCTGCCGACGACGACGAGGAACACGCCCAAGTCGAACACGAGCGCGCTCGCGAGTTCGACCTCGTGGTAGATGGGGACGTGCTCGAAGTGGACGTACGTCTGTGTCAAGAACGGGTCGCCGACGAGGATTCCGGCGACGCCGCTGCCGACGACGACGGCCAACCCGGCGAGCAACATGCGACGGTAGGCGGTGACCGTCCGGTGCTCGAAGATGCTGGTTCCGGGGTCGACGTCTCTGTCGAGCACGTCCGACTCCAGGTAGTCGAGGTCGTAGGCGACGTAGATGAGCACGAACGCCGTCGTGGTGAGGACGCCGCCGATGAACCCGCCGCCGGGGAGGTTGTGTCCCTGCAGGAAGAGCCAAATCGAGAGGACGAGTACGATGGGGACGGTCACCCGAATCGTCGTCCGCGTGATCGTCGTCGTCACAGTGAGTCACCGCCGTCGGGGACCGGGTCGTCTTCGCTGTCGGGTGCGACCTCTTCGCTTCGGGTCCGCATCGTCACGAGCACGAGAATGGCGAGTGCGGCGACCGTGACGACGAGTAGTTCACCCAGCGTGTCGAACGCCCGGAAGTCCACGAGGATGACGTTGACAATGTTCGCTCCGCCGCCGCCCGGAACCGCCTGTTCGGTGTAGTACGCGGCGACGCTCGTCGGATCGGCGTCGGGGCCGGGCGCAGTCGAGAGCACGGCGACGAACGCCATCGCCCCTACGAGAACCGACACGCCCGCGTCGCGAGCGAGCACCAGCGGTTGGATGTCCGAGTAGAACGACGGCAATCGCTGGAGGACGAGCAGGAATATCAAGAGGACGAGCGTCTCGACGACGAGTTGCGTCAGCGCCAGGTCCGGCGCGCTCGCGAGGATGAAGAAGATGGCGATCATGAACCCGAGAATCGACAGCGTGAGCACGCCAGCGACGTGAGACGAGGCGATCGTCACCGCCACGCCGGCGAGGACGGCGATCGTCAACACGATGGTCACCGCGAGGGGCACGCCGAGTCCGCTCACTTCGGGAACCACCCCGACCGCGGCGAAGCCGGCGAGTGCGAGCAGGCTCCCGGCCGCGGCAACCCACGTCACGTACGTCCGCAGGAGGCCGTTGTGAACGAACGCCCCGAACCGGGCGCTCGTCGTCTCGGCCGTCGAGACGACCCAGTCGTACCACCCGCTCGGCCGCACGGGAACCGGAGCCTCGACGCCGCGTCCGACGAGTGCCGCGAGACGACCCGTGAACGGGTACGCGGCGAGTCCGCCGACGACGGCGACCGCGGACATCCCCACCGGGGGTGTGAAGTGAGTCGGGAGCCCCACTTCGAGGTTCGCCTCGCCGGTGGCGGTGGCTTCGACGGCCGATTGGACGATAGCGTCGACCGCCAGTTGCGGGGCGACGCTGACGACGGCCGCCGCGGCGGCCAACACGGCGGGGGGTGCGACGAGTGCGACCGGCGGTCGGTGGATGTCGGCGACGGGCGCTCGCCGTTCGCCGAAGAACATCGCGAGGAACTTCACCGAGTAGACGACGGTGAACACGCTCGCGACCGTCGCCACGGCGGGGTACAGCCAGGCGAGTCCGCCGGCCTCGTGGGCGACTTCGTAGGCCGCCTCGAACAGCAGTTCCTTCGAGTAAAAGCCGTTGAACGGCGGGATTCCGGCCATGCTCAGCGCGGCTACCACGGTGACGGCCGCCGTCACCGGAAGCTCTCGCCAGAGTCCCCCCAGTTCGTCGAGACTTCGGGTTCCGACCTCGTGAGCCACGATTCCCGCCACGAGAAACAGCGGTGCCTTGAACAGCGCGTGGTTGAGCAGGTGGAACGCGCCGGCTTCGCCGCCGTAGACGATGTCGAATCCGAAGCCCGCGACCATCAACCCGAGGTGACTCGCCGTCGAGTAGGCGAGCAACTCCTTGATGTCGGTCGCGGCCACCGCCAAAAGCGCCCCGACGGTCATCGTCAGGAGTCCGAGCGTCGCGACGAGAAGCACCCACTCCGGGCTCATCAGGAGGGGGCGCACGCGCCCGAGGAAGTAGACGCCGACCTTGACCATCGTCGCCGAGTGGAGGAACGCCGAAACGGGCGTCGGCGCGACCATGGCGTTCGGCAGCCAGAAGTGGAGCGGAACCTGCGCGGACTTGGCGGCGGCGGCGACGACGACGAGGACGAGTGCCGGGACGAACAGCCCCGACTCGCGCAGGGCGGCCCGCATCGCCTCGTCGTTCGCGAGCATCGCCGTCAGGTCGAACGTCGCCCTGCCGAGAGCGTCCTGCGCCGCCACCGAGAGTACGAGCAGTCCGGCGAGCAGGCACAGGCCGCCGCCGACAGTCACGACCATGGCCATCCGCGCCGAGTAGCGCGAGTCGTCGTCGTCCGTGTAGTGGCCGATGAGCACGAACGAACAGAGGCTCGTCAGTTCCCAAAACAGGAAGACGACCACGAGGTCCGAAGCGAGCGCGACGCCGAGTATCGAACCCATGAACGCGAGTAGCGCCGCGTAGTACCGCGCTAAGCCCTCTTCACCGTGCATGTACCGCGCCGAGTAGACGAACACGAGGACGCCGATACCGCTGGCTAAGAGCGCAAAGAGGAGCCCCCATCCGTCCACGGTGAACTGGACTCCCACGTCGAGTGCGGGGACCCACGACGCGCTGACGGTGCCGTAACTGTCGGCCTGCGTCGCCAAGAGCCCGAAACTCGCCGCCGCGACGAGAGCCCCCGCGTAGCCGGTCCGCTCTCCGAGGACGCGATACAGGAGCGGTGAGAGGGCCGCCGCGACGAAGGGCAGCGCGACGATAGTCGAGACGACTGTGAGGTTTGGTGCCATCGGTGTTCGTCGGTGTCGGCCGGTACTCAGCTGCAGTCGTAGTCGGCCTCTGCCCACCGTTGGACGCCTCCTCCAAAGTACCTGTTGACCAACCCCGGTACCGAACGGCGACGACTCCTCCGAACCGACCCCGACGAGGCAGAGAGTCCGCACCGACGGAGGGACGGCGGGACGGCCAGATAGTACAACTGTCTGTGGCGTCACTACCCTGTATGGCCGGACTCGTACAACGGACCGCACAGTCCATCGACGAGATGTGGCGGTCGGTCTGGGGCGGCTCGAGTCGTGGAGAGAAACTGATCATCGCCGTGTTCCTCCTCGTGACCGGGCTGGCGATACCGGTGATTCCCATCGTCTTCCTCGCTCGCCTCATCGCGAACTGACCCGCCTGCGACCGCGTGCGTGGCGAGGCCCGCCGACACTGCGATTTTCTCGCTCTCCGATACCGTCCGTAGCACCGAGAGCCGCGAGCGTCGGCATCGGTCGAGAACCGTAGACAGTGTGTCTCAGCCGACAGTCCACCCGAATCCGGCGGCCTGCACATACAGCCACGTCGTTGATGGAACTGATACGCCAACGAAGAGACGGAACGATCATGACCACAGACTCTATCGACGACCTCTTCGTCGAAGGCCTTCAGGAACTGTACTACGCAGAACAACAACTCGTCGACGCGCTCGAAACGCTGGCGGAGCAGACGGACGACGAGACCGCCAGTCAGGCGTTCTCGGAGCACCGCGACGAGACGCAAGAGCAGGTGGACCGACTGGAGCAGGTGTTCGAGCAGATAGGGGAGGAAGCCCGGACCAGAGAAGAGCAGGTCGTGAAAGCCCTCATCGACGAACACGAGCAGTTCGCGCAGGAGAACGACGGCGACGTGCTCGACCGGTACAACATGGGCATCGGACAGAAGACCGAACACTACGAGATAGCCGCCTACGGAAATCTCGCCTCGCTGGCTCAGAAGACCGGTCGCGACGACGCCGCAGAGATGCTCGCGGAGACGCTCCGCGAGGAAGAGGAGGCGCTCGAAGAGGTCACCGAAGCGAGCGAACAGTTCGACGAAGAGCAGGTCGCCGACTGATTCCCCGCCGACTCTCTTTCTTCCGACCGCGCGAGAAGTCCGATGCGGCGACGGTCGGTTTCTTTCCGCTTACCGGTAGCAGCGACTCCTTTGACACCCGTTCGTCCGGCAAAGCGAGAGTACTGCCGTTCGCCCCTCGGTCGCGTAGATAGCAGAATCCGCGTGGCATGTTATCAGCAGCCGACGAACGCGGACGGCACCGGGTTCGGACTCAACATCGTCCGAAACGTCGCCGGAGCCCACGGCTCGACGGTGTCACTCGCGGAGAGGAGGGAACGACAGGTGTGGATAAAAATAATTGAATCAAAGTTCGATCCGGTCCAGCCAATTATAACGAGATGCCTGATCTGACCTCTCTTGATTCGTCGGTAGAACTGTCGATACCTTAGATAGAGAGTGCTACAGTATCGCCGAGGGATTCGACGAGCGTACTGGATCAGAGCAATACAAAATACACGGTATATACTTCTATTTTCGATTTAAGAACCGGATAGTTGTAATATATTTCATATATGGCCAGTTTTGGACTATATATAGGATATACGTCGAAAAGCACTCATTCGTAGCAGAGAAAGGATTATGCAATTAGTAATGTGTACCCAACCACAGCCGAACTCGTCTGAAGTCGGAGCGTCCGCCACAGAGGCGATACGGTCGTCGAACTGATACCTCAGACCGGAGAAATCGACGACCGTCTGACCGCGTTCGGCGAACGACCGTCGTGGCCATTACACTACTATCGCTGTAATTATTTCAAAGAAGCGAATCGAGGGTTTCGGCTCGTTCGCGCGCGCTCTGTCGTTCGGTTTCGAGTGCCTCGACCAACCACTTGCTGACCCTCTCGAAGTCTACGTGGTCGCCGCCGTGGACGTCGTCGAAGAACTCGGCGTTCGCCGCCTCGCACTCTTCGACCCACTCGTCGCGGAGACTGTCCGCGCCGTGAAGCGCCCCGGCGATACTGCCGACCACCGACGCGACGGTGTCGCAGTCTCGTCCGAAACTGGCCGCCTCGACGAGAGAACGGTCGGTGTCCTCTCCACAGAGGGCGAGGATGCCGACGGCGGCCGGGAGAATCTCGATGCTGTCCGCGCTGAACACTCTCCCTCGAGCGTGCATCTCGCGGTTCCACTCGACCGCGGGCCACCGCCAGTCGAGAACCGGTCGTAGAACCGTTCGACGTACTCCTCTACGGTGTCGCTGTCGTCTGCGAGTCCGAGCGAGAGGTCCATCGCGCGGAACACGGTGTCGGACGACTGCTCTAGCATCACTTCGACGACGCTATCGAGCGTCGCGTTCGATAATAGTAACGACCGCCTCCGCCGGTACCCACGCCAACAACACCTTGCCGAACGCCGTGTTGTGGAGGTATCGCTCCCTGCCGAAGTACTCCGTTCCGTCGAGGGGTCCGCTCGACGACTGGGCGACGAAGACGCTCCGACCCTGCCGGTGGACGGCGAACAGAGCAGTCGTCTCCGCCTCCCGGGCCAACTTCTCGACTTCACCCTCGACGAGTTCGACGATATCGAACATCGTCTCCAAGGATCCGATCGTCTTCCCGCCGTTGACCGTGTCAAGACTGTCCATACCACACCACTCGGAGCCATCCCACAAAAACCTCCGTTCGCGGCGACGACCGCCGGTGATGGTTCTGTGGCGTCGGTTCCCCGCGGACACCGAGGCGGTGGGGTAAGTCTCCGGATGGGACGCATCTCTGTTCGACAGTAGTGAACGGAGAGGGAACTCGTCGAACGCGAACGAACGCCGCTTCGTCGGGCCGAATCGACGACGCGCCCGTCCCGAGGAACCGCGGACGTGTGTTTTATGTGTCCGTTCGACGCAGTGAGATCACGTAGCATGATTCGACCGACGCGCGGAGACCGGTTCGTCTCCGAGGAGACAGCACGCGACGCATCCCTCGGGAGGGATAGCCGATGAGCGAACCGACGGTGGCGTTCTACGGCGACGACTTCACCGGGTCGACCGACGTGCTCGAATCGCTGAGTCGCAACGGCGTCGACACCGTCCTCTTTCTCGACGTTCCCGACCGGAGCGACGTGGAACGGTTCGGAGAGGTGGAGGCAATCGGCGTCGCGGGAACCAGTCGAAGCATGACGCCGGACGAGATGGACGAACGGCTCCCCGCCGTCTTCGAGGCACTCGGCGAGTTCGACCCGGAACTCGTTCAGTACAAGGTGTGCTCTACGTTCGACTCCTCACCGACCGTCGGGAGCATCGGCCGAGCGATCGACATCGGGCAATCGGTCTTCGACTCGCCGTTCGTTCCGGTCGTCGTCTCCGCTCCGTCGCTCGAACCCCGCGGTCGGTACGTTCTGTTCGGGACTCTCTTCGCGACGGTCGGCGACGAGACGTACCGAATCGACCGCCACCCGACGATGAGCGAACACCCGGTCACGCCGATGACGGAAGCGGACCTCAGAGACCACCTCGGCGAGCAGACTGACCGAGATATCGGGTTGCTCGATATCCGGAGCATCGACGGCGAGGAGGGCGCGGACCTCGACGCCGCCCTCGACGACGTCGTCGAAAGCGACGAGATAGTCTTCTTCGACGGTCTGAACCGAGACCACCAACGGAAGGTCGGTCGTCTCGTCTGGGAGCGTTGCGAGTCGCGAGGGGAGGACGCGGCCCCGCTGTTTTCGGCCTCGTCGTCGGGTCTCGACTACGCGCTGACGGAGTACTGGCGGTCGGCCGGAGTGGTCGACGCGTCCGAACCGCCGACGCCAGCGGACGCCGTCGACCGCATCCTCGTCGTCTCGGGGAGCGCGTCGCCCGTCACCGAGGCGCAGATCGAGTGGGCGGTAGAACGCGGGTTCGAGGGGATACGGCTCGATACCGAACGACTCGTCGACCCCGAGAAAGCCGACGAGGCCCGCGGGGAGGCGATTCGGGCGGCGTTCGAGGCGTTGAACGCGGGTCGGAGCCCGCTCCTCTACTCCGCTCGCGGCCCCGACGACCCGGCCATCGAGCGAACGAGGGCCCGCGCCGAGGCGGCGGGCGTCACTCCGGACCGAATCGGCGACAGACTCGGCGACCAACAGGGGAAGATAACGCGGACGATATGCGCCGAGGCGGGTCTCGACAGAGTCTGTATCGCAGGCGGCGACACGAGCGGACACGTCGCCCCGCACCTCGACATCTTCGCGTTGAAGTTTCTCTCCCGCGTCGGCCCGGGGGGCCCGCTCTGCCGCGCGGCGTCGCGCGAGACGGCGTTCGACGGACTGGAAATCGCGCTCAAAGGGGGGCAGGTACAGACCACGAGCGACGAGGCGGACTTCTTCGGCGCGGTGATGGAGGGCGGGGCCGCCCGGTGACCCCGCGGACACCCGACCACAAATACTATTCCGCCGCAGTGTGGAGCTGTACCTCGGAAGACAATGGCAACCACAGTCGCGTTGATGGGAGCCGGCGGCAAGATGGGCTGTCGGATAACCGATCAACTCCGAGACGCCGACCGGTACGAACTCCGCTGCGTCGAACCGAGCAAAGCGGGGCGCGAACGACTGGCCGAGCGCGGACTCTCCGCACGACCCGAACACGAGGCGGTATCGGGCGCCGACATCGTACTGCTCGCGGTACCGGACGAACTGATCGGGTCGATAACCGCGGACGTCGTTCCCGAACTCGACGCGGGGACGATGGTCGTCTTGCTCGACCCGGCGGCCGCCCACGCCGACGTGCTCTACGACCGCGAGGACGTGACCTACTTCGTCGCGCACCCCTGTCATCCCTCATTTTTCACCGCCGACACGGGGATGGCCGACGACGATACGGACTGGTTCGGCGGACAGGGGCGAGACGAACAGAACATCGTCTGCGCTCTCCACCGCGGCCCGGAGAGCGATTACGAACGGGGCGAGGCGATAGCGCGCGACATCTACGCGCCCGTCGGCGACGCCCACCGCGTGACGACAGAACAGATGGCGATGCTCGAACCCGCCCTCGTCGAATCCCTGTTGGGGTCGTGTCTGTACGCGATTCGCGACGGATACCGGCGCGTCGTCGAGGCGGGCGTCCCGGAGGAGGCCGCCCGGGACTTCCTGTTCGGTCACTTCCGAATCGAGTTCGGTATCGTCTTCGGACTCACCGACTTCCCGTTCTCCGACGGCGCCCAAGCGGCGATAGAACAGGCCAGAGAAGACATCTTCACCGACGACTGGGAAGACGAGATATTCGCCCGAGACAACGTCGCACAGAGTGCGGAGGAGATCGTCGCCGATGACTAGAGACGCCCCTCGGAGAGTCGTCACAGAAGTAACGTACCGACGCGCCGGAGGGGTTCCGAACGGCGACGAGACGCCGAGTCCCCGCGACCGACCGGTCCCGAAGAACCGACCGATACCACGTTCACAAAACGATGTCCACGGAGAAATCGATGACGGGTAGTTTAGGCAGTGCAGTCGTCGTAGCACTCGATCACGGCCTTCACTGGGGGGTCTTCGACGGGTTCGAGGACCGCCGCCGAACGCTGGAGGCGGTGCTCGAAGGCGGCCCGGACGGAATTCTCGCGAGCGTTCCGTTCTTAGAACAGCACCGAGACCTGTTGGACGACCACCCCTCGGTGTACACGATAGGGACGGTGGATATCATCCACGACTCGACGATTCCCGGAGAACAGGCGTCCGACGAGATTCACAGACAGGTGTTCGACCTCGAAGACGCGGCGCGGGTCGGCGCGGACGCGGTGAAAGCCTGTCTGATATACGGACGGAACGATCCCGGCGTTCTCGGCGACAACCTCGAGTTCGCCGCCCGTATCGCGCGGAACGGGCGGCACCACGGTCTCGAAGTCGTCCTCGAACCCACGCTTTGGGGCCCCCGAATCGAGGACGACCTCGACGCGGACCTGATCGGCGAAGCGGCGCGAATCGGGGCCGAACTCGGTCCGGACATCCTGAAACTGTACTACCCCGGCGACGCCGACGCGTTCGCCCCGATAGTCGACCGAGCGCCGTCCCCCGTGTACGTCGCGGGAGGGCCGCTAGCCGAATCCGAATCCGCGGTGCTCGAAATGACCGCGGACGCGGTGGACGCCGGCGCGGACGGTGTGATATACGGCCGCAACGTCTGGCAACACGAAGACCCCGCGAGCGTCGTCGAAGCGCTCAAAGATATCGTTCACGACGGTGCGACGCCCGACGAATCGCTCGCTCGCTTCGACAGATGAGTTTCGAGCCACCGTTCTTCCAGATAAACTACAAACTGTACCCTGATACGTGGGGAGAGGACGGACTCGAGTTCGCGAAGACGGCCGCGCGCGTCGCAGACGAGTTCGGCGTCGATTTCGTCCTCTCACCGCAGACGGCGGATATCCGACTCGTCGCTCGGGAGACCGACCTCCCGATTCTGGCGCAAGGGATGTCCCCGCACGAACCCGGTCGGGGACTCGGACACATCCTCGCCGAGTCCCTCCGGGAGGCCGGCGCGACGGGGGTGATGATGAACCACCCCGAACGCAGAGAGACGGCTCCGGAGTTAGAGACGAAGATACGCCGGTGCCGCGAAGTCGGTCTCACGTCCGTCGTCTGCGTCGAGAACTACGAGTTCGGCAAGGCGGTGTTGGAGTGGGACCCAGACTGGGTCGTCTTCGAGCAACCGGAGTTACTCGGGACGACGACGTCTCTCAACGAGACCGACCCCGAGGCGGTCGAACGGTTCTCGGAGTTGGTCGCGGAACGGAACCCGCGGACGAACGTCTTTCTGGGAGGCGGCATCTCCTCGGTGGCGGACGTCGAGGCGGCGTTGGAACTGGCGGACGCCACCGGGTCGGCCTCGTGGATATCGTCGGACGTGCCGGTCGAGGAACGCGAGGAGACTCTCAGAGCGATCGCGGAGGTACTGGCGGAGGCCTGACGAACCGCGTCACGGGGCGCTTCTCGACCGCCGTACTTCCGCTACCGAGAGAACAGTTCCGATACTCGGTTGACTCTATCGTCATCGGGGGTAGAATCGGAAGTAACAACATAGAACATTAAATTAATTATATTCTATGTTGAACCCCGGTATGCATGGTACTATCTAACCCGATGGTCCCGTTCGTCGTGGGGTTGCTTGCAGTGGTCCTGCTGTTGGTGTGGTTGAAACTCCCGGCGTTCGTCGGACTCATCATCGCTACGGTCATCGTCGGTGTCGTGACGCCGGAGGTACCGTTCGCCGAAGTACCGACCACGACGGCGGAGGCGTTCGGGGACGTGTTGGTCGGAATCGGTATCCCCATCCTGATGGCGGCCGTCATCGGGAAGACGCTGATGGAGAGCGGTGCCGCCGAACGAATCGTCCGCGCGTTCCTCGGCATCACCGGGAACGAGAACTCCGAGTACGCGCTGTTGGGGAGCAGTTACATCCTGTCGATTCCGGTGTTCTTCGACAACGTGTTCTACCTGCTCGCGCCTATCGGTCGGTCGATGCGGGCGCGAACGGGCGACAAGTTCGCGGTGTACATCTCGGTTCTCAGTGCCGGAGCGCTCGGGACGCACATGTTGGTCCCTCCGACCCCCGGTCCGTTGGCGATGGCGGCCGAACTCAACGTGGACCTCGGAGTCGCGATGGGCGTCGGCGCGTTGGTCGCGATTCCGACGACTCTCGTCGGCGGCGTCGTGTACGGCCGTTGGATCGACCCTCGGATGGATATTCCGCTCCGCGACGCGATGGGAACGACCGCAGAGAGCGTGAGAGAGAACGCGGACCAACCGATAGACGAACTCCCCGGAATCGTCGAAGCGACGCTGCCCATCGTGGTCCCCGTCGTGTTCATCGCCTCGAACACCATCGCGGGCGTTCTCCTCTCTGAGGGCGCGTCGATACTCTCCGTGACCGCGTTCTTCGGGGACCCGAACATCGCGCTCACGGCGGCGGCTCTGCTATCGTCGTGGACGTTCTACCGGATGAAGGACCTGACCAGGAGAGAACTCGAATCCGAACTGACCGAGGCGCTGAAGAGCGGTGGCAACATCATCGCGATAACGGCGGCCGGCGGTGCGTTCGGTGCGATGCTCCAGAGCGCGGGAATCGGAGACTACATCGCAGGAAACCTCAGCGAAGTCGGTATCCCGCTTCTCATGACGGGATGGCTCATCGCCGGGTTGATCCGAATCGCTCAGGGTTCGGGCACCGTCGCAATCCTGACCGGCGCGTCTATCATGGCACCGCTTACGGGGCCGCTCTCCGTCCATCCCGTCTACATGATGATGGCGGTCGGCACCGGCGGGATGCTGTTTGCGTGGTACAACGACAGCGGCTGGTGGATCGTCAAAGAAGTCGCGGGAATCACGCAAGCGGAGACGTTCAAGACGTTCTCCGCGGTTAATTTGGTGATGTCCGTGACCGGGATAACGGTCGTGTTAGTCCTCTCGACGCTGATGCCCCTCCAGTAAGGGAGAGGCGCGACCTCCCCCGCGAAACCGACGCGGCACTCGTCGGATTCTCCCTCGCCGGTACGACGCACGTCCGAGAGCCCGGCCCGTGAGACTCTCGCGGGAGCGCGCCGACTCCAATAGACATCGGAGGGCGGTACCCAGTCGAAACCGTCACCGTGACGGCCGAGCGAGCGGAAGCCGTCCGTTCCAGAGGCGTCGGGTCACCGTTCGTCGGAACCGACGCTGAAACGCGCACGAGTAGCGCTTCGCCCCATCATAAATACAGCAGGTTATGTTAGAAAGATATTTTATCTCAGGTATAAAAGAACATAGCCCAAGTATTTGTAACCTCTATTCTATTTTATTACCCCAGATATATCAGAAATAAATTGTAGTTTGCGATATTTATGCCACACTAATACCCGACTGTGGAGTTATTTTTCGTTTATCCCCACATTTTTCGGTCTCGTGCGGATTCGTGATTATTGTCCGGATGTCAAATTGTGTTTCGGTGGCAAATACCGCACCGAACCCGGGAAATCGGCGTTCGAGATTGCCGCGGAGTTCGCCGAGCGAACGTCACCGACGTTCGGAGTGACTACCACGTCTCCGTCGTCGTTCCCCGGCGAACGGCGTTGACCGCCGCGCCGAACAGTACCACGATGCTGGCGAAGTACAGCCACGTGACGAAAAGAAGGACGGCCCCGATTATCCCGTACGCCGCGTAACGACCGGCGTTGGACGCGTAGATTCGGAAGCCGATCTGCAGGAGTACCCACCCGACCGCGGCGACGGCCGCCCCCGGCAACACCTCGCCGACCGTCACGTCGACCGGCGGGAGAACGTAGTAAATCGGGAGGAGCGCCAGCGTCAACGCGAGTATCAACACGGCGGTTCCGAGGACGTTGGCGAGCGGAATCTGCAGGTTCAAAACCGAGAGCGCGACGCCGACGCCGACGACGAGTGCGACGGCGAGAGCGATGCCGAGGGTCACGACGAGGGCGTCGCGGACCTGTTCGAGGAGGGAAACGTCGAGGTCGTTCGCGTACACGTTGTCGAACGCCTGCGTGAGGCCGCGAAAGAGTTTCAGCGCGCTCCACGTCAGCGTGAGAAACCCGACTACGGACGCGGCACCCCGTCCGGTGGTGTTGGTCAGCGTCTCCGTCACGGCGCCTTGCCCCGCATCGGAGAGTTGCTGGCTGAGCATGTCGGCGATGCGGGTGGCAAACGCCTCTCCCCCGACGAACGACGCGATAGAGACTGCCAGAAGTATCATCGGGATTATCGACACGAACGCGTAGTAGGCGATTCCCGCGGCCAGATAGGTGATATTTCGGTCCCGTGCGAGAGCGACGACGGATCGGGCGGTCGACATACGGAACATCAGAACCGCTGTCGTAAACCCGGTTGTGGCCGCGGGGTGCGACGCCGTAGGCGACGAACCCGACGTGAGACCGTCGTTCGCCCCCGGAATGGCCGGAAGACGAGCGTCGAACGGCGGGCACAGCACTTAGGGACGGACGGACCCAATCTCGTGCGCATGGAGGCACCCCGACAGTTGCGTTCTGCGGCGGCGGAACGGGAGGAGATCACCATCGCTCACCGGGAGTACGAGGACGAGAACGTCGTCGCCATCGACTTCGGCCCCGGCGTCGAAGCGACGCTCGATATCGTCGGAGAGACGGCCATCGTCGTCGCGGGCGAGAGCCAGTACGAGTTCGAGATTCCGCCCGAAGCGACCGACGTCACGACGAACGACGGTATTCTCCTGATAACGGAGTAACGGAGAGACGGCGCGCCCGCGGGGCGGAGGCCACGTATCCGGCGTCCGAACCGCCGGCTCGGTTCACTCGTCCTCCGCGTCGCGGCGGTGTTCGGAGTCCTCTCCGAGAGCGACGATGTACTCGTCTATCCACGGGGGTTCCTCGCGGTCCTTCGACCACTCGAACAGGTGGCGCTTCTCGTTCGCGTAGTAGTATCTGTAGGCGTCGACGTAGTCGTCCGCCTCCCATCGCCCGGTGAGTCGCGGGGGGTCGCTCGTCGCTTCGCTCGGCCACTCGAAGCCGCGGACGGTGTCTGAGTCGAGCGTCTCGACGGTCGCCCAACAGCCGTGTCTCCGCTCTTCGTCGTGGTCCCAGCGGTACCGCCACTCGCGGTGCGCCGCCTCGGTGTACTCCCTGAGATACCGCCAGTTGCCGTGCGACTCCGCGGCCCACCGGGTGAGCGGATGGTGCTGGTGCGTGAAGTAGAGCTCTTCGCCCGCGGCCCCGTTTAACTGCGCCGCGGTCGTCAGCACCATCGAACACTCGAAGACGCTGCTTGTGACGTGTTTGTCCACGAGCCACGTGACCGCCGTATCCGGGTCGCGGTCGAGCCAGAACGCGTTGACCATCTCTCGGCGTTCGGGACCGGCGTCAGTTAGTCTCTCGGGCGGAGGAGCGAACTGCGAGGCGGGCGCGGACGTCGGCGGCAGCGGACTCTTGGTCGTCGCCCGCCAACCGTCTCCTCTCGATGTCACTCTCAGTCGTCGTCGACGACAGGGAACCGCCCGCCGTCGCGGAGGCGGTCCGAGCGCACGCCGACGTGGACGCCGTCGCCTCGCGCCGACTCGCGTCCGGAGACGTCGTCGTGGGAGACGTCGGAATCGAGCGAAAGACGCTCTCGGACTACGTGAGCACGCTTCTGGGGCGGAGCGCGCCGGACCTCTACGACCAAGTGCGTCGGCTGAGCGAGGCGCACCCCCACTCGTATCTCCTCTTGGAGGCCGAACTCCCGGCGGACGGCGACGAGGGGGTTCCGGCGGCCGCGGTCCGGGGGTCGGCCGCGTCGATAACGGCGCGGTTCGGAACGCCGGTCATCCCGTGTTCGGACCTCGACCGACTCGTCGATATGGCCGTTCGACTCGGCCGAAAACACGTCGAAGAGCCCTCGACGCCCGCGCTTCCGAACGGGTCCGTGACGACGCTCGGCGCGCCGACCGCGAAGCGGATGTACGGCTGTATCGACGGCGTCGGAACCGACACTGCGGGCCGACTGTACGAGGCGTACCCCGCCGTCGCGGACGCCGTCGCGGCGTCGCCCGAGGAGTTGATGCGAATCGACGGCGTCGGTCCGAAACGAGCGGACGCGATATACGCCGCGTTCAGAGACGGGGGGTGACGACGCTCGCGGGGGCGACCGCCGGGCGTCAGAACAGGTCCGAGCGGAGGCGGAGTTCGTCGTTCTGCGCCGTCGCGAACGCCGACTCCTCGACGGTGTGGGCGTCGTCGTCTTCGGTCCAGTCGAGTGTCTCTCTGAGGCCCTCGTCGACGTTGTCCCACTCGGGGTCGACGTATGCCCGGCCGCCTCGAACGTCCGTCACCACGCCGATGCGCTCGTTTCCGCTCACGACCGTCTTCTCGCGGTCGCCTTTCGAGAGTTCGACCGTCATCTCGGCGACGACGACGCCAGCGACGACAAAAATACCGCCGCCGGGTCGTTCAACTGGTTTCCGCCCGTTCTCGCGTCGCCGGTCTCACGTGCGTTCGCCGAGTCGGAGGTCGAACAGTTCTCGGACGACGGACTCCGGTGCGACCATGCAGACGCCCGCGTTCGTCAGTTCCGGGTTCGTCACGAAGTGCGCCGTAGCGCCCGGTTCGAGGATGGTGACCGTCTCTTCTGTCCCGTCCTCGGACTCGAAGAGGAACGTGGGCATCTCCACTCGCGTCCCCGGTTCCACGTCGCCCGCGCCCGCAAAGAGCACGCCGTCGTCCTCCTCGAAGAGCGACTCCTCGTTCGTGACGTAGGCGGCGGGTACCTCCGGGTCGGCCGCCCAATAAACCCGGTCGTCGGCGTCGAGTACGTCGAACTCGAACACCGCGTCCGGGAGGGTGACGCGTCGCTCTCCCGTCTCGACTCCGCTTCGTCCGAGCCACACTAACGCGTCCTCTGCGTTGCCTGTTACGTCGAGCACACACCGTTCCACACTCCGGAGCGGAAAAAGTGCTGAGGCGGACGTGTAACGATTCGAGAGAGTTCCCGACCCCGCCCGTCGCTCAGAGACCCGCAAAAGCCAGCAACCGACGTACCTCGTCACCAGACATATGAGTGATTCCGCCGAACGCAGAGGACGTATGAACATTCCGACTCGAACCCTGCCAAGCGGCGTCGAGATGCCGCAGGTCGGCGCGGGGACGTGGGACATCGGCGGAGAGACTGTCAAAGAGTCCGTCCGGACGGCGCTCGACGCGGGGTACGCCCACGTCGACACGGCCGAGGGGTACAAAAACGAGGCCGAAATCGGCGAGGTGCTCGCGGAGTACGACCGCGAGGACATCTTCCTGACCTCGAAGGTCCTCCCTTCGAACCTCCACTACGAGTCGGTTCTCGAATCCTGCGAGGCCAGCCTCGACCGCTTGGGGACTGACTACCTCGACCTCTACTTGATACACTGGCCGAACCCGACCATCTCGCTGCGCGAGACGATACAGGCGCTCGAACGCCTCCACGAGGAGGGGAAGGTCAAAAACATCGGCGTGAGCAACTTCACGAAGTACCAACTGATGTTCGCGCGGCGCGTGGCGGACGTCCCCATCGCCGTCAATCAGGTTGAGTTCCACCCGTGGCTCAACCAAGACGACCTTCTGCAGTACTGCGACGACAACGATATCGTCCTCACCGCGGCCGCCCCGTTGGCCCGAACTGAAGTGCTCGACGACCCCGTCGTCCGCGACGTGGCCGAGGCGTACGACAGAACGCCGGCGCAGGTCGTCCTGCGCTGGCAGATTCAGAAAGGTATCGTCACGATTCCCAAATCCTCGACGCCCGACCACATCCGGTCGAACTTCGAGGTGGGCGAGTGGGAACTCGACGCCGAGGACGCCGCGCGAATCGACGACATCGACACCGAAAAGCGCGTCTACATGATCGACGTCGACGACGAGACGTACGGGATTCCGCGCTGACGGCGTCGCGCGGCCTCAGAGATACGAGTCGTCGTACTCCTCGGAGTCAGGAGCGTGACTGTTGCCGCACTCGCCGCACTCCAACCGTTCCATGTCGTCCATCTGGACGTCCAGCGACCCGCAGTTGGCGCAGTAGTAGCCGTACCGTTCGCCCCACTCCTCGTCGAGATACGTCACGAAGAAGGGGGCTTGAGTCCCGGACGCGCCGTCGCTGTCGGTGTCGACGTACACGTTCTGTCCGTCCTCGGTCGTCGCGGTTCTGACTCCGTCTTCGAGTTCGGTGTCGGGGAAGTCGATGTCGCCGTCGTCGGTCTTCGCGGAGTCGGTCTTGTCGGTCGCCGCCGAGGGTTCGGTGTAGACGTACTCGACGAACGATTCGTCGCCGAGTTCGACCGTCCGTTCCTCGGTCCGTTCGAGGTCCAGATGCTCGAAGAACTGCTCGCCCTCGGTGTTTTTCTCCAACGCCGTCGCCTGAATCCGCTCGACGCCCCGTTCTCGGAACGCGTCCATCGCCGCCTCGAACAACTCCGTTCCGATTTCGAGGCCCCGGTGTTCGGGGTCGACGAACAACCAGCGAACCTCGCCGACGTCGCCGTCTACGCTGCCGAGAACGATGCCGGCGACGGTTGGGTCCGCGTCGTCGATGCTGTTCTCCGCGACGACGGCGACGGCGTCCTCGTCGTCGAACGTCCGCCGCAGAGCGTCATCTCCGAACTCCTCTTGGGTCACCGCATCTATTTGCTGCGGACTCAGCCTGTACGACGTGGTCATCGAACTATCGACCATCTGGCGTATCCGGTCTGTGTCCTCCGGGGTCGGGTCGCGGAGTTCCATGTTTCTCACCTCGTCCACAATCGGGATAAGCGCGGGGGCGGAGTTCACGAAATCCGGACGTTCAGGTCCCCAAATCAGAATAGACGAATCCGGCAGAACTCGTATGTGTGGGCTGTCTGTAGACGGGAGCATGCTCGAACGAATGCGGCGCGCGAGAGAACGCGTCCGGAGGGAGGGAGTCGGGTCGTTCGCCTACGAGGCGGTCAGGTCGACGCTCCCGTTTCGAGACCGGTTCCGGTTGGATCTCCTTCTCTTCGAGTGGACGAAAGGCCGGACGGTACCGCTCGACCCGTGGAACCGCCTCCGGATGCTCCGGCACGGCTTTCTCTCCTCGTCGTACTACCTCTACGGCTTCGACGAACGGCGGAACTACGGCGACTACGTCTCGGAGTACGAGAAGATGGCGTACACCGCCCACATCAACGGTCGGACGCGAACGTACCTCGACGACAAGTTCGAGTTCTACGCGGCGATGCGGAGTCGGGGGTTCGAAGACGCGCTTCCGAACCTGTTCGGCGCGATAGGCGGCGGACGGGAGAACGTCGAAGATATCGACGCCGACGACGTGCTCGAACTCCTCGACGGCGGCGAGAAACTCGTCTTGAAGGGCGCGACGGGCGCGGGCGGAAGCGGCGTCTACATCTGTGAGAGCGACGGCGACGGCTACCTCGTCAACGGCGATACCGTTCCCGCCTCGGCGGTGCGGTCCGTCGTGGCGTCGGTCCGCGGCTATCTCGTCACGGAGTTCAACGAACAGGCCGAGTACGCCGCGGAGGTGTATCCGAACTCGCCGAACACGGTTCGCGTCCTGACGATGCATCCCGGGGACGACGACCCGTTCGTCGCCGCCGTCGTCCACCGGTTCGGCGCGGCGGGGTCCGGCGGCGTCGACAACTGGTCGCGGGGCGGTATCGCCTGCGAGATAGACCGAGAGCGGGGCGAACTGCGTCGGGCGACTCGGTTCCCGTTTGACGGTAAACTACGGTGGTTCGACTCTCACCCCGACACCGGCGCCCGCATCGAGGGGCGGTCGGTCCCGGGGTGGGACCGAATCGAGGCGTCCGTGCTCGAACTCGCCGAGGCGTTTCCCGACATGCCGTACGTCGGGTGGGACCTGTTGGTCACCGACTCGGGCGAGTTCGTGGTACTGGAGGGGAACAACCAGTGCGACGTCGATCTGATACAGGCGAACGAACCGCTGTTGGCGGACGACCGGGTGGTCGAGTTCTACGACGAGTTCGTGGACTCCGAGCGGTGGCCGCGGAGCGACTCGTGACTCGCTCTGTTCGTCGGGTGCGAACAGCCACGGACCTCTTCACCCGTCGTCGTGTACGATTCGGAGATGAGTACTGACGACGAGGGAGGGCCGTCCGGGGCGTCGCTCTCCTACAGCAACATCCTCGAACGGGAGATGGAGAACGCGCTCAAGGAACTCGGCAGGCCGAGCAAAGGGCTGTTTCTCTCCGGTCTCTCCGCGGGGATGAATCTCAGCTTCGGCGCTCTGTTCATGGGGATGGTACTGACGTTCTCGACGGAGTTTCCGTCGGACCTCGTAAAGCAGTTCGTCCTCGCGTCGGCGTCGTCCGTGGCGTTTCTGTTCGTCATCCTCGGGCAGACGGAACTGTACACCGCTCACACGACGCTCGCCGTGTTGCCGGTGCTCGACGGACGGACCGCCCTCCGCGAACTCGGACGCCTCTGGGGGATAGTGTACGTCGCGAATCTCTCCGGCTGTGCGGTGTTCGCCGGTCTCATCGCCGTTCTCGGACCCCAACTCGGAATCGTCGCCCCGTCGGCGTTCGACAGTCTCGCGCGGACGCTCTTGGCTCACCCGTGGTGGGTCATCCTCCTGTCGGGAGTCGTCGCCGGATGGTTGATGGGTCTCGTCACGTGGCTCGTCGCCGCCAGTCGCGACACCATCGGACGAGTCGTCATCACGCTCGTCGTCACCGCCGCCATCGGCTTCGGTCCGTTCCACCACGCCATCTTGGGGACGACGGAAGTTCTCGGAGCGATGTTTCTCGGAACCGGCGTCGGCCTCGGCGAGTTCGGAACGTTCCTGCTCTGGACGACGGTCGGTAACACCCTCGGCGGCGGCGTGTTCGTCGCCGGTCTCAACTACGGTCACGCCGCCCTCGCGGGCGAAGAGAAAGACGTCACCATCGAACCGGGTTCGGACGCCATGGAAGAGGACTGACAGTCGTCGCGTCGGGACGCGCCGGCCGCGGGCGGCCCGTTCGTCTCCCGTCGAGGACGGAGGGGCCCAAACGCACTTCCTCGCGGGAGGGCAAGTACGTGTGTCATGAGTCTGAGAGCATTCTTCCGGAACGACGCGGTCGAAGAGACGGTCGAAGCGGCGGCGGAAGAGGCGATAGAAGACGACAGCGAAGGCCAGTCGGAGGCGGCGCGGACCGTGCGGTCGGTCGCGTCGCAACTCCCGCGTAAGGTTCTGCTCCTCGGCGGCGGAGCGGCCGCGTTGGCGTACTTCGCCACCCGCCGCGCGGGGTCCGGCGCGTCGGCTCCGTCCGCCGACGAGGTTCGCGAGACGGTCGAAGAAGCGCGAGAAGACCCAAAGAGCGTCGTCTCCGCCGAGGGGTCGGACGACGAAACTGAGGGAGACGACAGCGAACGAGAACGAGAGGAGATGGAGGTCGAGACGGAGATAGAGATAGAGACGGGCGAAGGCGTGGAGGTAGAAGTCGAAGCGGAGACCGAACTCGAACGAGAGGGAGAGAACGAAATCGAAGTCGAGTCGGAAGTCGAAGTGACGGCCGAACGGACGGACGACGAGGACGAAGCGAGCGACGACGAAGCGAGCGACGACGAAGAAGCGGAGGCGGACGACGACGAGGCCGACGAGGAAACGGTCGAAACTGAGGAGGACATCGGAGAGACGGACGACGAAGACGGCGAGAAAGAAGCAGAGACCGACGAGGAAGACGGCGAAGACGACCTCCCCGGAGAGGAGCGAACCGACGAGGAGATAAACGAACGGGCGGCCGAAGACGTCGAATCGGAGTCTCCGGACCCGGGCGAGATGAACGTCGACGACGAGGCGGTGACTGAAATCGTGGGCGAAGAGCGCTCCGAGGAGTAGTCGGCAGGTAGTCGTCGCCGGCCGTCCGCGGCGGTTCGACGCCCCGCGGGAGCGTCGTTCGGGGTGAACCGGGGCGAAAATTGAGGTTCCTTCGACAACCGGCGGGTTCTTCTGAGGAGTCGTCCGCGCCCGCGCGGCGTACGCGCCGGGCGAGCAATCACGGAGGGACGATTCGAGGGCGGGACGGTCGAATCGAGGTGGAATATGAGTCTACTGGCCCACCTCTCAAGCGGGTGGAGGACGAAGCGCCGACAGTATGGAGATAGACGGAGTTGTCTCGACGGACTACGTCGAACAAGACGCCAAGACACCTGTGTCGAAACTCCGCGGTGCGTTCGATACGAACGAAGACCGCGTCATCGTGATCACGAACGGAGGCTCGTTCGAGGGCGTCGTCTCGCAGAAACAACTGCTGTCGTCGCACCACCCGCCCGAGGAGACGGCGCTGAACGTCGCCACCGCGCCGCCGAAGGTATCTCGACACGAGGACGTCCGCGAAGTCGCCCGACTGATGGTCGAGAACGAACTGAAGATGCTCCCCGTCTTCGACGAGGGAGAGAAGTTCGTCGGCGTCGTGAAGGCGATGAATCTCGTCGACGAGGTACAGGAGAATCTCAACGCACTCGACGTCGAAGACGTCTACACGCAGGACCTCATCTCGGTCGAACGCGAGACGACGGTCGGACAGGTCATAAATCACCTCCTCGAAAACCGCATCTCGCGCGTGCCGGTCGTCGAAGACGGGGCCGCAGAGGGGATGGTCAGCATGTCCGACCTCGTCGAGTTCACCGTCCGGCAGGTGGACCAAGAACAGGGCGGAAACGCGGACGGGTTCGACGGCCACGGCGGCGAAGGTTCGACCGCCGACTTCCGGGCGTCGAGCGGCGGATACGGCGAACGCGCCGGGGACTCGGCGCGGTTGCTCGACCTCCCCGCGAGAGACGTGATGACGCCAGCCGCCTACACGACGACGCCCCGAGCGCAACTCGGCGACGCCATCGGAGAGATGCTGGAGAAGAACTGTTCTTCGCTGATCGTCGTCGAAGAGGAGACGGACGACGTCGTCGGTATCGTGACCGTGACCGACGCCCTCGACGCCCTCACGAACAGCGACGAAGAGCGCATCCCGGTCCAAATCTTCAACGTGAAGATGCTGGACACCCTCTCGCGGGAGGACGTCGCGAGGCGAATCGAGGAGATAGACGCGAAACACGCCGAGATGGATATCCTCGAAGCGAAAGTCGTCTTCCACGAACACGAGGAACGCCTCCGGGGGATGCCCCTCGTCGAGACGACGGTCAGACTGTTCACCGACAGGGGTCGGTTCTTCGGGTCCGCCGAGGAGTACGGCGCGGAGTCGTCGTTCGGCACGGCGAGCGAAATCGTAGAGGAGAACGTCCTCGAAGACAAGAGCCGAGACGTGACGTCGCGGAACGACCGGCCGACGCCGGAGAAGCGAGAGGAAGTAGAGAGCGTCGTCGATTGGTGGGTCGAAGGCTGACCCCCGCGGCTCCGGGTTCTCGGCGCTGACCGAACCGGCGGGATATCGACCTACCGCGCCGTCGCCCGCGTCGCCGCCGCGACGCGCGACTCGTTCGACGCCGCCTCGGCCGTCGCAGTCTCGTTCGCGTTCGTCTCGCTTTCCGCCGTCCCGCTGTTTTCCGTCTCTCCGACGACGTAGCGTTGCCCCACCATCGGGTCGAGCAAGCTATCGACGGGCGCTCTGTCGTCGCGGAGAACCGGCACGTCGTCGGTCCGTTCCTCGTTGCGGTACGACGCTATCTCCTCTGTGAGGTCGATTCCGATGTCGCGCCGTTCGTTGCGCGCTCTGAGTTCCGATTCGGAGATGCGCGTGCCGTTCTTCGTCGCCACGACTTCGATGTTCTGAACGACGATACCCTGCTGTGTCGGGAAACTGTACACCTGCGGGAACACCTGCGACATCGTCTTGTACTGCGCGCGGTAGAACTGCGAGGCCGGGCCACTCGGCGCGGAGATGACGTTCGCAAAGAGGATGCCGTCTTCGGTGAGTCTGTCGCTGGCGAGTTCCATGAACTCTACCGTCGTCAACTGGAACGGCACTTTGTCCTTCTTGTACGCGTCGAGGACGATGAGGTCGTACGTCTCGTCTGTCTCTCGGAGGAACTGCCGTCCGCCCGTGGTGTGGATGGTCAGGTTCTCCGACTCCTCGACTTCGAAGTACCGCTTTGCCACGTCGACGACTTCGGGGTCGATTTCGGCGACGTCCACCTCGACGTCGTACTCCTCGGCGAATCGCTTCGGACCGGTGAACCCGCCGCCGCCGATGAACAGCACTCGGTCCACGTCGTCTGTCATCAAGAGTGGGAGGTGAAAGTACGGCGTGTAGTCGAAGACGTGGGCCGTCGGGTCCGCTACATTCATCGCGCTGTGGGGTTGCCCGTCGAGGTACAGCGTGCGCGTGTCGCCGCTATCGACCACCTCTAACTCCTGATACGGCGTCTGCGTCTGGTAGACGGTGTCGCCCGTCGCTGAGAGTCCGACGCCGCCGGACGCGGCGGCGACGACGAGGAGGAGGGCGACGACCAGACTCCGTCCCGCGCGTTGCCGTCCGAGTTTCGGGGCGGCGACGTACACCGCGGTGGCGACGGAGAGAAGACCGAAGACGAGTCCGATCTGTTCGACGCTCAAAGAGGGGATGAGAAAGTACGTCGTCGCGAACGCGCCGACGATGCTGCCGACGGTTCCGACGGCGTAGACGTGCCCCGACGCCTCGCCGGTCCCCTCTTTCGCCGAGAGTTCCGCGGCGTAAGGACTGATGAACCCGAGCAGGTACGTCGGCGGGCCGAAAAGAAGCGTGATAGCCGGAAGCGAGGCGAACCGACTCGGAAGGGGGAACGCCACCGCCGCCTGCAGCATGACGTCGCCGAAGAAGATGACCCCGGCCACGTAGAGCGCAGTTGCCAAAAACAGTTTCACCATCCGGTCGTTCGAGGCCTGCGAGTCGGCGTGCCGCCCTCCGTGGTGGTAACCGAGACTGAGGGCGGCGAGAAACACGCCGATGATGCTACCCCACGTGTAGATGCTACTGCCGAACTGGGGCGCGATCATCCGTCCGGCCAGAATCTCCAACCCCATGCTGGCCACGCCGGAGGAGAACACCGCGACTTCCGGTTTCGACAGTCGGAGAGCAGACCGAGAGAGCGTCGACGCCATAGAGGGTCTACGGACGACGAGCCATTAAGTGTTGAACGAGTGGCGAAGCGGCCGGACGTGTCACATATCTGATTTCGAGACAGTTCACCGCCAGAAACGGGTAATTATCTGATTCGCGACATAGATAGAAACACGATCGGAACACATATTGTTTAGAAATAATTTATCTTTGTCCGACTATAAACGGGAGAACAAGCTCGTCTATGGGGCTGTCCGTCCCTAGCATAACGCGTTACTACCGAGATATACGCTCGAATATGTGTGTATAGTTAGACACATTATAAAAATAATTATATTGACAGCCAATCTTCATATGTGGCATGGTAGAATTCAGCAGGCGACAGCTCATGGCGACGTCGGTCGCCGCATCGCTCGGAGCGACCGTACCAGGCGTGGTGGCCGCCGAAGAAGTAGAGGAGAGCGACACACCGGGCGCACCGAGTGTCAAGGGTGATCTCAAGCGATTCTCGACGACCGCGTTCGGAGCGGAGGTGACGGGGCCGTTCGTCTTCGAGGACGGGTCGTTGCTGTACAGCCTCCAGCACCCGTCCGAAGAGAACGGCGACCCGTTCGGGCGGGCGGCCGTCGGCTACTTCAGCGGGTTCCAGTTCGACTTCGACGGCGACAACGACGACTTCGATGAGATCGGAATACCGGAAACCGAGGAGGAACAACGCGACGTCCGCGCGGGAAGCGGGGACTACGAGATCCTCTTTTACGGGCGCGAACCGATCAACGGCGGCGACGAACTCCTCGGCGTCACCCAGACGCCGGACGGGACCGACATCATGCGCGAAAGTCCCGAGGACCCCGAACGCGAGGAACGGCCGTACTTCGCGGGCACGCAGTACGGACTCGCCGCGAGCAACCCCGACTGCAACCAGTTCGTTCCGTCGAACGACGAGGGGACCGAAGGATATCTGTTCACGAACTGGGAGAACAGTCCCGGCTCCGTCTCTCGGGTTCCCATCAGTCAAGACGAGGACGGAGAGTGGCACGCCGACCTCGAAAACGCGATGAACCTGACCAACACGGAGTCGCTTCGCGCCCACGGCGGTACGCGGATCAACTGTTACGGCGACCTCTCCCCGTGGGGGACGATGGTCTCCGCCGAAGAGAACTACTCGCACCCGCGCGTCAACTTGACGGCGAAAGTGAGCGACATCGCCGAGGCGGGCTCCGGGTTGGGACTCGTCGGCGCGGCCCACTTCTGGAACCGACCGAACCCCAGCGAGATATCGGACGCGATATCGACGTACGCCGAGGAAGACTACCTCGACGAGGACTTCAGCCCGCAGGGCTACTGGTCGCTGACCGGCGTCGAGTTCCTCGCGTACTACCTCGGCTCCGACCAGAACGACCAGGTCGACGACCAGAACCTCAGGACGTCGCCGATAGACGACGTCTACCCGAACCCGTACCGCTACGGCTACTTCGTCGATTTCCGCGAACCGACGGCCGACGAGCCCGAAGCGGTCAAGTACTACGTGATGGGTCGGGCCGCCTGGGAAGCGCCGGACTTCGAGGGCGACCTCAAGACCGTGTACGGCTGTTCGGACGGCGACAGCAAGGGGATCTACAAGTTCGTCGCCGACGAGCCCATCCCCGACTACGACGACCCGATGGACGTCGCCGGAACGCTCTACGCGCCCAAGATCACGAACGACGAGGCGAGCGTCGAGGACTCGGGCCAACGGAACTCCCCGGCGGACGTTCCGCTCGAAGTGGAGTGGCTGGAACTCGGACACGCGACGAACGCGGAAGTCGAGTCGTGGATCGACGACTACGACAACGTCACGCAGGTCGACTACCTCGAAGCCCACGCCGAGACCAACTGGGCCGACGACCCGGCGACGGCGTTGCGAGAGGCCGACCTCGAAGTCATCCACAACGGTAACTCGAACTACATCGACAACAGGGACATCGTCAGGTGGGCCGAACAGTACGAGGAGAACGGGCCGAACGGCGTCGACGAGGAGCTCCGGCGCGTCCCGTTCTTGGAGACCCGAGCGGCCGCAAAAGAGGTCGGTGCCTCTATCGAGTTCAACAAGGCCGAGGGCGTCGACAGCGTCGACGACGCCGGACCCGGCGACTACGTCTACTTCGGCATCTCTGAGTTCAACGATGCCCTCGCCGACGACGAGGGCGACGTCCAGATGGACCGCGTCGACGGCGGCGTCGTCTACCGCGCCGAACTCGAAGACGACTACAACGTCTCGGAACTCGAACCCGTCATCGTCGGCCCGGACTTCACCGACCCGCCGGAGGACGCCGACGACGCACTCCGAAACATCGACAACGTCTACACGATGCGCGACGGCCGCGTCCTCTGCTGCGAGGACGGATTCGGCGGGCCCGCCCGGTCGTACCCGAACGACGGACTCTACGTCTACCAGCCCGAGAGCGTCGGCAAGACGGTCTCCGACTACCTGAGCCAGAGCGACGAGGACGACGACGAAGATGGCGACGAGGACGGCGACCATGAGGGTGACGACGAAGGGGGCGACGAGGACTGAACCGGAACCGAAGCGAGCGAGCGAACCGACTCCGACGACCGACGCGGGCCAGAGAGACGACCGACGCGGGACGAGGCGCCGCGGGCCGCGTTCCCGCCGGTAGCCGTCTTTCTCCCACTTACAGAGACACGAAGATGTCACGAACAAACGAACGAGCCGAAAGCGAACAGACCGCCGTCCCGACCGATTCAGTCCACCGCGACTACGTCCTCGACGTCCGCATCGTCGAGCGAACGACCGCGGGAGACGACACCGTCTACCGGTTCGAGGCACCGCACCACGCGGGCATCGAGTTCGAGGACCCGGCGACGGCCGAGTTGTACGCCGACGTCTACTTCGACGTCAACGGATTTCAAGAGGCGGGAACGGGCGAACGCGGCGTGCCGCCGGAGATAATCCAGGCCGGGCGAGACACGCTCGTGGGCTACTTCCTCACGCAACCGCGCGTGGACGTCGAGTGGGTCGCCTCCTACTACGGCGAGAAACCCGAGAAGGTAGAACGGTACGCCAATCGGGTGCGGAAGCGAGCCGAGAAGATACGCGAGGGGGTGATGGAGATGGGCGAGGAGTAATCCGACGCTCTCCCCTCTCGCGTTCGGCGTCGGTGCGAGACGCCGTCACGCTATTCCCCTGGTACCGTAACTGATACCTCATGGGCGGTCAGGCGTACCCCTCCGAGGAGATGGACCTCCGCGAGACGGTTCGGTTCTACCTCCTCGACCACCGGACGAGAGTCGGGAAGGCGATAGACGTCGCGTTGCTCCTCGGGAACCTCCTCTTCGTCGGTATCGTCGTCGCCGAGACGTACCTCGTATCGGCGGAGACTCGGACGGTTCTGTGGCGCGCGGAAGTGGGTATCGCGGTGCTGTTTCTCGCGGAGTACCTGCTTCGACTGTACGGCGCGCGCGACACCGCCGCCGAGTTTCTGAGTCCGTACACGGTGGTCGACCTTCTCGCCATCCTGCCGACGTTCGCGGTGTTGCTGTTACCGACGCCCCTCGCCGCGAGCATCGGATTCCTCCGCGTGCTTCGAGTTGTCAGAATCCTGCGGTTCTTCCGGTTCACGCAGAACGAGGAGTTCTTCTTCGGCACCGTCTCCGTGGAGACGCTTCGAGTGATGAAGCTACTGTTGACGGTGATGTCTATCTTCTTCGTCTCCGCGGGACTGTTCTACAGCGTCGAACGCGGGGCGAACCCCAACGTCTCGAACTTCGGCGACGCCTTCTACTTCGCCGTCGTCGGCCTCACCACCGTCGGATTCGGCGACATCGTGCCGGTAACGTCGACGGGTCGGTTGGTGACCGTCGTGTCGATTCTTGCGGCCATCGTCCTCGTCCCGTGGCAGGCGAGCAAGATAGTCCGCGAGTGGTCGAACAAGGAGAAGGTGAACGTCACCTGCCCGAACTGCGGCCTCTCGCATCACGACCCGGACGCCTCACACTGCAAGTCGTGCGGTCACGTCGTCTATCAGGAGTACGATTCGCGGCGGTGACTGGATTCAGAGCGGCTTTTCTGGCGCGCCCTCCGCGAGCATCCGCACGAACATCTCGCGGAACGTCTCCTCGTCGACCGATTCGACGACTCGCGTCCGGGGGTCCCCGTCGGTGATTCCCAACTCGTCGACGAGGCTGTACCCGCGGGTCATCCCCTCGCGTTCGTCCACGTCGACGAAGTACTCCGAGGACTCGGTTATCAGTCCGTCGTCGGCGACGAGACAGGCGGCGGTCAGAGAGTCCGGTTGGGTGGTGGTGTCCTCGCCGTAGCGCTTCTGGCTGAACCGACGGACCTGCTCGTTCGCCGTCTGATAGAACTCGGCGTACTCGGAGTCTATCGACTCCAGTCGGTCGAGGAACTCCGCCTCGAACGTCGCGTCTCGAACCGTCAGACCCCAATCGACGAGGGTCACGTCGAGTTCTCGCATCACCATCTTCGCGGCTTCCGGGTCGACCCAGAAGTTGTACTCCGCGGAGGGAGTGTCGTTGCCGAGGGTGTTGACCGCTCCGCCCATCACCCACACCTCGTCCAGGAGTTCGTTCAGATTCGGCTCTCGGCGGAGGGCGAGAGCGACGTTCGTCAACGGCGCGATACAACAGAGGGTTATCTCGCCGGGCGACTCGCGGGCCGCCTCGACGATGGCGTCCGGCGCGAACCCCTCCGCGGAGTCGATGCCCGTGTCGGGGAAGAAGTCGCCGCCGAGTCCGCCCTCGCCGTGGATGTGCGAGACGTGTTCGTGGTCTTTGACGAGTGGTCGGCGCGCGCCCTCGTAGACGGGCACCTCGTCGGCCGCGTCGGCCACCTCGAGGGTGTACTTCGCGTTCTCGACGTGGTAGTCGAACTCGACGTTTCCGGCGGCGATGGTGACCGCCTCCAACTCGACGGAGTCGGCCGTCGCCAAGAGCAAGATGGCCTGCGTGTCGTCGCCCGCGGTGTCGGTATCGACGATAACTCGACGAGACATACCCCCCAATCGGGACGGACGTTCTTAATTACCGTGATTTGACAGACCGCCGCTCCGACCGCGGAACGTCGGCCCGCGTGTCGATTTCGATGGGGGCGTAGGGAGAACCATCTAATCACGCTACGGTTGGACCGCTACGCTACAGTTCGATTATCAGTTTCGAGAGCAAGTGAAAACAGATATGGGCCGGAGCGACGGGGAGGCAACCGGATGAACGAGACGTCGCTTCGCGAGATACTCGACCGACGGCCCGACAGGGAGGGCGCGCGCGTCGTCCGTCGGATGTGGGAGGCTCGCGGCTACGAGACGGCGATTCGGTTCAGCGGACCGGACCTGTACGTCGAGGCGAGAGGGCGGACGGACGACGGCGCGTCTCGGCGGATTCGCTCGTGGATTTCGGCCGGCGGTCGAATCGACCGCCGGAGGATGCGGGTGTTCGCGGACGCCTGCGAACGGGACGGCGTCGAACCGCACGTCGTCACGCTCGGACCCGCGGAGATAGACGACGACGCCCACGTGCCGAGCGTCTGGGAGTTCGACGCCGCGCGCCTCGCAGTCGAAGTCCGCGAGGCGGGCGTCGAGTCGGCGGTCCGCGCCCTCGAATCCGACTCCGACCCCGAGACGGAAACGGAGACGGTCGAAGACTGGTTCGGAGACCCGGTCGAAGAGAGCGAGAGCGACGGAGACGACGGGGAACGCGACGAGGGAGACGACGACGCGGACGGAGACGAAGAGGAGCAGTTGACTCGACGCGACGCCGTCCGAATCGCCGGGAAGTACGTCGTCGGTGGCTTGGTGACGTACCTGTTCGTCGAGGGACTGTCCGACGCGGTGCGCGCGTCGCCCGAACTCCGGCGGGCCGTTCGAGAGCGGGCGGCACCGCTCCGGAATCGTCTCCCGACGATACCCGCGGGCGGCGTGGGGTCTCCGTCCGCGTCCGGGGGCGACGCGACGGCCCGGACGCCGACCTACGGGAATCCGACGAGCGGACGGCGAGTCGAGAACGCGACGGCGATACCGTACGACGAACTCGCCGCCGACCCGGAGTCACGCGCCGGGCACGCCGTCCGATACGACGGGACGGTCCGGCGAACCGTCGAGGGCGTCACCGAACGCGGTATCCGCCTCGCGGTGACCCGCGGTCCGAACGGGACGTGGGTCGACGACGTCGCCTGTCGGTGGCCCTCCGGACGGTTGTACGAGGACGCCGTGCAGTTTCGCTTACTCGACGGAGAGCGAGTGCAGGTGTGGGGAACCGTCCGCGGGGCCACCGAAGCGACGAGGACCGAACGGTCGATTCCGCTCGTGGAAGTCGTCGGCATCGCGCCGGTCGAGACGTAGCGCGACGGGCGACTGCGGCGTCTCAGTTCAGCGCGTCGACTTCGTCCGTGAGGTCGCTCGCGTCGTCCACCGGGCCGTTGACGAACAGACCGTGTCCGATGAACGCGGCGGAGACGAGGCCGAACCCCGCGACGGAGACGCTCGGCGGTATCGAGGTGAACAGACCGACGAGGACGCCGAGAGCCATGCTGACGAACACGCCGATGAGAATCACGTCGTAGTACTGCCAGGTGTACATGCTCACATCGAGCGCCGCCAACCCCGAAGTTCTGGCGGTGGAACGCGCTCGAACGGCGCGGGCGAACTACCTGCGAGCGAGTACCACGGAACTCCTATGGGCCGGGAGATACTGAGACAGGTATGGAGTACACTAGTTCTCTCGACCGAGCGTTCGAGGATCTCCCGGACCGCTCGCAAGAAGAGTCTCGGCTCACGATTCCCGACCCGGAGGGGGAGACGGACGGGGCGTTCACCCGACTGACGAACCTCGGCGCCATCGCCGACGCCCTCTCTCGGAAACCCGAACACGTCCACAGTTTCATCCAGCGGACGCTCGGGACCAGCGGGCAACTCGACGAAAAGCGCGCGCGGTACAGCGGGTCGTTCTCGGTGGCCGACTTCGACGAGGCCCTCGAAGACTACGTCGCGGAGTACGTCACCTGCTCCGAGTGCGGACTGCCCGACACCCGTCTCGTGACCGAAGACGGCGTGGACATGCTCCGCTGTGAGGCCTGCGGTGCGTTCCGCCCCGTCCAGAAGCGCTCCTCGCAGTCGCAGACGCAGTCCCAAGAGGCGGTCGAGGAGGGTCGCACCTACGAAGTGAAGATCACCGGAACCGGTCGCAAAGGCGACGGCGTCGCCGAGAAAGGCAAGTACACGATATTCGTCCCCGGCGCACAGGAGGGGCAGGTCGTCCGCATCATCATAGAGAACGTGAGCGGCACCCTCGCGTTCGCCCGCCTCGTCTGAGCGCTCGCTCCGACGTTCGCCGATTTTCGACCGTGCCGCGCCTGTGAGAACCACCCCCGTACAGAAGAGAGCGACGGCACCGCGGCCGAGAAACTGGTAACAGGATTTTATCAGGCGTCCGGTTCGACTCGCGATTATGGTCCCTCATCGTTCGCTCGCGTGGGCGTCCCTCCCCTCGGCGTTCGTCCCCGCGACGGCGACTGCACAGTTCGCCCCCGACTCGCTGAGACTCGGTGCCGGAACCGCCGAACTCGTCGTCCTCGGATTACTGGGGTACGCGGTCTACGTCGCGGTCTCAGTCGTATTCTGCGGGCTCGTCGTTGCCGTCTCGGAGTTCGTCTCCTCCGGGTCGTACGTCCGGGACGCGGAGAAGCGACTCTACGCTCGGCCCGTTCGGACCGGAGCGCTCGGCATCGGCGTGGTCGTCGGCGGCATCGCCGGAACCGTCCTCCTCGCGGTGGTGCTTCTCGTTCTCGTGAACGCGGGCGCTCCGGAACCGCTCAGTTTGGTCGCCGCCGTTCCCGTCTTCGGCGGACTGCTGTTTCTGTCCGTCGCGTCCGCGGTCGGAACGGTCGTGCTCGGGTCCGCCCTGCTCCGGAGGGTGCGCGGCGGGGAACCGAGCCTCTGGGTCGCGCTCGTGGTCGGGTCGCTGGTCGTCAACGTGCCGCTACTCAATCTCGTGTTCGGGGCTCTCGTCGCCGTCCTCGGCGCCGGAGCGATAGTCGGACGGTGGTGGGAAAACCGGCGGGACGGACCGTCCGGACCGGCCCCGGGGCGTCCGACCGACGGGTGAGTATCGTCGGCTCGCGGCCGGAGAACGGCGTCCGAGAGTCGGACTCAGTCGTACGTCTGCGAGGACGCCGAACCCACGTCGACTCTGACGAGGACGTTCTCGTCCCACGCGTCCGAATCGACGCCGTACTTTTCGTTTATCTTTCGGGTCGCCGCCCGCGTCTCCGTCTCGTCCTCTACGACGGTGGCGGTGCCGAGGAGCGTCACCATCCACTTCGCGTGTCCGCCCTCGTCTTTCTGCACCGACAGCGCCACCTTCGGGTTCTCGCGGACGTTCCGCAGTTTCGTACCGGTGGTGACGAGTTCCACGACGCCGTCCTCGTAGCGGTACCAGAGGGGGGCGACGTGCGGGCGGCCGTCGCGACACGTCGCCAGGTGGGCCATGAGCGGTTCGCTCGTCAGCAGTTCCTCCGTCTCCGAATCGACGGCGTCGGACATACGACGGAGGAGACGCCCCGGCGGCAAAACGGTTCGGCGCGGGCGTCCGCGACCGGTCCGACCGAGTGACAGTCGCCAGCGCCCGCCCGAACGCTTCTGTCGGTCGCGCGTGTAGCTCTCGGTCCGCGGACCGTATCTGCGAACTCACACTATGTCATCCGAACACGACGGTTCGACAGACGAGGCACAGCGACTCTCCGTCCACTTGACGAACGGCCCCACCGTGACCTGCGGGAACTTCAAAGCCATCGCGGAGGGCGTTCTCCTTTTTGCGGACCCGGGACGAGAGCGCGTCTCCGGGTTCGTCCCCTACGACGAACTCCGGTTCGTCCTCCCGACGGGCGAGAGCGGAGAGGCGGACGGAGGCGAGGAGACCGATGGGCGTGACGACGGAGAGGCGACGGACGCGGACGTCGATGTCCGGGGCGCGGCGGCGGCCGCCGAGGCGGAAGCGCGGGAACCGAACCCGACGGAGGAGACGGGAGAGACCGGAGGCGGAGACGAGGAGACGACGTCGGAAGCGTCCGCCCGGTCCCAAGCGACGGTGGAAGGAGAGACGGGCGCCGACGCCGATAGGAGAGCCTCGACGGCGGAGGACGAACCCCTGACCGCGGTTACGGGAATCGGCGGGGCGTACGCCAGCGTCCTCGGAGACGCGGGTCTCGACTCACTCGACGCCCTCGCCGCCGCGGACGCGACGGACGTGAGCGAGGCCGCTGGCGTCAGTCCGGAACGGGCAGAACAGTGGATTGCCGACGCCGCCGAGGCGTCCGAAGCGGACGTTCCGGAAGACGACGCCGACGACACCGGCGCGGAGGCGTAGGCGGGGTCAGTCCGCGAGTCCCCGGTTCGCCGCGACGAACGCCTCGGTCGTCTCGCGCCACGACTCGACGAGTTCGTCCTCGAACGGATCCGTCTCCATCGACTCGACGGCATCTCTCTCGGTCAACCACTCGACGGTCCGGCGGACGCCCGTCTCGAAGTCGACGGTGTACTCGAACCCCAACTCGCGTTTGGCCTTCTCGTTTTCGAAGACTGTGCTGTACTGGAAGTGGTCCCGGAGCATCCGCGTCCGTTCGGGCGCGACGGCGGTGAGAACCGCGGTCGGCACGTGGACCAACTCCGGTTCGGGCGCATCGAGCGCAGACGCGACGCGCCTGTGGTACTGGTTCCACGTCATCGTCTCGTCGCTCGTAACGTTGTACGCCTCGCCGTGGGCGTCCTCGTTCCCGACGGCGCCGACGAACGCCGCGGCCACGTCGTCGCGGTGGCACGGCCCCCAAAGCGACGTGCCGTCGCCGTGGACGACGATGGGCGCGCCCTCGCGGATTCTATCGACGTAGGACGACCCCATCCCGAAGGTGTGGACGAGCGTTCCGCCCTCGCCGTAGGTGTTCCACGGGCGGAGGACGGTCACGTCGAACGCCTCCCCGTGAACGTCGAAGAAGACGTCTTCGGCGGCGGTTTTGCCCGCGGCGTAGTCGCTGACGGGCGGGCGACGAGGGGCCTCTTCGGTCACCGGGTTTCGCGGCGGCGGCCGGTGGTAGACGTCGATGGTGCTACAGAAGACGTACTGGTCGATTCGGCCGCGGAAGGCGCGGACGGCGCTCTCGGCTTCCGCCTCGGTAAAACAGACCATGTCGATTACGCAGTCGGGTGCGGGGTCCAGTTCGCGCATCTGCGCTTCGAACCGGTCGAAGTCGGTCCGGTCGCCCCGGACGGCCGAGACGGTTTCGGGAATCTCGGCCTCCGTTTCGCCGCGGTTGTAGACGGTGACGTCGTGGCCCGAATCCACCAACTGTCGGGTGATTTCGGTGCTTATCAGACCGGTTCCGCCGACGACGAGAACGTGCATAGGTCCGGGCCGTCCCCGGGAGGTAAAAACCTCGGCGTCCCGGCCAGAAACGACGACGCGAGCGACGACTACCCGAGCGTGACGTCGAGATAGAGCATGACGGCGACGCCGACCATGAGACCGATGGTGGCGACGTGTTCGTGGCCGCGCGCGTGCGTCTCGGGAACGATCTCGTGGCTGATGACGAACAGCATTCCGCCCGCGGCAAAGCCCATCGCGTAGGGGACGACGGGCGCGACGAACGCCGCGGCGACGGCGCCGACGACGGCCAGCGGAATCTCGACGAGACCGGCGCGTATCCCCGCGATACCGGCGTAGAAGTACGACCCGAGGCCGGCGCTCCGGGCGGCGAGTGAGACGGCCAGACCCTCGGGGACGTTCTGCGCGCCGATGGCGAGCATGAGGGCGACGGCGTTGCCGATATCGCCGGACCCGAATCCGACCCCGACGGCGAGTCCCTCCGGCATGTTGTGGAGGGTGATGGCGACGATAAAGAGGACGACGGACGCCATCCTGCCGTCCGAGGGATCGACTCGGCGGCCGGTGACGACCTGTTGGACGTTCGGCGCCCAGTCGTCGGCCTTGTCGAGGAGGACAACGCCGAGTGCGAAGCCGACGAACACCGGAAACGGCCCGCCGAGTTCGATGCCCGGGAGCAGGAGACTCGTGAAACTCGCAGAGAGCATGACGCCCGCGGCGAAGCCGAGTGCGGCGTCTAACGTCCGTTCGCTCGGATTCGGGTAGACGACGATGGCGAGTGCGCCCACCGTGTTACAGAGCGCGATGAACGCGCCCCCGGCCAGTCCGAGTATCAGGGGGTCGGTCCCGAACAGGGAGACGAAAAGTTCCGCGGCGTTCATCTTTTTCGATGGTCGGTCGGCGGGTACGTGTACCTTCCGCCGACCGTGAGCGCGCGGGTATCACCCAGCGAAAACGGAAGCGAGGATATAGGCGTCCCGGGCGCAAACGCCCGACTGAGGGATATGTTCCAGCGAATCCTGTTGCCCACGGACGGAACCGAGTCGATGCAGACGGTCGTCGAAACAGCCGCGGACATCGCCACGCGGAGAGACGCGGAGGTACACGTCCTCTACGTCGTCGACGACCGAGCCTTTCTGACACTCCAAGAGGAGATGCAAGCGGACGTACTCGCCGAACTCGAAGGCGAGGCCGAAACCGCGACCGACCGTGCGGCGACCCGCCTCTCCGAGGCGGGCATCTCCGTCACCGAAGCCGTACGGAAGGGAGACCCCGCCGACGAGATTCTCGCGTACGCCGACGAGATGGACGCCGACCTGATAACGATGGGGACGCGCCGCGGCGACTACACGAAGAACCTCATCGGAAGCGTCTCGCAGAAAGTCGTCGCCGGGTCGAGCGTTCCGGTCTTGACCGCGAACCTCAACGGCGACGGGGAGTGAGCCGATACCGGCGGGCGGTTCTCTGCGTCGGCGTCGTCAGTTCTCGTCGCTCTCGAAGTCGATGGCGACGGAGTTGATGCAGTAGCGTTTCCCGGTGGGGTCCGGGCCGTCGTCGAAGACGTGTCCGAGGTGGCCGCCGCAGTTCTTACAGAGCACCTCGATGCGGCGCATCCCGTGGCGGGTGTCCGTCTCCGTCTCGACGTTGTCGTCGTTCGCGGCGAAGAAGGCAGGCCACCCGCATCCGGAGTCGTACTTCGTCTCGGAGTCGAACAGTTCCGCGCCGCACCCCGCACAGAGATACTGGCCGTCCTCGGAGCGGTCCAGATGCTCGCCGCTGAACCGAGGTTCGGTCCCGCGTTCTCGCAGAATCTCGTACTCTTCGTCGCTCAGTCGTTCGCGCCACTGGTCTTCGCTGTTCGGCACGTCGTCTGTCTCCGTCGCGCGTTCGCTCATACACGTGGTACGCGCCGCGGACGGAAAACGGCTTTCCGCGCCTACTCGTCGCGCCGGAGACGCGACGGGAGACGGAGCATCTCCAGTTCGTCGACGTCGAGTTCGAGCATCGACGCCCGCGTCACCGCCTTCGGGACGTCCGCCGGCGTCTGGTCGACGTCCAAGTTCGGCGGCGCCTTCGGCGTCCCGTCCTCGTCGACGAGAGCGTCCCACATCTCCGCGTCCGTGTCGAAGTCGCCGCGGACGTCTTGGACCTGCCTGCGGCCTTCGTTGTACGCCAAATCGAGGACGCTCCGCTGGTAGGCGGTGCTCGTGAGACGCCGGATGCGCGTCCGTTCGTCGGGGAACTCGTGGCCGAGTTCGCTGGCGATACCGAGCGCGTACATCCGTCTGAGAGCGTCCTCCGCTTCGAGAGTCTGCCAATCGGTGTCGAAGACCTGGTCGTACATGGGCCTACAGGTCCACGCGCTTTGTCGGGTCGACCACCAACCCCTCGTCGGAGAATTCGAGAGAGCGGATGTCGCAGTCGATATCGGTCCCGCGCATCTTCACGACCTGTATCCCGCGCGTCATCCCCGTCGCTTCGAGGTAGTTGTGGAAGAAGACGACGCCGTGTGCGAGGTAGTGTTCGTCCGAGTACGAACTCGGGTCGGTCATCTCCGAGATGAGAAGCGTCGTCGCCTCCCCTTGTTTCAACGCCGTGAGGAACCTCGTCATCTCCTCGTCGCCGTCGGCGAAAAAGAGCCGAAGCAGCATCGTCGAATCGACGACGAGGCGGTCGACCTGCCGTGAGTTGACGAACGCCACGATCTTGTCGGTGAGACTCTGGACGCTCGAAGGGTTGTTCCCCTGCGAGAACTGGTTCAGCAGGTGCTTTCCCTTCTGGCTCACGAGATTGATGAACCGGAACTGCTCGGAGGACGTGAGCGTCTCGAAGCCGAAGTCGTACCCCGACATGTCGTTTACCAGTTCCTCTTGCGTCTCGTGCATCGTAATGTACATGCAGTTTTCGCCGTTACGAAGCCCCTCGGCGATGAACTGCGCCGTGAACGTGGTCTTTCCACTTCCCGGCGGACCTGACAACACGTAGAGTCGTTGGGGGAGGAACCCACCTTCGATGAGGTGGTCGAACCCGCTAACCCCACTCGGAATCCGCATAGAGATATTCTCCGAAGACTGGGTTATAACGATTCCGGGGACGGCGAGGCGAACCCGTCACTCGGGGTACAGTTCGACCTCGCGTTCGACGGCGTCGATGCGCGCTACGTCCGCCTCGTCGAGAGCGAGACCGGTCGCCGCATCGAGGTTCGCGCGGAGGTGCGGCGTCGAACTCGACTTCGGAACGACCGCCATCCCCTTGGCTCGGAGCCACGCCAGACTGACCGCCTGCGGCGTCGTCCCGTGTTTCTCCGCCACCGCGACGACGTCGTCTACCTCCGTCACCTTCCCGCCCGCCATCGGCGAGTACGCCACCGGGACGGTTCCGTGTTCCCGCGCGTCTTCGAGGAGTTCGGGCCGAGAGAAAAGCGGGTGGTACTCCGTCTGGTGGGCCGCGATGGGCGCGTCGAGGTGGGCGCGCGCCGTCGCCAACTCCGCCACCTCGAAGTTGCTCACGCCGACGTGGCGAATCAGGCCCTCGTCGCGGAGGCGGTCGAACGCCGAGAGCGTCTCCGCGGGGTCGTACGCGTCGATGGGGCGGTGGACGTACAGCAGGTCGAGGTAGTCCACGCCGAGTCTGTCCATGCTCTCGCGCGTGCTCTCGATGACGTCGTCGTACGCGAGGTTGTCCGCCCACACCTTCGTCGCGAGGAACACGTCTTCGCGCGGAACGTCGGAGACGGCTATCGCGTCGCCGACGACGGACTCGTTGCCGTAAATCTGTGCGGTGTCCACGTGTCGATAGCCCATCTCCACGGCCGCCGTCACCGCCTCGGCGTCCGACGGCGTGTCGAGACCCATCGTTCCCAGTCCGACCGCGGGGACGTTCGCGTCTCCGAGCGTCCGAATCTCCGGTTCGTCGTCCATACCCGTTGCGCGGACCGCAGGGGTTTCAGCTGTGGGGTTCGCGCCCGAACCGTAATGCGGGACGGGACCGTAGACCGGTCTATGAGACGTCCGAGCGAACGGCACGACCGCGAGCAGCCGAATCGGGAGTCGAGAGTCGAGCCGAGAGACTGCGAGGGGCGGGCGTGACGAGACGCGTCGGAGTCGTCGGCGCGGGAGTGGCGGGGGTCGGTGCCGCGCACGCACTGGCCGACGCGGACGCCGAGGTGACGATTCTGGAGAAAAGCGGCGGCGTCGGCGGGCGGGCCGCGACGCGGCGACGACACGACTGCCACTACGACCACGGCGCGAACTACGTGAAGAACGTGGACGAACGGACCGAATCGCTCATCTCTGACCTCGGGGCGGACGGCTTGACGACTATCGAGGAACCGGTGTGGACGTTCGACGCCGCGGGCGAACTCTCAGAGAGCGACCGCGCGGAGAACGAGTCCCGAAAGTGGACGTGGACCGAGGGAATCACGCAACTGGCGAAACGCCTTCTCGACCGGACGGACGCCGACCTCCACCTGCGAACGCGAATCGAGACAGTCGCACAGGAGGACGGCGCGTGGACGCTCTCGGAGAGCGACGGCGAGGAGTTCGGCCCGTTCGACGACGTCCTCCTGACGCCGCCCGCGCCGCAGACGGCAGCGCTCCTCGATATGACCCGCTGGGACGACGACCGGTTGGACGAGGTCAGACGCGCCGTCGGTGCCGTGCCGTATCGGACCATCAGAACCGTCGTCCTCCACTACCCGTTCGCAGAGGAGTATCCGTGGTACGGCCTCGTGAACGCCGACAAGGAACACGAGATAGGGTGGCTCTCCCGCGAGGAGTGCAAAGACGGCCACGTCCCCGACGGCGAGAGCCTCCTCGTCGCGCAGATGAGTCCCGAGTGGTCCGCCGAACGGTACGCCGAACCCCTCGACGAAGTCGGTCCCGCCGCGGCCGGACTCGTGGCCGAACTCCTCGGCGAGGACCGGTACCGCGCGCCGGACTGGACGGACGACCAAGGCTGGCGACTCGCGCTTCCCGACGAGGGCGTCGACGAAGCGGTACTCCGTTCGACGGCGGACGCCGGGCTTCACTTCGCGGGCGATTGGGTCGTCGGCGAGGGACGCGTGCAACGCGCCCTCTGGAACGGGTACGACGCGGGCGAGCGAATCGCGGACCGCGACTGAGCGTTACTCGGCCGTCTCGGGTTCGGCGGTCCGTTCGACCGCGTCTCTGACCTCCGACGCCAACTCGTCGAAGTCGGGGTTGTCGCCCTCGCGGACCCACCGGTACGTCACGGTTCCCTCCGAGTCGAGCACGAAGACGCTCCGTTGTGCGGCCTCGAACAGGTCGTACATGTCGTCGAGGACCACGTCGTACGCGCGGATGACCTCGTGGTCCCAGTCCGAGAGCATCGGGAACTGGAGGTCGTTCTCCATCATCCAGACGTTCTGTGCGGGCGGGAGATCGACGCTCACCCCGTACACGTCGGCGTCGAGTCCGTCGAACTCGTCCATCCGGTCGCGGAACGTGCACATCTCCTCCGTGCATCCGCTGGTGAACGCCGCGGGGTAGAACGCGAGGACGACCGGTCCGTTCCCCAACGCGTCCGAGAGGGTGAACTCGTCGATGTCGTTGTACGCGTCGCCGCCTGCTTTCGGCACCGTAAAGTCCGGTGCGCTGTCGCCTTCGCGAACCATATCTCTCCCTGTGCGCCCGGACACATGAGCGTTGGCCGTCTCCGGGCCACCCGCGTCACGACTCGTGAATCTTCTCTCCGCGGTGGAGGCGCGAGGCGATAGTGAACGTCTGTTCGCGTTCCCGTCTGGTCGGAAAGTGCGCGGCGAGATACCGCGCGACGGCGACGCAGAGCGTCCGCACCTCCTCGGGGTCGTCTCGGAGTTCGGCCTGCCCGAATCCGGCTTCGAGCGACTGAAACGCGTGGAACCCGGCGTCCTCTCGAAGAAGCCCCCGCCCGAGTCGTTCGCGGAGTCGCGCGGGGTCGCCGCCGCGGTCCAGAAAGTGCGCGGCGTGCCGTCCGGCGGCGTTCACTTCGCCCTCCACGTCGAAAGCGGAGAGAAGTTCGTCGAGGTGCGTCTCGGAGTCTCCGTCGCCCTCCGGCATCTCCGGCAGCGGTGCGGGTGGGGTGTTCAGGAACCGGTCGAGGTAGACGTTCGTTGCCGCGTCGAACACGCCGCGGTAGAGTTCTCGCGCCCCCGTTCGCCGCGCCAGTCGGTGGAGCGCGTTGGCGTAGGTGAACGTGTGGTGGACGGTGTTCCAGTCGCTGAACTCGTTGACCGTCGCGAACCGGGCGACTCGCGTCCCCGCGGCGTACGCGACTTCGCCCGCGAGTTCGTCCACCGTCGCGCCGTCGGCTATCGCCGACGTGAGCGCCGAGAAGACGGTCTCTGGGTCGTCAGCGCGGAGCGTCTCGGCGAACCCCTCGGGGGCGGACCACGTCTTCGACTCGCCCGCCGCGACGAGTTCGTCCAGTTCGGCGAACGTCGCTTCGAGCATCGACGCGAGGTTCACGGGTTGCCGCCACGACGACCGTTCCTCGGCGCGGTCGGCCGTCGCGAGGCCGCGGACCAGACTCGGGAGGACCGCCTCCGCGCGGTCCCAGCCGACGGTATCGAGCGCTTCGCACGCCTTGTTGACGAAATCGAGCGTGTGACCGGCGTTCAGGTAGCGGTGGTCCGTCGCCGCCGCGGCCAGCATCTCGGCCAGTCGGGCGTCAGAGCAGTCGTTCGCTATCGCCGTCCGGAGGACGCGTTCGGCCCCGTCGGCGTCTCGAACCTCGACGTTCTCGCGGAACCACGACTTCAACCGGTCGTACGAGACGTCGCGCGCGCCGAACGCCTCCTGGTCGAAGCGCGGCGGTTCGCCCGCGCAGTCGTCGGCGACTCGGACGAGGCCCTGATACAGCGCGCGTCTCCGGTCCTCCGCGCGGAGGTCAGAGAGGACGTTCGCCATCGCCGTCAGGACGGTCACGCCCGGACCCCACCCCGCCTCTCTGTAGCGCGCGCCGAACGCGATTCCCGTCTCGACTACCTCCGCGGGCGGGACGCCCGCGTCTTCGAGGCCGATGACCGACTTGGCGACGACGAGTGCGAGGTTCCGTTCGAGTCCGTCCTCCAGTCGCCCGGCCCAGTGGTCCGCGGGCGGTTCGTCCGGGGCGGGACGCGGACCGACGTAGACGTCGCCGTCGCGCACCTCGGTGGGGTACGTCTGCACGTCGTCCGCCCACGGGTCGAAGGTGTCGCCACAGGAGAGTTCGAACCGGGCGTGGTGCCAGTGACACGTGAGGACGCCCTCGTCCACGCTCCCCTCCGCCAGCGGAAATCCCATGTGCGGGCACCGGTTGTCCGTCGCGAACACCTCGCCCTCGTGGTAGAAGACGGCAAGCGGCGTCCCCGGACGACTGACGACTCTCCGACCGTCCTCCCGTAGGTCGTCGAGAGCGCACGCGTACACGAACTCGTCCCGCGGTTCGGAAGCCATGGTATCATACACCACGGCTCGGACCGTAAACGTTCGCCGAATCGAATATAAGTAATAAGTTCGACATCTATCGAACGGACGCCGCGCGGACGGACCTAACTGTGGCGAGAGAGCCCCGAGAGCGGGTTAATCTGCTATTTACCCGGTTGGTCTGGCGTGCGCAGCGCTGACACTCGTCTGCCGATAGCTTTTACTTGAGGAGAGCGAACGGTACCCCGTGTCTGCCCTCACCGTCCGAATCGACCCACACGTTCACTCGGAGGCGTCGTACGACGGCTCCGACCCGGTGGAGTTGATTCTCGAGCAGGCGGCCGAAATCGGGCTCGACGCCGTCGTCATCACGGACCACGACGTCATCCACGAGTCGGTTCGGGCCGCGGAACTCGCGCCGATGTACGGGCTCGTCGGTATCCCCGGGGTGGAGGTATCGACGGCGGACGGTCACCTTCTCGCCCTCGGCGTCGAGTCGATGCCGCCGCGGGGCGAACCGCTCGGCGAGACGGTCGAGTGGATTCGCGACCACGGCGGCGTCGCCATCGTTCCGCATCCGTTCCAGCGGAGTCGCCACGGCGTCCGCAAGAGCCAACTGACGGACGCCGACGCCATCGAAGTCTACAACTCGTGGCTGTTCACCGGCTGGAAGAACCGCCGCGCGCGTCGCTTCGCGCGCGAGTACGGCTACCCCGGCGTCGCGGGGAGCGACGCGCACAAGGTCGGATACGTCGGCCGCGCGTACACCGAGATAGACGTGCCCGACGTGACCCGCGCGACACTCACCGCGCGCGACGTTCTCGACGCCATCTACCACGGGACGACGCGCGTCGAAGGACGTCGAACGCCGATTCCGACGAGCACTCGCCACTACGGCGGCGCGGCCGCCCGAAAGAGCGGCTACTACGCGAAGGTCGGTGCGATAAAGAGCGGGTCGCTCGCGAAGGCGAGCGTCGTGCAAGCGGCGCGGACGATAGCGCGCGCCGGGCCGTTCTCGCGGTGACGCGCCGTATTCGGCTCCCTCGCGGGATGCCGTTCACTCCGCCGACGGCCGAGTCGCGAAGGGAGACCAGAACTCGTCTCTCGTCCTCGCCAGCGAGAAGAACTCCACGGGGTCGAGGGGTTTCGTGAGGTACGCGTTCGCACCGCGGTCGTACGCCTTTTCGACGTCGTCGTGATCGGTCGAACTCGACGGGACGGGTATCCTCCGGAGCGTCGGTTTCGAGTTCGTCGAGCAGTTCTCCGCCGTCCGAACAGGAGGTCGGAAGCGTCCTCTCCCTCTCGGGCGACACGGACGCGGAACTCCGTTTCGCACTCGCCGAACGCGACTTGCACGAGACGGCAGTCCCCCGGATTGGCCTCGACCGACAGAATCGTGGGGTTCTCGCTCGTCTGCGGGTCCGACTCAGACGACCTCTGTCGCGTCCTCGTCGGGAACGGTGAACGAGAACGTCGACCCCTCGTCGGGTTCGGACTCCGCCCAGATTCGGCCGCGGTGGATGGTGACGATCCGGTGACAGATGGCGAGGCCGATGCCCGACCCCTCGTACTCGTCGGGCGTGTGCAGGCGCGTGAACACGTCGAATATCTCTTCCGTCCTCTCGGGACTGATACCGATTCCGTCGTCCGTGACGGAGAACACCCACTCGCCGTCGCCGCGTTTCGCGCCGACGTGGATTCGCGGGGGGTCGTCGCCGGCGTACGTGATGGCGTTGTCGAGCAGATTCTGAAATAGCTGCACCAGTTGCGTCCCGTCGCCTCTGACCGCCGGCAGTTCGTCCGACGTGATCACGGCACCGCTCTCTTCGACGGCGACTTCGAGGTTCGCCACCGCCTCGTCGAGGGCGGCGACACAGTCGACCTGCTCGAACTTCTCGGGGGTTCGGTCGAGGCGAGAGTACGCCAAAAGCCCGTCTATCATCTCGCGCATCCGGTCGGCGCCGTCGACGGCGAAGTCGATGTACTCTCGGGCGTCAGAGTCGAGGGCGTCGGCGTAGCGGTGTTCCAGCAGTTGGAGGTAGCTCGATATCATCCGCAACGGCTCTTGGAGGTCGTGAGAGGCGGCGTGTGCGAACCGCTTCAACTCGGCGTTGGACCGTTCGAGTCGCGCCACGGTCTCTTCGAGTTCCGCGGTGCGCTCCTCTAACTCGGTCTTCGTGTCGGTTTGCTCCACCAGCGTGTTCAGTAATCGCGTGACCTCGCGTTCCGACTTGTCGGGGCCGAAGAACTCGCTGGGAGGCGTGTAGTAGACGTTGTGACTGACCCTGTTGTCGTGGACGAGGAGAGGGTGGGTGCTGATGACGTCCCGGATGACATCCGACGGGAAGCGCGTTCGGTTGTACTGACAGAGTGCGACGCCGTCGGCCTCGTCGAAGAGGTAGTTGGCCTTGGCCTCACACTTGACGAGTTCCGCGCCCTCCGGGTCCTCCTGCAGGACACTACTCATCTCTCCGGTCACGCGCAACGCCTCGTACTGCTCGCTGGCCTCCTCGATGGCGGAATCGAGGAACGAAATCGTGTCGTCGGCGTCGAACGTCGCGTTCCGGAGGTAGGTCTCTCGCTCGGTGTGAACGGAGAGTGCGCCCGAATCGAGGGCGGCGTCCACGTCGATTCCACCCTCGCGCATCGCTTCGAGTACGTCCTCTCGGGAGTTCTCGTAGGCGATGTACAGGCAGCGTTCGCCCCGTTCGAGTCCCTGACGCACGAACGGAACGACGGCGGCGAACTGCTCTTCTCGGTTCTCGTAGACGAGCGCGAAGTGGTCGTTCGCGTGGGAGTGGTCGGGAGCGCGGACCGGTCCGCGAAACTCCGGACTCTGGCGTAACGTGTCGAGTGCACACTCGGCGGTTTCGTCTCGGTGAGTACTCGACTCAGTCTGGCTCACAGCGGTTTCTCGCTCGCGGGGTAGTTAAGGGTACAGATAACCCACCGACCCGGAACTCACCCGCCTCGTTCGGCCGATCCGACCAACGCCTCGTACCGCGCGCCGGTCTGTTTCAGCGTCGCCGTCGAGTAGAGGCGTTCGTGGTCGAACGGGAGGTGGTCCGCCGCGAGTTCGTCTATCTTCTCGTCCACCGCGTCGGCCTCGCGCCCGTGAATCATCGTAAACAGGTTGTAGTTCCAGTCGAGTTCCTCTCTGCGTGGTCGGTGATAACAGAGCGTCACGAACGGGAGGCGGCCGACGGCCTCGCCGCGCGCGTCGAGTTCGTCGTCGGGCACGTCCCAGACGACCATGCAGTTCGAGTCGAACCCGGTGACGACGTGGTTGACGACGCAGCCGATTCGCTTGATACAGCCGTCGTCGCGGAGTCGGCCGACGGCGGCGACGACGTCCTCCGTGTCGGCGCCGACTGCCGCCGCGACGTCCGCGTACGGCGTCTCAGAGAGCGGAAAGCCGTCCTGAATCTCGACGAGGAGGTCGGCTTCGAGCGTCGAGAGGTCGCCGGTCGCCTCCTCTGAGATGCGCGTCGCCGAGACGTCCGTCGCGTCGAGACTCTCGCGGGCGAAGCGGTCCTCGTTCACCACGGGAAACTCCAGGTCGATGTAGTAGTCCGTGAGCATCGGGAGCGTCAGCACCGTACACCCGGTTTTCGCCTCGATTTCGGCGAGAATCTCGTCGCGGCGTTCGCGCGAGGCGGCGGTGACGACGAACCACATGTTCCACTCGTGGTCCCGGCGGTAGTTGTGGTTCACCTGCCGGTAGCCGTTTATCACCTCGGCCACCTCGTCGAACCGCGATTCGGGGGCGCTGACGGCCGCGAGCGTCGAGCTTCCGATGACGGGCGGGTTCAACACCGCGCCGAATCGCCGGAACACCTTCTTCTCGCGCAGTCGCCGCACGCGTTCGACCGCTTCGGACTCTTCGATGCCCAGTTCCCCGGCCACCGCGCGGAACGGTCGCGGTTCGACGGGGAATCCGCTCTGGTACTCGTCGATGAGGGCGGCATCCACGTCGTCCAGTTCCGCACGCCAATCACCCTCCAGTGCGCTCATTACGTAGCGGTAGGTGCGAGCGAACCTACCGGTTTCGGATTCCCGACGGCGCGCCGGAGGACGGCGTTGCCCGTCCGGGTCGTCCGCGGGGGGTGCGAGAGTGGTGCGACCGGCGGACTCCGGACGGCGAACGGACTACTTTTGTCGGACGCACGCCAACGTGACAGCATGGCTCAAGCGTCCGAAACGTCCGAGTTCGGGGAGTGGCCGCTGAAGCGCCTCATGACCGAAGTGGTCGGCTCCGGTACCAAGTCCGCGGAGGACATGACGCGCGAACAGGCGCAGGATGCGATTCGCCGCATCTTCGCGGGCGAACCCGACCCGACCACCCTCGGCGCCTTCTGGCTCGCGAACCGCTGGAAACACAACAACGCCGAGGAACTCGCCGCGTACACCGACGTGATGTGCGAACACGTCGAGTACGCCGAACCCGACGCAGACCCCGTCGATTGCGGCGCGAACTACGACGGGAAGGGGAAGACGGCGATTCTCGGCGCGGCGGCGGGCATCGTCGCCGCCGCCGCGGGGACGCCCGTCGTCGTCCACTCGGGCGACCGAGTGCCGACGCAGAAACAGGACGCCTACAAGCAGGTGTTGGACGAACTCGGCGTCCGGACGGAACTCGAACCGCGCGAGAGCGCCGACATGGTTGACGACACCGGCTTCGGCTTCTACTACCAGCCGAACTTCAACCCGGTCGTCCACGACCTATGGGACCGCCGCGACCAGATGGGCGTCCGCACGTTCGTAAACACGGTCGAGACCATCGCGAACCCCGCCAACGCCGACGTGCACCTCGGGTCGTTCTACCACCTCGCGTTCGCGAAGAAGATGATAGACACCTTCGAGCAGTCAGAACACCACGACCTGCGGCGCGTCCTCATGTTCCAGGGGATGGAGGGCTACGACGACATCCGGCCCGGCTACACGAAGGTGGCGGAGTGGACGCAGACCGACGAGGGAAGCGAGTTCGACGACTTCGAGATAGAGACGGCGGAGTACGGGATGGACTTCGAGTACGACGACTTGGGCGTAGACGAGAGCGACGTGGCGGGCGACTCCGCGGAGATAACGGAGTCTGTCCTCGCGGGCGAACGCGACGACCGGTTCGCCGACGCCGTCGCACTCAACGCGGCGCTCCGAATCTACGCCCGCGAGGACGCAGACAGCATCGACGAGGGACTGAAAGCGGCCCGCGACGCGATAGAGAGCGGCGACGCCGAAGCGGTCCTCGAGGACCTGCGCGCGTTCTGAGGCGGGCGTCGACCCGCCGGGCCTTCTTCACTCCACGCCGTCGCGTAACGGAAGCGCGACGCCGACGAGGGTCTCTCCGGCGGTGACCGTCGCCTCGCGCGCGATGGAGTAGACGAACCCCGCGCGGTCGGCGGTCACCTCCTGAAGCACCTCGTAGGTCGTCGGGTCGTAGACGCGTCCGAGGTGGTCGCCCTCGGCGACGGTTTCGCCCAGGGCGGTGTCGGGTCCGGGGTGGAACAGTCCGGAGTCGGCGGCGGTGACGCGCCCGAGGTGGTTCCGCGCCGTCGTCAGGTTCGAGGGTATCTCCGGCTCTCCAGAGAGCATGTCGAGTTCCTTCATGACGTTCTGCACGCCGCGGACGCCGGTTTCTATCGCGGGTTCGACGAGTTGCTTGTTGTGGGCCAACTCGGGCGTGAGAGAGGGGATACCCTCGCGGGTGGCCGCGACGCGGAGTTTGCCGCCGAAGTTCCGCTCCGTCCACTCCGTGTCCGCCTCGTCGCCCGCCGCTTCCGCGAGGAGCAGGTCCGACCCGAACGCCGCCGCGAGACGCCGCGATTCGTCGTCTCCCTTCAGGTAGACGGTGTGCGTGAGCATGTCCGGACTGCCGGTGTGGAGGTCGATGATCGCGTCCGCTTCGCCCGCGTACTCCCAGAGGGCCGCCGCCATCCGTTCGTGGATCGACCCCTCGTCGTCGCCCGGCCAGACGCGGTTCATGTTCGAGTTGACGGCGTCTATCTCCTCGGACGTGGTGTAGGAGACGCGGTCGAACGTGAGAGGGTCGGCCACGGGAACGGTCACGAGAGTTCCGGAGACGGCCTCGTGGTCGAGTCGTTCGTGGACGCGGCGGAGGACTTCCGTCCCGTTGACCTCGCGCCCGTGTTGGGCCGCCTGTACGTACAGCGTCGGACCGCCGCCGGGCGCGGCCTGGCCCGTCGAGCCCTGTTCTGCGGCGTCGCCGTACGTGTGGACGGTGGTACGGACGGGAACGCCGGACGGAAGGCGTGCGAGGGTGAGCGTCTCGGCCGTGTGCATACCCGCACCTGGGGCGGGTGCGTCTTGTATCATGTGGGGGCGACCCGCGAAGGCACGGTTTTTGTACCCGACGACCTACCATCCGCTATGGTAGACGAATCCGCGATGGACGACCCCGAGAATCCGGTCGCGACGCTTCACACGAACCGAGGCGACATCGTCGTCGAACTGTTCGAGCAACGCGCCCCGCGAACCGTCGAGAACTTCGTCGGCCTCGCGACGGGCGACAAAGAGTGGAGCGACCCCGAGTCGGGCGAGACGCGGACGGATTCGCTGTACGACGGCACGGTCTTTCACCGCATCATCGACGGCTTCATGATTCAGGGCGGCGACCCCGAGGGAACCGGTCGCGGCGGCCCGGGCTACACGTTCGACGACGAGTTCCACGACGACCTGAACCACGACAGCGCGGGGAAACTGTCGATGGCCAACCGCGGCCCCAACACGAACGGGTCGCAGTTCTTCATCACCCTTGACGCCCAACCCCACCTCGACGGCAAGCACGCCGTCTTCGGAGAGGTTCGCGAGGGGATGGACGTCGTCGAAGAGATAGGCAACCTCCCGACGGACCGAAACGACGAACCGATGAAGGACGTCGTCCTCGAATCGGTCGAAATCGACGAGTAAGCGCCTTTCCGGCCTGTTTTTCTTCGAGACCGCTCGCGACCCGAGAGCCGACGGTCCGACTCTCTCGGAGCGCCGACAACCGACAGCGCAAAGTCCGGTGCCCCGCTAGGCGCACCCGATGAGCGAGTCCGAGGAATCAGACGGGGGGCCGGTCCGCGCGAGCGATATCGGAAGCGACGAGGACGCGCCGCCGATAGCGGAGAAGCCGTACAAGATAATCTTCGAGGCGAACAAATGCTTCGCTGCGGGGCGGTGCGCCGAAGTCGCAGACAACTGGGAGATGGACCTCGCGACGAACCTCGCCAAGCCGAAGTCGTACTTCGTCGGCGAGGACGAACTGGAGGAGAACATCCGGGCGGCGGAAATCTGCCCCGCGAAGAAGGGACGGGGAGTCATCCACGTCGTGGACCGCCGGACGGACGAGGAGATAGCGCCCGACCCGAACGGCGACGGAACGCTCAGCGTGGACTGGTAATCGGTCCGCGGCGCGGCGTCTCCGAAGAGAGAAACGAAACCATCTTTGGGGCGTCTCCGAAAGAGGATGACGCGCGGGGGTGGCTGAGCCAGGCCAAAAGCGGCGGACTTAAGATCCGCTCCCGTAGGGGTTCGCGAGTTCGAATCTCGTCCCCCGCATTCTCCGAGCCGTGAGTTCTCTGCGGAGTTCCGCGACCGACGTCACCGAACCGGGGGAGAATCGGTCGGCGACGGAGGCGGCGTTCGCAACGACTGAGAAACACGCACGGAGCCTGAACCGGCCCTAACTTATTCGTGGCTGCCTAATTAGATGTAATTACGCAATGAGCCAACGACCGCCCGCGGGGCCGACCCGATACGACTACCAACTCGGCGCGATGGGGATGAGTCTCGCAAGCGGCGGCGTGGTCGGTCTCCTCTCTTCGATTCCGCTGTACGTCGCCGGGAGTCTCGGCGCGTTGGTGGCGGCGGTCGTCGTCGTCGTCGGGACGGCCACCGAACTCGCCTGAGAGCCGCCCCGATTATCGCCGTTGATTCCCGCCGGGATACCACTAAATATCGAACGGTCGACCGCTCTCCATGAGAGAGTTTGACGTTCTTCCGCGTTTCGTCCGGAAGAGTCAGTTCAGGAAGTACGCTCTCGTTCTCCTGTTGCTCGTCGGTCTGATGGTGGGCTACGGGTTCTACACCCAAGAGCGAGTGGGCGAGGAGTTGACCCGAAACCAGCACGGCCAACTGCAGATGACGGCGGAAGTGGAGGCGAAGGAACTCGGCCGGTGGATAGACGCAAACGAGAACCGAGCGCGGATGCTTTCGGAACACCGAGGGCTCCAGACCGACGACCCGGACGAAGCCGACAGGGCGCTTTTGGCGGAACTCGGACAACTCCCGAGCGACGTCTACGCCATCCACTACGTCGACATAGGGGACGGGAGCGTCGTCCGCAGTACCGCGAGTCAGATGGAGACCAAGACGCTCTCGGACGCGGACGTCGAGTGGGTCGGCGGCGACCGGTCGATGTCGCAGTCGACGGACGTGGCGATGACCGAAGTGTACCGCAACGGCGGACTCGAACTCGTCGGCTTTCTCAGCCCCGTTCCGGGCACCGACAGGGGCGTGATGGTAGTCCTCGACGCGACGCAACACGCGAAAGCCTTTCGCGAACCGGTCGAGGGGACGCGCACGCAGGTCGTCCGAACCGACGGGACGGTGTTGCTCGACCGGTACGGCAAGAACGTCCTCACGCAGTACCGCGAGAGCGAGACGTCGCCCGGACTGGACGCCGCAAACGAGGATAGCAGTCTCGACGGTGGCGGCGTCGTGGAACGGTCGTCCGACGACAGGGTCGTCGCGTACGCACCCGTCGGCGGAACCGACTGGGTGGTTCTCGTGCAAGCGCCCCGAGAGAACGTCTTCGCCATCCTGACGGAGGTACAGACCAACCTCGTCGGCCTCATCGGTGCGGCCGTCTTCGGGTTCGTCGTCGTGGGACTCACGCTCGGCCGAAGCACGGTGGTGTCGCTTCGACGCCTCCGGACGCGGGCGGACCGACTCTCCGAGGGGGATTTAGACGTCGACCTGACGACCCGGAAGGTAGACGAGTTCGGGTCGCTCTACGCGGCGTTCGACGAGATGCGCGAGTCGCTTCGCGAACGGATTCGCGACTCCGAGGAGACGGCGTCGGCACTCGAACGGGCGGCCACGGAGTACGGCGAGACGATGGACGCCGCCGCCGAGGGCGACCTGACCGTCCGCATGGACGCCGACGCGGCGGGCGACGCCGAGGCGATGGCGACTGTCGGCCGCCGGTTCAACGCGATGATGGACGAACTGGAGGCGACGATGGCGGAGGTGGCGAACTTCGCGGACCGGGCGGCCGCCGCGAGTGCGCGCGTCGACGCCGGGGCGCGAGAGGTGACGACGGCGAGCGAACAGGTGAGTCGGTCCACGCAGGAGATTTCTGACGGGTCCGCTGACCAACTCGACGCGCTACGGACCGTCTCCGACGAGATGAGCGAACTGTCGGCGACCGTCGAGGAGATAGCCGCCTCCACCGACGAACTCTCCGAACTCTCAGAACGGGCGGCGACCCGCGGCGACGACGGGCGAGAGGCCGCGATGGCGGCGCTCTCGGAGATGGAAGCCATCGAATCTCGCGTCGAGACGGCGACCGAACGGGTCCGGCGTCTCGACGACGAAGTCGCGGACATCGAAACCGTGGTCGGCCTCATCGACGGCATCGCAGAGCAGACGAACATCCTCGCGTTGAACGCGCAGATAGAGGCGGCGCGGGCGGGCGAGGCGGGCGAGGGGTTCGCCGTCGTCGCAGAGAGCGTCAAAGACCTCGCAGCGGAGACGGCGGCGGCGACGGACGACATCGCGTCGTCTATCGATACCGTCCGCGACGCGACGGAGGACACCGTCTCCGAGATGGACGCGATGAGCGAGAGAGTCGACGACGGCGCGAGTACGATAGCGGAGGGAGCCGAAGCCATCCGCGAGACGGTCGATACCGTCGAGGACGTGGACGTGGGCGTCCAGTCTATCGACGACGCGACGGATTCGCAGGCCTCCTCGACGCAGGACGCCGCCGTGCAGACGGACGACGCGGCCGGAATCGCCGAACAGACGCACGCGGAAGCCGAACGCGTCGCCGCCGCCGCCCGACAGCAGACGGCGTCGATGGACACCGTCGCAGACGAGATAGACACCCTCTCGGAACGGACGCACGAACTCGTCACGTTGGTCGAGGGGTTCGACGTCGACTGCGACGGGGACGGCGGGGCCGCGACGGGCGAGACGGATTCGGAGGTGACGGCGGACGCAACGACGGCACTGGGCGACGACTGACGACTCTCTGCGATTCTTTCGTTTGTACCGGTTCCTTCGTGCGAACTGCAGGGAGAAGCCGTCGGACGCGGGCCGAGTCGGTTCGAGTCCGCATAGAAGACGTCTCTCGGGGACGAGACGGTATCGTCGGCCGACGGAGTCGGAACTCGGCGCGTAGTAAGTGGGAAAAGGTAGCGGCCGGCCGGGAACAGCCCGGCGAGCCGCTGCCGCCCTGAATTGGTCCCCGCTGACGCTTCGGCCCTCCAAAGCGAAGCGTCACTTTCTGGGTTGGCTGGGAGCGACTTAAAAGTGCCGCACTAGCCTCGAAAGAGCCCCGATATCCGATTCGTCCGAGGAGCATCCACGCCGGAAGACCGCGGGCGGCGCGGTTCGGACACGAGGGGCTTTTGCCCCGTCGAACCCTTCTATCGACCATGAGCGACGTATCCGGACGCGTTCGGCGAGCTTTCGGCGACCACAACTCCTTCGAGAACAGAGACGGCGGGACGTTCGAATCGACGGCGACGGCGTTCGACGGCCGCGTCGGCGTCAAAGAGGACGGCGCGGAGGTGACGTTCGACGTGACGGTTCGCGTGCCGATGCTGGACGCCGTCGTCGAAGGCGACGTGGCCGACGTGGTCGAAGACGGGTGGTACGAGACGTTCGCACTCCGCACGGAGGACATCGGCGGCGTGACGAAAGCCGACCGCGACCTGACGGTGGACGTGCGAAGAGAGGGCGAGGAGGCGGTGGTCGAAACCTCGTTCAGCGACGTGAACGAACGCCGCGGCGTCGACGACGCCGGCGCGGTCATCGACTACGTCGAGGGGACGTACGTACAGGGCGTCATCCCGGGGTACGAGTACACCGACCCGGTGGCGAGTCTCATCAGTCGGGCGAGCGAAGCGGCGGGCAGCGATAGCGGAACGCCTCTTTAAACCGCGCAGAAACCCTGCAACCGAGAGAAACCGAGTCGAGGCGGCGCGCGGGTCAGTCCATCGCCATGTACGTCCGGGTGTCTTCGATGCCGTCGATTTCGTGGATGCCCGCCGCGATGGTTTTCACCTCCGCGGGGGAGCCCACCTCGGCTTTGACGACGAAATCGACGTCTCCGGCGACGATGCTGACGCTCTGTACGCCGTCGTCGAGCGACAACATCGCCTCTTTCAGGCGGTCGACCTCCCCGGTGGAGGCTTTCACCATCACGTACGAGGTGACCATCTCAGGCACCCCCCGTCGCCGCCGACAGTTCCTCGCCGACGACGAGTTGCCGAACCTCGTCCAACACCGAGAAGTCAGCGAGAATCGCCACTCTATCGCCCGATTCGAGCGAGTGGTCCGGCATCGGCAGTCCCATCGGTTCGTCCGCCTTCCCGAACGCGAGGATGCGCGAGTTCGCCGGGAGAGCCACCTCGTCGATGGTGTAGCCGTGCATCGGCGACTTCTCCGAGACGGTCATGAGGACGACTTGGAGATGCTGTGCGATGTCGGCGATAGCGCGGATCGACCCCCCGAGAAGGGCGTTTTTCGCGCCGATGGCACCGAGGCGTTCGGGGTAGACGACCTCGTCAACCTCGTTTGCGTACTGTTGGTACACCTCCTCTCGGTAGTCTTCGTCCACGCGGAGGACCGTCCGGAGTCCGTAGTGTTTTCCGATGGAACAGGCGGCGAAGTTCACGTTCAGATCGCTCGTGAGGCCGCCGAGAGCGTCGGCGTCTTCGATGCCCGCCTCTTCGAGAATCTCCTCGTGAGAGCCGTCGCCCTCCACCACCTCGAACCCCGCGTCTCTGGCCCTGTCGATTCGGTCCCGGTCTAACTCGACGAGGGTCACCTCGTGTCCCTCCTCTTTGAGCACCCGGGCCGTTCGGAGACCGACACGTCCGGCACCAATGATAACGAACCGCATGGAACAGCGTACGCCGCGTGAGATGAATAACCTTGCCCCGGTCGTCGGCGCAAACGCTTTGGGTCGATGCGTGCATACGAATACCATGGTTCACGCCTTCATCATGGTGAAGACCGCCGCGGGCGAGTCGGAACGACTGCTCGACCCCATCCGAAAACTCTCCCGAGTCACGGAGGGGCACGTCGTCGCGGGCGACTACGACATCATCGCCGAAGTGGAGTCCGAGGAGGTGTACGAGGTTCTGAAGACGGCGTCAAGCGGGATACAGGGGCTTGAGGGTGTGACTGACACGAAGACGTACATCTCGATGGAAGAGTAAGCGGGGCGTTCTCGCGCGTCAGCGGTCGAGTTCGTTCGGGTCGTGCCGTGAGAGGTAGTCGTGCATCGCCGCCCGTTGTCGCTCGATATCGGGCGAGAGCGACTCGTAGGCGTGGTCGAACACGTCGTCGGGGTCCGCGGGCGGGACGGATTCGGCCTCCTCGACGGCCGCCTTCAGTTCCGCCTCCGTCTCCTCGCGGACCGCCTCGACGAACTCGTCGTCTATCGCTCCCTCCTCGCGCAGGAACTCCTCGTACCGTTCGAGCGGGTCGCGCGTCCGCCACTCCGGTAAGTCGGGGTCGTCGTCGCGGTAGACGCTCGGGTCGTCCGCCGTCGTGTGCGGCCCCCGCCGGTAGGTCAGACTCTCCACGAGGACGGGGTCGCCGTCCCGCGCCGACGCCAACGCCTCCGTCACCGTCTCGCGGACGGCGAGAGGGTCGTTCCCGTCCACCTGCACCCCCTCGAAGCCGTACGCCTCGGCTTTGACCGCGATGGAGTCGCTCGCGGTCTGTCGCTCCCGGGGCATCGAGATGGCCCAGTCGTTGTTCTCACAGAAGAAGACGACCGGCGCGTCGAAGACGCCCGCGAAGTTCAGCCCCTCGTGGAAGTCGCCTTCGCTCGTCGCGCCGTCGCCGAAGCAGACGAGAATCGCGTGGTCCTCCTCGCGGTAGTTCGCCGCCATCCCCGCGCCCGTCGCGAGCGGTATCTGCGTGGCGATGGGCACCGCCTGCGGGAAGACCGGGATATCGTGATCCGAGCGGTACTCCGCGTGGCCCCGACGGAAGAGCAGGATGTCGCTCATCGGAACGCCGCGGGCCAGTTGGAGGGCGTTCGAGCGGTAGGTGGGAAACAGCCAGTCGTCCTCTCGAAGCGCGTGTCCCGCGCCGACCTGCGACGCCTCCTGCCCGCGGAACGGCGGATACCCGCTCATCCATCCGCGTCGCTGGAGGGCGAGAGCGCGGTCGTCGAACCGTCGCGTTCGGACCATATCGCGGAAGGCGGCGCGAGCGTCGGTGTCGGTGAGCCACGTCTCTTCGAGCGACCGTTCACCGAGGAGTCGGTGCATGATCGAGTTCTCGCCGCGACCCGTCATAAAGTTCCGCGGTCCGGCGGCGAGCGACTTCGTCGCGAAACCCGGGAGTGTAAAGTTCGGTGGCGACGTACACCGAGTATGGTCTCGGTCATCAACCTCGTGTTGTTCGGGGCGGTCCTCGTCGGCCACACCCTCGTCGCGGCGGTGTTGACCCGGTTTTTCCGCATCCGACTGAAAACGCAGTGGGGATACGTCGTCTACGCGTTCGCTCTGATTCCGGTCGTCCTCGGAGTCTCGACGCTCGTGTTCTTCGGGGTGTTTCCCATCGGCGCGGGGTTGAACCTCAACGTTCCGGCGTTGCTCGGCGCGTCGGTAGGGATGCCGCTGGCTCTCGGGTTCGCCATCGACACGCTGTACGTGCCGCCGCCGGAGGAGTACGAGATGCCGGACACGCGCTGAGGGGCCGTCACGGCCTCACTCGCGCCGGTCGTGTTCTCGGACGAGTCGTTCGACGCTCCGTTCGACCATCTCCACCACGTCCTCCGGCGGTTCCGTCGCGTCGACGCGGACGAACCGCTCCGGGTTCGCGTCGATGAGTTCCTCGTAGTTGTCTCGGACCTCCGCGAGGTACTCCGCTCGCTCGAACTTGTTCGTCGCGCCCGCCCGGGAGGCGGCCGTCTCGGGGTCCACGTCGAGATAGACGGTGGCGTCCGGGGGACGGGAGAACGCCGCGTGAATCCCCTGCACGTATTCGAGCGGTCGGGTGACGTCCGTCCGCGAGAGCGTGGCAGCCTGATAGGCGAACCGGGAGTCCGAGTACCGGTCGGAGACGACGAGTTTTCCGGCGTCGAGCGCCGGTCGGACCACCCGCGAAAGGTGGTCGGCGTGGTCTGCGGTGAAGAGAAACAGCTCGGCCAACGGGTCGGCGTCTTCGTCGGACATCGACCGAGAGACGGCGTCGCCGTACCACGACTCCGTCGGTTCGCGGGTGAACACCGCGTCGGGGTAGACGTCGTGCAACGCCTCCCAGACGGTCGTCTTCCCGCTTCCGTCGAGTCCTTCGAGCGTGATGAGCATACTCCGACGTGGTGCGTCGGAGGAGTAAAGCGTCGCGGGATGAGTCCGACCGTCCGGCGGTACGAGATGGAGCGAAACCGCGGGATGGGAGTAGATTTACCCGTCCAGAATCCGACGTAGACGGCATGAACGTACTCGTCGTTGGCGGAAGCGGGTTCATCGGCGGTCATCTGTGTCGAGAACTGGACGGTCGCGGGCACGAGGTGACGGCCCTCTCGCGGAGTCCCGGCGACGACGACTTGCCGGAGGGGGTGGAAAGCGCGATGGGGAACGTCAGAGCCTACGACTCCATCAAAGACGCGTTCGCGGGGGTAGACGCCGTGTTCAATCTGGTCGCGCTCTCGCCGTTGTTCAAGCCCAAAGGCGGCAACGAGATGCACGACCAGGTGCACAGACAGGGAACCGAGAACGTCGTCCGCGCCGCGGAGAACAACGACGTGGACCGCTACGTCCACCTGAGCGCGTTGGGTGCGGACTCAGACGGCCCCACGGCGTACATTCGCGCAAAGGGACGCGCCGAGGAGGTAGTGACCGACTCGGACCTCGACTACACGATTTTCCGGCCGTCGGTGGTGTTCGGTGAGGGCGGAGAGTTCCTCTCCTTTACGAAACTGCTCGCGCCGCCGTACGTGAGTCCGCTTCCCGGCGGCGGTCGGACGCGCTTTCAGCCGCTCTGGGTCGGTGACTTCGTCCCGATGCTCGCCGACGCGGCGGAAGACGACAGACACGCGGGAGAGATTTACGAAGTCGCCGGGCCGGACCAACTCACCCTCGCGGAGATAGCGAAACTCATCCACGAGTCCGAGGGGCGCTCTACGACCGTCGTGCCGATTCCGATGGGACTCGCGCGAATCGGACTCTCCGTCGGCGGGGCGATTCCGGGGTTCCCGATGGGGGCCGATCAGTACCGGTCGCTTCAGTTCGACAACACGACTGACGACAACGACGTGGACGCGTTCGGCGTCAGCGTCGCCGACCTCACGACACTGCGCGCGTACCTCCACCGCCGGAGTGAGTGAGGAGTAAATCGACCCTCGTTCTCCGACGGCCGGCCGAAGCATATATATGAAATAGGATGTTCATCCTCGATTAACTGACATCAGTCGGCGTAACGACTCGTTAAGATCACCGCCACGTCCAGCGGTTTGCACCGTTATTTATCCCCTGAAACGACATTTTAGCATCACAAGGTTTATGTCCACGTTGGTGTTGGCATATATCCAATGGTGAGGGGACTGGAGAAACGATGAAGCTCGCAATGATCGGATTCGGGCAGGCTGGGGGAAAAGTAGTCGACAAATTCGTCGAATACGACAAGCGGCAAGGGTCGGGCATCGTTCGCGCGGCCGTAGCCGTCAATTCGGCGAAGGCGGACTTGATGGGACTCGAACACATTCCGCAGGACCAACGCGTGCTCATCGGGCAGTCGCGCGTGAAGGGCCACGGTGTCGGTGCCGACAACGAACTCGGCGCCGAGATCGCAGAGGAGGACATCGACGAAGTTCAAGGGGCCATCGACTCGATTCCCGTCCACGAAGTGGACGCGTTCTTGGTCGTCTCCGGACTCGGCGGCGGGACCGGGAGCGGCGGCGCGCCCGTCTTGGCGAAACACCTGAAACGAATCTACACCGAACCCGTGTACGGTCTCGGCATCCTGCCGGGCAGCGACGAAGGGGGTATCTACACCCTCAACGCCGCGCGGTCGTTCCAGACGTTCGTCCGTGAGGTGGACAACCTCATGGTGTTCGACAACGACGCGTGGCGGAAAACCGGAGAGTCCGTACAGGGCGGCTACGACGAGATAAACGAGGAGATAGTCAACCGCTTCGGCGTCCTCTTCGGCGCCGGAGAGGTCGAACAGGGAGGCGAAGTCGCAGAGAGCGTCGTCGACTCCTCCGAGATAATCAACACGCTCGCGGGCGGTGGCGTCTCCACCGTCGGCTACGCCTCCGAGACGGTCGAGGAAGCGGGCGGTTCCAGCGGGGGACTGCTCTCTCGGCTCACCGGCGGCGAAGAGGACACGAATCTCGACACCGCCCACACGACGAACCGCATCACGTCGCTCGTGCGGAAGGCCGCGCTCGGACGCCTCACGCTCCCCTGTGAGATAGAGGGCACCGAACGCGCGCTTTTGGTGATGGCCGGCCCGCCGGAGCATCTCAACCGGAAAGGCATAGAGCGCGGGCGGAAGTGGATCGAGGAGCAGACCGGCAGCATGGAAGTCCGCGGCGGCGACTACCCCATCAAAGGGGCCGGGAAAGTCGCGTCCGTCATCCTGCTTTCGGGGGTCACGAACGTCCCCCGCATCAAGGAGCTCCAGCAGGTCGCAATCGAGGCGCAAGACAACATCGACGAGATCCGAGAGGAGAGCAACGACAACTTGCAGAACCTAATCAACGATGACGAAGACGAGCTGGAATCGCTGTTCTAAGCTCGCCGTGGCCTGTCTGCTCGTCCTCTCGCTGGCGGCCGCTCCGGCGGCAGCCGTGTCGGTCGGGGACGACGACGTTCCCGCCGAGAGCGAAGTCGACAAGCAGGTCACCGCGACGGTGACGCTCGACGAACTGTACCAAGACCCGCAACTGGAGTCGTGGACGCTCGCGGGCTCCACCGAACTGACGGACGTGACGTGGACCGTCGTCTACTACGACCAGACCGGCGCGAAAGTCGGGCAAGACGAGTTCGACGGGCAGAACTTCACCGGGGCGGATATCTCGGCCGCCGACGGGACGAGCGACGTCGAAGTGACCGTCACCGGCACCGTCCCCGAGGTGGAGTCGTACAGCTACGACCCCGCCCAGGAGTTCACCGCGATGGAACTGACGCAGACGCGGGAGGGCGGCTCCTCGAACGAGATAGAGACGTGGACGGCCCACCACTTCACGTCCGAGAGCGACGAGGCGCGTACCGCGCTCGACGACGCGCGAGCCGCCATCGAGAGCGCTTCGGGCGCGAACACGCAAGAGGCCGAACAGCAGCTCGCCAACGCGGTGGAGGCCTACGAGGGCGGCGAGTTCAACCTCGCGGCGAACCTCGCGAACGAAGCACAGACGAAAGCGGAGAACGCACAGCAGTCGAGTGAGACGAAACAGCTCGCCATGTACGGCGTCGGCGGTCTGCTCGTCGTCGCCCTGCTCGTCGGTGGATTCCTCTACTGGCGGTCACAGCAGGACAGCTACGACAAGCTGGGATAGCTCCGCCCCGAACACACTTTCTATGCGCGTCGTCGTCCCATACGACGGTCACGACCCGAAGAGCCGACTCGCCGGTCGCCTCGACGAGTCCGAGCGACGGGCGTTCTCCCGGGCGATGTTGCGTGACGTCCTCGATGCGGTCGAACGCGCGGGGCACGACCCGACCGTCCTCGCGACGGAGGCCGTCTCGGTTTCGAACGCCGACGTCGTCGTCGACGATAGACCGCTCACGGCCGCGGTCAACGGCGTTCTCGACGGCTTCGAGTGGTCCGACGCGGCCGACGACGGAGAAGTGGCGGTGGTGATGGCGGACCTCGCACTCGCGACGCCGGACGCTATCCGCCGACTCGCGGACGCCGAGGGCGACGTCGTCGTCGCCCCCGGACGCGGCGGCGGGACGAACGCGCTCGTCGTCCGCCACCCGTCGTTCCGCGTCGACTACCACGGCGCGTCGTACCGGGACCACCGCCGCATCGCAGAGGAGGTGGGCGCGTCCGTCGGCGTCGTCGATTCGATGCGCCTCGCGACGGACGTGGACGAACCGTCGGACCTCGCGGAGGTGTTGCTCCACGGCCGCGGCGAGTCGCGGCGGTGGTTGGTCGACGCCGGATTCGAACTGGCCGTCTCCGAAGGGCGCGTCGGCGTCACTCGCGAGTCGTAGACGACCCTACATACTCTGCCAGTAAAGACATATGCGTAGAGTGAGTGTATCGAAACGCGTGGCAGACCTGGTCGTCCGGAATACCGGCTGACCGCACTGTCGCGCGTCGCCCCATCCCCTGTCTTCGTGGCGGACTTCCACCGTCCGTCTCTCGGGGCCGCCGCGTTTCCCCCGTCCCGCGGCGGCCCTCCCGCGGTTGTACGCTCCCCGCTCCCCCTCGGGGAGTGTGCATCCTTTTGTGCCCCCGGGACGCACCCGGACGCATGGTCTCCGGCACCGACGAGTACGACGTGTCCATCCGGGTTTCGGAGGACGATGTCGAACGACTGCTCGACGCCTCGCCCGACGACGTGGACGCGGCGCCGGAACTCACCTTCTCTCGGAACGTCTTCCTACCGTTGACGACGGCCTGTCGGTACACCTGCACGTACTGCACCTACTACGACGTGCCGGGAGAGGCGTCGCTTCTCTCCCCCGAGGAGGTCAGAGAGCGACTCCGAGTCGGCGCGGACGCCGGATGTACGGAGGCGCTGTTTACCTTCGGCGACGAACCCGACGAACGCTACGAACAGATACACGCGCAGTTGGCAGAGTGGGGGTACGACGACGTCCTCGGATATCTGCGAGACGTCTGCGAGATGGCGATAGAGGAGGGGCTACTGGCCCACAGCAACCCCGGCGACCTGACCGAAGCGGAGTTCGAATCGCTCGCTCCGGTCAACGCCAGTATGGGCGTGATGCTCGAGACGACGGCGGACGTGCGGGCGCACTCGGGGAATCGCCGGAAGACGCCCGGCCAGCGGTTGAACACGATTCGGGCCGCGGGCGAGGCGGGCGTCCCCTTCACCACGGGCATCCTCGTCGGCATCGGCGAGACGTGGCGCGACAGAGCGGAGAGTCTGCTCGCGATTCGGGACCTTCACGAACGGTACGGCCACGTACAGGAGGTCATCGTCCAGAACGTCGTCCCGAACGAACGGTCGGACTTCGAACGGCCCTCCGTGGAGACGATGCGTCGAGTGGTCTCGATGGCGCGCGTCGGTCTCCCCGAGGAGGTGTCGGTGCAGGTGCCGCCGAACCTCTCGCCGACGCGGGAACTGCTCGACTGCGGCGTCGACGACTTGGGCGGCGTCTCGCCCGTGACGGACGACTACATCAACCCCGACTACGAGTGGCCCGCCCTCCGAGAACTGCGCGACATCGCGACGGAGGCGGGCGTTCCCCTCCACGAACGCCTCCCCGTCTACGACCGGTATCTCCCCGACGACCACCGGCGCGAGGACTTCGGCGGACGACCGGCCCCCGGAGAGTGGCTCTCTCCGGCGGTGACGAACGCGTTGGAGGCCGACGACGTTCACGGAGAACGATACCGCGGCGTCGCGCGCCGAGACGGCCCCCTCGCCGTCGGTGCCGACGACTGAGAGCGACGCGCGAAGGGGGTTCGATTTAGACGGGGTCAGATTCCGAGGACGTCCGGGACGCGCTTTCTGAACACCGTGTAGACGAGTGCGACGGCGACGCCCGAGAGGACGACGATGCGGACGCCGCCGTCGAAGACGTAGGCGGCGGGGGCGGCGAGGACGACGGTCAGGAGGAAATCCTCCGGCGCACCGTCGTAGCGGACGACGTACTTCGGTCGAAGCCACCGCCGGAGGGGGTGGACGTAGACGGCGCGCGGCGACGTTCGCTCCCACGGACGGAGTTCCTCGCCCGCGCCGAACCAGTCGGAAGCGGAGTGGACGCCCGCAGAGAGCAGACAAAGCGAGAGGGCCACGGACAGTGGCGTCGGCACCGCGACGGCGACGCCCGCGGCCACCACCCCGGCGACGGTGTAGTACACCGGAAAGTGGAGCGTTCTGCGGTGGACGCCGACGAACAGGTCGACGTCCGGAAGGACGCCGCCCGCGAGAGCGCCGACGACGGCCGGGACGGCGAGTTCCGGGGCCGCCACCGCGACGGGTATCGCGAGGAGGAGTCCCGCCGCCGCGTGCGTCGTGACCATCATGGCGTATCGAAGCCTCAATCGTCGGCGCGCGCGGGCGAGTTCGTCTCCTCGGGGTGGCCGTCGAGCATCGGCGTCCCGTCGGCGCGGGGTCCGAGCGTCGGACCGTGCGGGGCGTCGTCGGGGTCCAAGCGGCGACGTTTCCGGTAGTCCGTCGACCGTTCGACGGGCGTGCGACCGATGGCGGACACCATCTCGACGTAGTCGTCGAACGACCGATACTCCCCGAACCCGCCGCCGGCGCGCTTCGTAATCTCCTCGGAAAGTATCGTCCCCATGAAGTCGTTCGCGCCGCAGTTCAGCAGTTTCAGCGACTTCGCGTTCCCGAACTTCACCCACGACGACTGCACGTTGTCGACGTTGTCGAGGAACAGTCGCGAGACGGCTATCATCAGTTCGTCCTCGTCGTCCGACGCGCCCTCGGTGACGAGTCCCCGGTCGTACAGCGGGGTGTTCCGGTGGACGAACGAGAGCGGGACGAACTCGGTGATTCCCCCCGTTCGGTCCTGTAGGTCACGAATCACCTTCAGATGCATGACGCGGTGGGCCTCGTTCTCGACGTGGCCGTACATGATGGTCGCCGTCACGTCTAAGCCGGCGGCCACCGCGCCCTCCATCCCTTCGACCCACTCGTCTGTGCCTATCTTCCCGGGGCAGATGACATCTCGCACCTCGGGAACCAGAATCTCCGCGGCGGTGCCGGGCGCAGAGGAGAGACCGGCCGCCTTCAGTTCGCGGTACACCTTCTCGTAGGACCAGTCGGTGCCGCGACGGGCGTGGTACGCCTCCTCCGGGGTCATCGAGTGGAGGTGCGCGCCGCCGACGGACATCGCGCGCATCTGTTCGACGTAGGTGCCGGGGTCTTTGTCGTACGCTTCGGGCGGTTTGTAGTCCACCTCGGCGTACGGGTCGTCGTGCGCTTCGAGAATCTCGCGGTGGTCCTCGTTCAGGACGAACGCGGGGTGGAGTCCGGAGACGGAGGTGACTTCGTAGACGCCCGCTTCGAGGGCGTCTTCGACGACGCTGCGTGACTCCTCGGGCGTCTTCGTAAAGCCCGTGTGCTCTTCGTCGTGGTCGGACTCGAACTGGTGGGCGGTGTTCTTGAAGTTACAGAACAGACAGCCGGTGTTGCAGGCCGTCGTGACGTTGTTGTTCACGTTGGCGACGAACGTCACGTCGTCGCCGACCACCTCCGCCCGGCGTCGGTCCGCGGCTTCCAGGACCTGCTCTTTTCGGACGGGGTCGATTTCGGGCGACTCCGTCCCCGCCGTCATCAGTTCGATTCCGTCGGCGACGGTGAGGCGGACGCCGTCTCGCGCCTTCGCCAACGCGTTCTCGAACGACTGGTCCGTCTCGGGCGTGTGCTCGAAGTCGAACTGGTCGTCCGAGTCCGGCGCCGACGCGTCGGTCATGCTACGAGGACACGATTGGCAGACACAAAAGTGAGGCGGTCGCGGAAGAGGACCGACGGACGGCGTCGGGGCGAGTCGGTCGACGTCGCGGAATGGGACGGGACGCGAGACGTGAGAGCGGTTATTGTCGCAGAGCGCGTAGTACGGAGTATGAGCACAGACCCTACGATAGAAACGGAGTGGTCAGACGTCGGCACCGACGACGCGGGAACCGGATTTTGGGTGAGCGCGCTTCTCGGCGCACTCGTCAGCATCGTCGCGTCGTTCGTCCCGTTCTCGCCCGTCCTCGGCGGGGGCGTCGCGGGCTATCTCTACCGCGGAACCCGCGAGGAGGGCGTGAAAGTCGGCGCCGTCTCGGGAGCCATCGCCGCCGTCCCCATCGTGGCGGTTCTGACCCTGGTGTTCGCCGGACTCGGACTGTTCACCGTCATAGAGAACGCCTTCGCCGGGACGCTGCTTTTCGTCGCACTCTTGGGCATCTCCGTCTCGGTGACGCTTCTGCTCTCGGCGGGGCTTTCTGCGCTCGGCGGATACGTCGGCGTCTACCTCCGCGAGGAGACGGACGGCGGCGAACCGCCGCGGGCGAGAGACGCACCCGGCGAGGAGGCCGACAGAGAGCGCTCGTCCGCGTGAGAGACGAGACGCGTCGCTGGCGGTGGGGTCGGGTCGGCCGCGGACGAACGTCGACCGGTCTCAGGCCGACCGCTTTGCGGCCAGTCTCGCTTCGACCATCTCGGCGAGTGCCGGAAGCGCCGTCGTCGCGTCGTCGCGGACGACGTGGTGGGCGAGTCGGTCTTTTTCGGTCGCTCCGAGGTTGACGACGGCGAGTTCGCCGCCGAACCGCGACGCTTCCTCGGGAAGCGACGCGGCGGGGTCTACGGTCAGAGACGACCCGACGACGATAAACAGGTCGCTCTCGCGGGCCATCCGACGCGCGGCGTCGAACGGGTGGTAGGGGAGTTCCTCGCCGAACAGCACCACGTCCGGCTTCATGAGGCCGTCGCAGGCGGGACACCGCGGCGTCTCGTCCGCCCGAACCGCCTCGAACGCCTCCTCGGCGGGCACCGTCGCGTCGCACGAGACGCAGGCCGCCCGCGAGGCGTTGCCGTGGAGTTCGATGAGGCGTCCGGTGCCCGCGTCGTCGTGCAAGCCGTCGGTGTTCTGCGTCACGACGGCGTCTATGACGCCCCGTTCTTCGAGTCGGACGAGTGCGTCGTGCGCCGCGTTCGGTTCCGGGTCGTCGGCGTACATCCGTTCGTGTAACTGGAGTCGGTCCCGCCAGAAGCCGTCCGGGTCGGCTCTGAATCGGTCGATGCCGACGTCGTCCGGGTCGAACTCGTCGTTCCAGATGCCGTCTTCTCCGCGGAACGAGGGGATGCCAGACGCCGTGCTAACACCCGCACCCGTCATCACGGCCGCACTGTCGGCGGCCGCCAACGCGTCCGCAACCTCGGCTAACTCATCATCCATACTACCCGTAGAGAGTCCTAGATGAAAAACGTCGCGCCGCCCGTTTAACGACCCCATAACCACGAACGTGCATATAAAATCCATCGTTAACGGGGTTGGTGAGCACGGAAGTGGAAGCTTACTTGTGCGATGGGGAACCACCGACGCGCATGACCAGCGTGAAGGAGTTCCGAGTCGAGGAGACGCCGACGCCCGACGAACTCGGACGGGGGCGGTTCGTCTTCACCGACCAGTACTCCGTGTTCGACTGGGGAGAGATGCCCGACCACGTCGGTGGGAAGGGCGCGTCCCTCTGTACGATGGGCGCGCACAACTTCGAACTCCTCGACGTGAACCACGTTCCGACGCACTACGTGGGCGTAATCGAAGACGGCGAGGTGAGAGAACTCGGCGAGTGCAAGCGGCCGCCGACGGAGATGGCTATCGAACTCACGCAGGTGCCCGACCTGCCGTTCCTCGGAGACGGTGCGTACGACTACGACGCCTACCGCGAGGCGGCGGGCGAGAACTACCTGATTCCGCTCGAAATCGTCTTCCGCAACACCGTCCCCGTCGGGTCGAGTCTCCGCACGCGAGGGTCGCCCCGAGAGTACGGCCTCGATTCGACCGAATGGCCCGACGAGGCGGTCGAACTCCCCGAACCGGTCGTCGAGTTCTCCACCAAGTACGAAGAGAGAGACCGCTATCTGGACCGCGAGGAGGCGGACCGAATCGCCGGTGCCGCCGACGTCGACCGACTCGAAGAACTCGCTCTCGCCGTCAACCACATCCTCAACGGCCGCGCGGAACGCGGCGGGTTCGTCCACGAAGACGGGAAGATAGAGTGTCTGTACCACGAGGGGACGATCAAAGTCGCGGACGTGGTCGGAACATTCGACGAGAACCGCTTTTCCTACGACGGTCAGGAGGTGTCGAAAGAGGTCGTCCGCCAGTACTACAAGCGCGCGGACCCCGAGTGGGTCGAAGCCGTCTCCGAGGCGAAGTCGCGCGCCGACGCCGAGGGCGTCGCCGACTGGCGGTCGCTCTGCGAACGCGACCCCGACCCCTTGCCGGCGGACGTCCTCGACGCGGTTTCGGAGATGTACGCCGCCGGGACGAACGCCTACACGGGCGCGGAGTGGTTCGACGCGCCAGACATCGCCGACGCCGTCGAACGCGTCCGAAGCCTCTGAGACGCTACTCGACCCACGACTGGACGAGGCGGACCGCTCTCTCGCCCAGTCCGGCGGCACCGACGACGGTGAGAACGCCCGCACCGGCGAGGGCCGTCCACGGCAGAACGTCGAGTCTGGGGGCGAAACTGGCGTGCGCGCCGACGAGTAGTACGGTGACGAACAGCCATCCGCCGTAGAGGACGAACGCGAGTCGGCGGAGTCCGGAGTTCACGACAGGGTCTAGCCGTTCGCTCGGCAAATGCGTGGCGACGACGTGACAGAAGAGCTTTCACTCCGTTATTCGAGCGTGTGTTCGTGTGTCCGCTATCCCGCCGCCGCGCCCTCGCCGCCGTCGGAAGCGCCGCCGCTTTCGGGACCGCGGGCTGTCTCGGCCTGCGCGACCGCTACGTCCCACGCACGCACGAACGAGACGCCGACCTGTCGGGCGACGACGGCCCCTGGCCGACGCTGGGTCACGACGCCCGCCGGACAGCGTCGGTCGCCGGGACCGGACCGGACGCGAACGCGCGAGTGACGCGCCTGACCGAAGCGAATCGGTTCCCCGACCGTCAGGTCGTCGTCGGTTCGGACGTCCTCCTGTTCGTCGTCCGGCGGTGGCGGGAAAACGACCGAGACGACGAACTGTTCTCGGGCGTCGTCGCGGTGGACCGCGAGGGGTCGGAACGGTGGCGTCTCCGCACCGAACCGGACGTGGGAGTGCCGACGGCCGTCGGAAACACCGTGTTCGTAGAGGAGAGCAACCTGACTCGCGCCGTCGACGCCGAGACGGGCGTAGTGAACTGGCGCTACCGGCGCGGCTACGGTTTCCCTCACGTCTCGCCCGCCGTCCGCGACGGGCGCGTCTACGTCGGCGGCCGTCGGTTCCTCGCACTCGACGCCGCGACCGGCGAGCGTCTGTGGCGGACGGACGAGGAGATGCCCGCCGTACAGACGTGTTCGGCGACGGCGGGCCGCGTCGTCGCCTCGAACGGGTACGCCGAGAACGGCGGCGGCCTGTTTTGTCTCGACGCCGCCGACGGGAGCGTCCGGTGGGAAGCGGACGTAGCCCCGACCCACGACCCCGCGGCGGTAGGGGAGAGACGGTGTTTCTCGGTGGACGACGAGGGCGCTCTCTCGGCGGTTTCGACGGCCGATGGGAGCGTGCAGTGGACGCGGGCGCGGGCCGCAGACGGCGACCGCTCCCGGTACGAGCAACCCGTCCTCGCCGACGGAGTCGTCCTCGTCGGTGGGGCGAACGCACCGCTCCGCGCGTTCGACCGCGAGACGGGCGAGACGGCGTGGACCGCCGGTCCCGCCGACGAACGCCACTACGCGCCCGTCGTCGCCGCCGACGGTGTCTACGGCGTCACGCGGGAAGGGACCGTCTACGAAGTCGGGGTCGAAGGGACCGAGCGGTGGCGTCGGTCGCTGGACCGGACGGTGACGAGTGCGCCATCGCTCGCCGAGGGTGCGCTCTACTTCGGAAGTCGAACCGGGGAGCGCGTCGAAAGGTGGCAGGGCGGATTCGACCGCTTCGGCCCCTGAAAATCAGTCGTCCGAGGGGTCGGGCGTCGCTCCGTCGGCCGCCGTCTCGCCCGCCTCGGACGCGTCGGCGAGTGCGTCGCCGAGTCCGTCGACGGGTCGGTCCGGGTTCGCCTCGCGGGCTTCCGGCGTCGTCCCGAGTTGGTAGCCCGACGCGTCGGCCTCCTCGCGGATACTGGTCCGCCCGCGGTGGACGCTGACAGCGTCGTCGAGGTGGAGCCGAACCGCTTCGATGAGCGCGTCCGCTTCCAGCGGTTGGCCGAGTCGCTTTATCTCCTCGACGCTCGCGTCGTCCGGCACGTCGAACGCCCGTTGGGTGATGATGGGGCCTTGGTCCAAATCCGTCGTCACGTAGTGGGCGGTGACGCCCGCGATGCGGACGCCCTCCTCTTTGGCCTGCCGGTAGGCGGCCGCGCCGGGGAAGGCGGGCAAAAGCGAGGGGTGGATGTTGATGATGCGGTCCTCGTAGCGGAACACGACGTTCGGTCCGAGGATTCGCATGTACCGCGCGAGCACTATCAGGTCGACGTCGTACTGTTCGAGGATGTCGAGCAGTTCGTCCTCGTCGGGCGTTCCCTTCTCGTCGCCGATGTCGTGGAACGGCACGTCGTACTGCGAGGCGAGGGGTTCGAGGGAGTCGCGGTTGCCGACGACGACGGAGATGTCCGCGCCGAGTTCGCCGTTCGTCCACGCCTCGAACATGGCTTCGAGACAGTGCGACTCTTTGGTCGTGAGGACGGCGATCTGTTTGGTCTCGCGGTCCGAGGGAAAGCGCACCTGCACGTCGACGCCGAGTTCGTCGCCGAGTTCCGAGAGCGTCTCGCGGAGCGTCTCTCGCGTGCAGACCATCTCCGAGGTGTCCGCGTGGAGCGTCATCCGGAAGATGCCGTCTCGCACCGCCTGGTCCAGGTCCTCGACGTTGATTCCGCGCTCGAACAGCAGGGTGGTGACGTTCGCGATGAGTCCAGTCTTGTCGTCTCCGATGACGGTAATCTCGGTCAGGTCGGTCATCGGTCCCACCTCCAACTGCTTTCGAACGGAGTCATCGACGGTTCGAGGGTGTGCGAACGCAAAAGGGTGTCCATCTCCGCCCGTCTCGCCACCGTACGGCGGACAGTACAGCCCCGCGACACCGAACGAGTGAAAAGCGCGCTTCGAGACGAAAACGCACGTTCGTGTATATCGGAGACGGTCCAAAACGTCTTTTGCCCATGACCGCGCACCACTACTCGATGACGACCTACACCGCGACGGTGACGGTCCGCCTGAAGCGAGGCGTCCTCGACCCGGAGGCCGAAACCACGAAGCGCGCGCTGGAGCGACTCGGCTTCGAGTTGGAGACGCTCCGTTCGGCGGACCAGTTCGAAGTCGACCTCGACGCTCCCTCGGCGGACGAGGCGGCCGACCGCGCCGACGAGATGGCGGAGCGACTGCTGGCGAACCCCACGATTCACGACTACGAGGTCGAGGTGGCGGAAGCGTAGATGTCCGTCAGTATTCCGGTCCGAGCGGTCGAATCTCTCCGCGGAGGTGCGTCCCGATGACGGTGGCTTCCTCGACAGTCACCGTCGAGGCCGCCCACGGAGGTGCGTCCCGATGACGGTGGCTGTCGTCCAGTTCGGCGGGTCGAACTGCGACAGAGACGCCGTGGCCGCCCTCTCGCATCTCGGCATCGACGCCGAACGCGCGTGGCACGAGGACGGCCTCCCGGACGACGTGACCGGTATCGTCCTCCCCGGCGGGTTCTCCTACGGCGACTACCTCCGCGCGGGTGCGATGGCGGCGCGGTCGCCGATCATGGAGGAAGTCCGGGCGGCCGCGGACGACGGCGTCCCCGTTCTCGGCGTCTGCAACGGCGCGCAGATAGGCTCCGAGTCCGGTCTCACCGACGGCGCGTTCACCACGAACGAGAGCGCCCGCTTCCAGTGTGAACCCGTCTTCCTCCGCGTCGAGAACGCCGACACGCCGTGGACCGCGGCGTACGAGGAGGGCGACGTGATAGAACTGCCCATCGCGCACGGCGAAGGTCGCTTCGAGACGAGCGACGACCGCTACGAGACGCTGGAAGCCGACGACCGCGTCCTCTTTCGCTACTGCGACGCCGACGGCAACGTCACCGAAGCGGCGAATCCGAACGGCTCTCGCGGCAACGTGGCGGGCATCCTCGGCGAACGCGACACCGTCGCCGTGCTGATGCCGCACCCAGAGCGCGCGTCTCTTCCCGACCTGGGGGGAAGCACCGACGGTCAGGGCGTCCTCCGCGGTTTCGAAGACGCGTAAGGCGGACGCCTCGTCCCCTCGTCAGGGGGTTATCTCTCGCGGCGAACTGGTTGCGATCCACGCGTCGGCGTTCTCTTCTGCGGATATCTCGAACCACCCGTCGTCGTAGTAAACCGTGTTGTACGTGTACATCGTTGTGAAAGGGCCGACGACGCATCGTGCGGGGAACGATACGTTGCGTCGCGCCCGTCGAGACGAACGAGGGGGGAGAACAAGACTACGCGCCGCCTTCGCGCGCGGTAGTGGTCAACTACCGTAATTCGGGGCGGCTTAACTCACCGCGTCAACGGCATCGAGTAACTCGTCTCCTCTTCGAGGACGACGGCCCACGTGTCCTCGCAGTCGCAGGACACCTGCTCGAACACCGAGGGGTCCTGCCGCAGGTCGAAGTCCTTGATGGCCTTCTGGACGATATCGTCGCAGTCACCGCAGTTGTGCGGGCCGCGGTCCGACCCGTGGCCGACGGGGTCCGAAACGACGATGGCGTCGACGTCGGCGGTCGATTCGAGCACCTCCGCGACCGACCAGAGCCACGGCGGGCGGTAGCCGCCGTTGAAGAAGAGTTCGTCGACCATCGTGTAACTCTGGACGTTCGTCGGGTTCATCGAGACGGTGTGGCAGTTCTCCACCGCCGCACAGCGACGGACCGAGGATTTCATGTCTTCGAGAGCTTCCGACTCCGAGAGGAACGGCGGCTTCATCAGGAGGTACGCCTTCACGCCCGCGGCGGCGGCGGCGGCCTCCTCGCAGGCGTCCTCGAAGTCCGAGAAGTCGAAGTACTTGTTCACGCAGTCGTGGCGCACTCGGTCCGTCGCCGTCTCCAAACCGACGGCCACGTCCGTCTCCAAGCCGACGCCGGTGAAGTCTTCGAGTTTCTCGCGTTCGACGAAGTCCGGAAGCGACTCGACGACGATTCGCTCTCTGTCGGCGAACGCCTCGCCGATGGCCGCGCGCGTCTCCGCGCCGACTTCGCGTTCGTCGAGGAACGACCCCGAGGTGTAGATTTTGATCAGTTCGGACGGCCCCTCGGCGTTCTCCTCCTCGTGGTCGAGACAGACCCGAATCTGGTCCATCAGCGCCTCGTGGGCGACGCTGCCACCCTCGACGGACTCGGCGACGTACCCGCACATCGTACACCCTCCGGCGCGCGCCCACCGACAGCCGCCGGTGTTGAGGATGATAGTGAGCGACTGTTTGACGCCGTCCGGCGTGTTGTCCTCGTCTATCCAGACGCGCGTCGGTTCGTGCGGGTCGTACGTCTTGTCCTTGCGCGACCGTATCTCGCGCATCACCTGATTGTGGGCGTCCATGCCCTTCCCCCGTTCGTACACTTCGGGGCTCGGCTTACTCATTGTACTCTCGTACCCGGTGAGTCCGTAAATCCGCTTCGTCTACGCCCGGGCGATTCGGGGGGTGGATTCACGTCCCTCGGCTTCGAACGACGGCCGTGCGAACTCGGCGACGCCTCCTCGCGTCAGTCGCCGCCGCCGGGAGCCTCTCTGTTTCGGGGTGCGACGCGTTCCGGTCCCGGCCCGACGAGACGGCGGACCGGACGACGGAGACGACCACGACGCGGAGCGGAGACGCCGGACGCGCGGTAGGCGTGGTGGTCGAGAACGTCTCTCCGTCCGCGCGGTACGTCACCGTCGTCGTCGAAGACGGCGGGGAGGAGTTGTTCGCCGAGAGCGAGTCGTACGCGCCCGACGGAACCGGACAGACGCGGCGGTACTCGGCCGTAGTTCCCCGATTCGGCGAGTACGACGTGGCCGTCGAGACGGCCGACGGGGCGGCGGCGCGCGGGACGGTTCGCGTCGATACCGTTCACGGCGATGCCGAAGTGACCGTCGGCGAGGAGATACGGGTCCGACAGAGCGTGCGGTGTTCGCCCGAGTGCGGTCCCGTCTCGGTGGACGGCGAGTTCGAGCGGTTCGGCGACTCACCGTGGCCGAGACGGGAGGCATCGACGGGGTATGCGGTGAGTATCGCGAACGTCGGCGACGAGGCGCGTCCGGTCGAAGTCGAGTTCGAGGTAGACGGCCGTCGGGTGTTGGACTACCGGTACCGGCCGCACCCGGGAACGGAACTCCGCCTGCCCGTCGTGCCGCCACTGAGGCGGTTCGCACTCGCGGTCACGGCCGCCGACCGGACGTGGCGCGCGGCGTGGGACGACGCGCGGAGCGCGGAGATTCCGCTGGCGTTCGACGGGCGGGGGGTCCGCGTCGACGCGTGGCCCGCCGCGGGCGCGGACCTGACGGTTCGGAACGAACGCGGCCGTCGAGACGTGACGGTCGAAGCCTACAGAGACGGAGAACGAGTCGCCGCGGAGACGGTCGAGTTGGACCGCGGAGAGACGACGCGGGTGGCTGACTTCCTCTCGGAACCCGGCGTCTACGACGTGCGAGTCGTCGGAAACGCCACCGTGACGCGCACGTTCGTCGTCGCGCGGCGGGGCCGACTCCTCGTACGCGCCCGCGACGGCGTGGACGTGTATCTCGTCCGGTGACGCATCTCGTCCGGTGACGCCCCCGACGAACGCGCCGTGGATATATCCCGACAGAGACCGACTGTGGAGACGGATGCGACGAGACGGCGGGCGTCTGCGCCTCACGCGTCGGTCGCTCCTCGCGTCGGTCTCGGGGGTCGGGACTGCGGCCGTGGCCGGATGCAACGAGTCGAGCGAGGAACGGTCGACGCCGACGACGGGCCGGAGATCCGAGACGACGCTGGTCGAACCGTCCCGAACGACGAACGCGGGCGGGGAGGCCTCGTCCAGACTCGACCAGCGACTGTCCGTCGGGAATCCGACCCCCGACGAGACGTATCTCACCGTCGTCGTCGAAGCGCCGGGCGGGGCGAGCGACGGACCGGAGACCGGGGAGACGCCGTTCGTCCGGAGTTTCGACCTGTTCCCCGGCGAACGGAGGCATTTCGATCTGACTCTCGACTCCGCGGAGGCGTACGGCGTCGTCGTCGAACCCGCCGAGAGTCCGCGAGAGACGTTCGAGTGGAGCATCGACGAACGACTCGACGGACTGTCGGTGACGCTCGGCCCCGACGGCGCGTCGTTCTGGCGAACTGTTCGCTGCAGGGCCGACTGCTCGCTCTCGACGTCGGAGACGGCGGCCGACTCGCCTCTCCTGGGCGACGGTCGCGGCCGGTGGTACGCGGCGGCGAGCGTCGCGGTGCAGAACGCCGCGGCGGCGGCGACGGACGTGGCGGTGAGCGTCTCGCTCGGCGGGGAGACGGTGCTCGACGCATCGTACGAACTGCCCGAACGGACGCGGGTCGAACTGCCGGTGACGTTCCGTTCCGGGGCGTACTCCGTCGGCGTGGAACACGGCGGCGGGGAGACGGTGACCGACTGGCGCGTGCCGGAACAACCGACGCTCGTGGTCACGCTTCCGGCCGCGACGGTGGGGTGCGGTCCGGCCAACAGCGAACTCGTCCTCGTCAACGCGGACGACGTCGACCACGAGATGAACGTCGGCGTCTACTCGCCCGACGAGGACGAGCAACTGTTCGACGCTAGCACGACGCTCGAACCGAACGACCGGCGGAGCGTCTCGCCCGTCAGCGCCTCGGGACAGTACCGCCTGCGAGTGGCGGTGGACGACGGTGACCCCTCTTGGACCGACTGGTGGTCGTGTCCCCCGCACGGACCCCTGACCGTCGTCGTCGACGCCACGGGCGACGTATCAGTCTCGTCGTCGCGACGCTAACTTTTCCCGCCGACGGCCCGATATCGAGACGTGCGACTCACGCGCAGACGACTCCTCGCGTCCGTCGTCGGGGAGGTAGCGTCGCCGTCTCGGGGTGCGGAGGCCTCGCGACGCCGGACGACGCGACGACGACGGGGAACGCGGGGCCGAAAGAGGCCGAGTCGGCCGAGAGAGCGACGGCGGAACCGGAGACTCCGACCGACGGTCCCGTCGAGGACGGCGGCGAGGACGAGGCCCGCGGAGTCCGCGTCTCGAACGAGGGGCGACCCCGATACGTGACCGTCGTCGTCGAAACGGACGCGGGTGAGACGGTGTTCGCAGAGAGCAGGCGCCTCCCCGCCGACACCGGCAGTCGGTTCCCCGCGGCGGTCCGACAGTCGGGGCGATACCGCGTCGTCGTCGAGACGGCCGAGGGGGCGCGGACGGCGTTCGAGTGGGACGCGACGGGGCCCGTCGGTGACGCGGCGGTGAGCGTAACCGACGACGGCGTGACCGCGACGCAACTGGTCAGATGCGCGCCCGACTGCGACCCCCTCTCGCGAGGTGGGACGGCGCGGGGCTATCCGAGAGGCGGGTTCGACCCGCGGGGCCGCCGGGCGGACTGCGAGATACGACTCCGAAACGAGACGGACGAGACGCGGTGGTCCTACGTCCGAGTCGGGCGGACACCGCGGATTCTCGACTACCGGTACCGCATCCCTGCGGCGACGACGATTTCGCTTCCGGTGCCGCAGCACTCGGGCGAGACGCACGTCGTAGTAGAGACGACAGACGACGAGACGACGTCGCTCGTCTGGCGGATGGAGACCACGCCGCGACTCGTCGTTCGACTCGGCGTCGACGGTCCTTACGGCGTCGACCGGACGGGCGACTTACGTAACCGCTCGCGGTTACCCCGTCGTAATAACGACTAACAGGGCACAGGTCGTAGTTAACCCTGAATAATAACAATGACAGAATTAGGTGGATTCCAGGACCACGTGGCGCGAGTGGACCTCTCGACGGGGGACGTGCGCTACGAGGGCATCGACGACGAGGACGCGAAAAAGTACATCGGGGCGCGAGGGCTCGGCGTCAAGTACGTGTTCGATCAGGGGCCGGAGGTTGACCCGTTGGGGCCGGACAACCTCCTCGCGTTCATGAACGGCCCGCTGACGGGGACACAGGCTCCGATGAGCGGTCGCATCGCCGTCTGTACGAAATCGCCCCTGACGGGGACGGTGACGGACTCGCACCACGGCGGGTGGTCCGGGGCGCGACTCAAGTGGTCGGGCTTCGACGGCCTCCTGTTCGAGGGGCGGGCGGACGAACCCGTCTACGCCGTCGTCGAAGACGGCGAAGTCGAACTCCACGACGCCTCGCATCTGTGGGGGAAAGGCATCCACGAGACGCGAGACCGACTCGAAGAGGACCACGAGGGGTCGTACGGCAAGAACATGAGCATGATGGCCATCGGTCCCGGCGGCGAGAATCAGGTCCGCTACGCCTGCATCATAAACGAAGACGACAGAGCCTCCGGACGCGGCGGCACGGGCGGCGTCATGGGGTCGAAGAACCTCAAGGCCATCGTCATCAAGTCGGGAACGAAGATGCCAAAGCCCGCGGACGCCGAGACGTTCACCGAAGGCTACCAGCAGGCGATGCAACTCATCACCGAGTCCGACGTCACTGCCCCCAACGAGGGCGGCCTCTCGCTTTACGGTACGAACGTCCTGATGAACCTGACCGAGGAGATGGACGGACTCCCGGTCCGCAACGGGAAGTTCACCTCCGGTCACAGCGAGGCCGAGGCGATGCCCGACGACGTGAACGTAGACCCGGAGGGCGTCTCCGGGGAGAACGTCCGCGAGAACATCCTCGTTGACGAACCGACGTGTCACTCCTGTCCGGTCGCCTGTAAGAAAGAGACCGAAGTCACCATCGAACGCAAGGGTGAGGAACTGAACGTCCGCGGCGAGTCCTACGAGTACGAGTCGGCGTACGCCCTCGGTCCGAACTCGATGAACGACGACCGCGACAAGATAGCGGTCATGATCGACATGTGCAACGACCTCGGCATCGACACCATCGAGGCGGGCAACATGATCGCGATGGCGATGGAGATGACCGAGGAGGGCAAACTCGACGACTTGGGCGAAGGGATAGAGTGGGGCGACGTGGACCACATGATGGACGTGATAGAGGACATCGCCCACCGCGAAACCGAACTCGGCGACCTCCTCGCGGAGGGCGCGCGACGCATCGCGGAACGACACGACGCCCACGACAACCGGTTGGACGTCAAGGGCCAGACCATCGCCGCCTACGACCCCCGTTGCATGAAGGGGATGGGCATCGGCTACGCCACCTCGAACCGCGGGGCGTGTCACCTTCGCGGTTACACGCCGTCCGCGGAGATTCTCGGCATCCCGGAGAAAGTCGATCCCTACGAGTGGGAGGGCAAAGGCGAACTGTGCGCCCTCTTCCAGGACATGCACGCCATCTCCGACAGTTTCGACATCTGCAAGTTCAACGCCTTCGCGGAGGGCATAGAGGAGTACGTCAACCAGTACAACGGCATGACCGGCCGTGACGTGACCGAAGACGAACTGATGGAGACGGGCGACCGCATCTACACGCTCGAACGCTACTACAACAACCTCGCGGGCTTCGACGGGTCCGACGACTCGCTTCCGAACCGGTTCGTCGAGGGCGACAACGCCATGCCCGGACAGGGGGCCTCCGAGGGCCAACTGTGCGAACTCGACCAGATGAAAGAAGAGTACTACGAGCGACGCGGGTGGGTCGACGGCGTCGTTCCGGACGAACGCCTCGAAGAACTCGGCATCGACATCGGCCCCGGAACCGGCGTCTCGCGCGGCAGTGGCGGCGCGACACCCGCGGACGACTGACCGAGGCGGCGAGGTGGCCGCCACGGACGACTGACCGAGACGGCGGGACGGCCGCCACGGACGACTGACCGAGACGGCGGGACGGCCGCCACGGACGACTGACCGACTCGCACGGACTTTTTTCGCGCTTTCCCGCTGCTGAGCGTCGCGTCCGGCGACGCCGTCAGACGACGAACCGCAGAAGCCAAAGCGTCGCCATCCCGACGGAGATGGTGACGAGGATGCTCTCTTTTACGTACCACGTCGCGACGGCGGCGACGACGCCCGCGACGAGACGCTCGTTTCCGGGCGTGACGGCGACGGAACCGTCGACGATGACAAGAGAGGGCGCGACGAGGGCGGCGAACACCGCGGGCGGGACATATCGGAGTGCGCGCATGGCCGGTTCGGGTACCTCGTCGATTCGACCGAACAGGTAGACGAACGACCCCCGGATGGCGAACGTCGCGACGCCGGCGGCGAGGATGACGGCCCAGATGGAGAGCGGTCCGTACTCCGTCGGCATCAGGACTCCACCTCCGTGGGGTCAGCGTCCGAGACGCCGCCGGTGAGTGTTTCGGTGACCACGCCGGCGACGACGCCCGCAGCGGCGCCGACCATCAGACCGAGATTGAACGGGAGGGACAGAGCGTCGCCGACGACGGCGACGGACCCTCCGACTGCCGCCGCGGACACCGCAGGCGGGTTCGAGACGACGGGAACCAAGAGGCCGAGAAAGACGAGCGGAACGGCGAACTCGAGCCCCCACGAGGCGGGGACGCCCGTCCCGAGGAGGACGCCCGCGACGGTGCACACCTGCCAGACGCTCCAGATGAAAAACCCCGCGCCGACGAAGTACCGGCGGCGCGCGTCGGAGTCGAGTTCGTCGTTCGCGTATCGAGCGATAGCGAGAGCGTACGCTTGGTCCGTCAGCACGTACGAACAGAGCGCCTTCCACCGACTGCGGAACGACCGGAAGTACGGGGCGATGGACGCCGAGTACATCGACATCCGGAGGTTGATGACGAGTGCCGTGACGAAGACGACGGCGAGTTCGGCGTTTCTGCCGAGGAGGTCGATAGCGGCCAACTGGGAGGTGCCCGCGAAGACGAAGACGGAGAGTCCCACGGCCTGCGAAAACGTGAGACCGGCCTCGACGGCGGCCACGCCCGAGACGAGACCGAACGGCACGAGTCCCAACGCTATGGGCGCGGCGTCGCGGACGCCGCGGCGGACCTCCGGCGGGACGGGGAGGGTCATGGAGTGGTGACTCGACCGCGGTCACACAAACAGATACCGTTTCGAAGGCGACGCCGCCGCGCCGTCGGGACGTTCTCTCGGCGGGCCCTACGTCGAGTCGCGACCGACGACGAGAGCCTCGCGGATTTCGAGTGCCGTGACGAACTCCTCTCTCCGATCGGTCTTCGACCCGATTCGCCGCAGTTGTTGACCGTGGGCGCGCCTGAGTGCGTCCGCCTCGCGGGACTCCAAGTCGAGTTCCGCACCCACCTCCGTCCAGAAGTCGGTGGAGACGAGAAAGACGACGCGTTCGCCGTCGTCGTAGACGGTTTCGTAGGCGCGTTCGTACTCGTCGAGACGAGAAACGAGACGTCGCTGCGCCCGGCGGACGAGTTCGGGGAGTCTGTCGGGAGAGACGCTGGCTTTCGCCCCCGCGAGGACGAGAACGTCGCCGTCGAGGGGCAGGTCGCCCGACCGCTCTGTGACATCCTCGCTCACGATTACCCTCCGGCGCGCATCGCCTTCTGCGAGAAGCGGTCGACGAGTTCGTCCAGCACCTCGGGGTCGCCCTCGAACGACACTGTCACCTCGGTGAGCGACATCGTCGGTCCGATGGACACCTTCTCGGTGGCGAGCGTCGCCCGCCAGTCGTCGGCGACGACGGTGTCTTCGTCTGCCTCTCTGCCGCCGAGGTTTCCGAGGTAGTGTCTGGCGAGTCGCTTGGAGATGCCTCGAAACGACTTCTCGCGCGTGACCCTCGTCGCGTCGTCGGACACGGCTACCCCCCCGCGACGGGCGGAAACACGCTGAGCGTGTCGCCCGGGTCGAACCGCGTCTCCAACCCGTCTTGGTACTCGACGTCTCGTCCGTTCCGGAGCACGTTCACCTGCGAACGGACGCGTCCGTCTTCGAGCAACTGCCCCGAGAGGCCGTCGAACTCCGTTTCGAGAGCGCGGAGGGCGTCGCCGACGGTGGCGTCCTCGGCGTACTCGCGTTCGATCGTCTTCGACCCGACGGCCTCGCGAAACGTCGCGAAGAACCGTAACTCCACATCCATACGTGGCGGTATGTCTCTGCGGGCAAAAAGGTGCGCGCCCGCGCGTCGTCAGCGCTTTCCGAACCGGATGCCGTCTTCGACGAGGCGGTAGTTTCGCTCCCGGTCTATGTGTTCTGCCAGCCACTCGTGTTCGTGAATCTGCATGACGAGATCGGCCTGCAGGTTGCGCCACGCGATGGCGTATATCGGCGACTGTCCCCACGCGCGGAGTTCGGGGACGAACTCGTCGTACGTCTCCATTCGGTCTTCGAGATGTTCGACGAAGTCGACGACGTGACCCGCCGCCTGCGCGTCGCTTTCGGCGCTCACGAGCAGTTGGTTCAGTCGCGATTCGAGGCCTTCGACTGCTCGCTTCATATCCGCTTTCGCGCTGCCGCCGTCCTCGGGGAGCGAGTCGAGTATCTGCTGGGGAACGCCCAACGAGAGTTCTCGCTCGGTGTCGTCTACCATATCGGGTAGTCGAACTGCCACCCCAAAAAGTCGCGGGACGACGCCGTCGCCGCGGCGGCCGAATACGCGTAGCAGATACCGTCAGTAGAGAATCGTCGACGAACCGCGGTGTGGCTGGCGGCGGGCGTCGCAGGCGGACGATGTCGCCCGACCGAGGCTACTCCGTTCGCTCTGTGAGTCGTTCGGCGACGAGTGCGTCGAAGTCGACGCCCTCGGTTCGGTACTTTTCGCGCAGTTCGACCACCGTTCGGCCCTTCTCGGTTATCTCGTACAGCCCGGAGTTCGGTGCCGGACCGACGCGTTCGACCAGTTCGTAGTCCGCGAGGATCGGGAGGCGCGTGTTGATGTACGACCGATTTTTGTCGAGCACGTAAGAGAGGTTGACGGCCGTGTTTCGTCGCCCGTCGGAGAGGGCCTCTAAGATGTCGAAATCCGTAGGCACCGCCAGCTTCATACGGGCAAACAATCCGGGGCCGAGGGTAAATAGACCCTGCTTATCTGAGTGTCATGAACGGCGGTCAAAATCGATGAACGCGGATGAAGGCGGCCGAAGCGAGAAATTCGAAACGGGTCGAGGACGGTCAGTCGACTCGCTCCCGTTCGTCGACGGCGGCGAGTGCGAACTCTAACTCTTCGGCGATGGACTCGTGTCGGTCGATGGCCTCGCGCAGATGCCGCTTCACCGACGAGAGGTCGGTCGCTCCGTCGTCGCGGTAGTGGACGCGGGCGAGGTACGACTGGAGCGCTCGGGTCGTCTCCGCGTCCGCCGCCAACAGACTCTGGACTGCGGTCCAATCGAGAGCGTCCACGTCGGGTAGTTCGTCGAGAGCGTCGGAGGAATCGTCCGAGCGGTCACACATGATGTCATTTCAGAATCTCGTCTGTATTCAACTCGTTGACCTTTCACGCAGAACAGAGTATTTCGAGCGGTAGAACGGCCGGTTTAATCTCGAAAACGACCCCTAATCGGCGTCGTACGGGTCGTCCGTCCGTTCGACGGTGTCCAACGCGGCGGAGACGAGAGCGTCGCCGTAGTCCGCGCGCGCCGCCGCCTCTGTCACTTTCCCGAGACGAAGGTCCCGGCCGAGTGCTTCTGGGGTTCTGTCTTCGGGCGCGCCGTATCCGCCTGCGCCCGGCGTTCGGATGCTAACGACGCTTCCGGACGGGAGCGACCGGGTCGTCTTCGCGGGAAGTCGCTCTCGAACCGCCCCGTCGTCGTCGACGAGAGCGTCCAGACCCGGACTCCCGTCGTCGCCGCCGTCGAGTCCGTACGGGGCGTTCGTCCGCCGGTCGGCGAGGAGGCTGAACGTCGCCTCGTGGTCGCGAACGCGGATGTCGCGCCGAAGTCCCAGACCGCCGCGGAACTCGCCCGCGCCGCCGGAGTCAGGGCGGAGTTCGTACCGTTCGATCCGGAGGGGGTACGCCGTCTCCAACACCTCCGCGGGCGTGTTCATCGTGTTCGACATGTGGACGTGGACGGCGTCGACGCCGTCTCTCCCGGCGCGTCCACCGAACCCGCCGCCCTGCGTCTCGTAGAACGCGTACGGACTGCCGTCTCGGGGGTCCGTCCCGCCGAAGGTGACGTTGTTCATCGTCCCTTGGGACCCCGCGACCACCCGGTCGGGGACGACGCCGCCGAACGCGCCGAGGACGGCGTCGGTCACCCGTTGACTCGTCTCTAAGTTCCCGCCGACGACCGCCGCGGGCGGCGTCGGGTTCACGATGGTTCCCTCGGGGGCGTCGACCGTCACCGGTCGGTAACAGCCGTGATTCGGCGGGATATCCGGGTCGGTCACGCACCGCACGGCGTAGTACGTCGCCGACGCGGTGACGGCGAAGACGGCGTTTACGGGCCCCTCGGTCTGTGCCGCGGTACCCTCGAAGTCAACGACGACTTCGTCGTCGGAGACGGTGACCGCCACCTCGACGGGTAGGGTCTCGTTTCCGCGCCCGTCGTCGTCGAGTACGTCGGAGAACTCGTACGTTCCGTCGGGTAACTCCGCTATCTCCGCGCGCATCCGCCGTTCGGAGTAGTCTTTGACGGCGTCCAGCGTCGCGTCGAGTTCGTCGCCGTGGTCCGCCGCGAGGTCGGAGAACCGCCGCCGCCCGGTGGCGTTTGCGGCCTCTTGGGCCCGCAGGTCGCCGCGTCGTTCCTCGGGCGTCCGCACGTTCGCGAGGATGATGTCGAGGACGTCCTCGTTCGTCTCGCCGCCCTCGGCGAACTTCACCGGCGGAATCCGAAGCCCCTCTTGGTATATCTCGGTGGAGTCGGCGGCGACGCTCCCCGCGCGGGCGCCGCCGATATCGGCGTGGTGCGCGCGGTTGGCCGCGTACGCGACGACGTCGCCGTCGCGGAACACCGGCGAGACGAGGGTCAGGTCCGGGAGATGCGCCCCGCCGCGGAACGGGTCGTTGAGGAGGACGGAGTCGCCCGGGTCCAGCGTCTCCGGCGGATACCGGTCGATGGCCGCGCGCACGGAGAACGGCATCGCGCCGAGGTGGACGGGCATCGTCTCGGCCTGCGCTATCATCTCCCCGTCGGCGTCGAACAGAGCGGTCGAACAGTCGCGCCGTTCCTTGATGTTCGGCGAGTAGCCGGTCCGAACGAGGTTCGCGTTCATCTCCTCTGCGATGGCCGTACAGGCGTTTCTGACGACTTCGAGCGTCACCGGGTCCACGTCGTCCGCCGCGCCGCCGGGCGCGCCGCCCGCCGAGTCGTCGCTCATTCGCCCACCTCCACGACGAGGTTGGCCGCGTCGTCCACGCGCACGGTCTGTCCGGGATGGACGACGGTGGTACTCTCCTCGCCTTCGACGACGGCGGGGCCCTCGAAGGCGGCGTCCGTCGGGAGTCGCGTCCGGTCGTACACGCGGGCGTCGAACGCCTCGCCGGAGAGGACGACGCGGCGCGTCTCGGTGATAGCATCCTCGACGGACCCCTCCCGCCTCTCGGGTTCGAGATTCGGCGGCGAGACGAGTCCGCGCGCCCGAAGCCGGAGCGTCACGAGTTCGACCGGTTCCTCGGGGTACGCGTGGCCGTACCGCCGTTCGTGCGCCTCGTGGAACCGCTCTCGGGCGTCCGCGAGTTCCGCCTCGTCCACCTCGGGGGCCACCGGAACGGAGAGTTCGAACGACTGCCCGGCGTACCGCAGGTCGACGGACGCCTCGAACCTCGCCGCGTCACCGGCGAACCCCTCGTCTTCGAGTCGTTCGCGGCCGTCTTCGACGAAGTCGGCGAACGCGTCGCGAACGTCGCGGGGGTCGACCTCCGCGAGGGGCCGAACCCGAGAGGTGCTGTAGTCGTACAACACGTCGCTTATCAGGAGACCGAGAGCCGAGAGGACGCCGGCCGTCCGCGGGACGACGACGCGCGGCGCGTCGAGGGCGTCCGCGAGTTCCGCCGCGTGCAGGGGGCCCGCGCCGCCGAAGGCGACGACGGCGAACTCCCTGGGGTCGTAGCCGCGTTCGACGCTGACGACTCGAAGCGCGCGTTCCATGTTCGCGTTCGCGACGTCGACGACGCCTTGGGCGGCCGCCTCGGGCGTCGTCCCCGCCTCCTCGGCGAGCGATTCGAACGCCGCCTCGACGGCGTCTCGCGTCCCCGAGAGGTCGTCTGCGAGGAACGCCTCCGGGTCGATACGGCCCAAGAGGAGGTGCGCGTCCGTGATCGTCGGGTCGGTACCGCCGCGGCCGTAACAGATTGGTCCGGGCTCTGCGCCCGCCGAACGCGGGCCGACGCGGAGTGCGCCGCCGGTGTCCACCCACGCGATGGACCCGCCGCCCGCGCCGACGGTGTGGACGTCCACCGTCGGGACGGAGACGGGGTAGTCGCCCACCGTCGTCTCCGTCGTCACGAGTGGGTCGCCGTCGGTGACCACGGACACGTCGCAGGAGGTACCGCCCATATCCATCGTCACGATGTCCTCGAACCCGCACGCCGTCGCGACGTGCGTCGCGCCCTGCACCCCCGCCGCCGGGCCCGAGAGGAGCGTGTTGACGGGGCGTTCGCGCGCCGCCTCGGCGGTGATGATGCCGCCGTTCGACTGCATTATCTTCAGCGGTGCCTCGACGCCCGCCTCCCGCACGTCCTCGGAGAGGTTTCCCACGTAGCGGTCTATCACGGGTTTCAAAGCGGCGTTCAGCGCCGTCGTCAGCGTTCGTTCGTACTCGCGAATCTCGGGCAGGACGGTCGAGGAGAGAGAAATCGACGCGTCGATGCCCTCTTCACGGAGAATCTCGCGGACGCGCCGTTCGTGCGCGTCGTTCTCGAACGGAAAGAGCAGGGAGACGGCGACGCTCTCGACGCCCGACTCGCGAAGTTCGGCGGCGACGGCGCGCGCGTCCGCCTCCGAGAGCGGTTCTAACTCCTCGCCGCGTTCGTCCACCCGGCCGCGAACCTCGTACCGCCTGTCGCGTTCGACCACCGGGTCGGGCTTCTCCACGTCGAAGTCGTAGATGTCCGGTCGGTTCTGTCGGCCGATTTCGAGGGCGTCGCGAAAGCCCGCCGTCGTGACGAGTGCGGTGTCGGCCCACTCGCCTTCGAGGACGGCGTTCGTCGCCACCGTCGTCCCGTGGCCGAAAAACGACACGGACGACGCCTGTACCCCGTCACGTTCGACGGCGGCGTCCAGCCCGTTCGAGACGCCCCGTTCGGGTGCGTCCGGCGTGGAGGGGACTTTCGTGACGCTCAATCGGCCGTCGCGGACGGTCACCACGTCGGTGAACGTCCCGCCGACGTCGACGCCGACGCGCGTCTCCTCTGTCACTCGGGGCCACCTCGCTCGCGCGTGTCGCTCGCTCGCATACGTCCGATGTGTGCGGCGACCCAACTGAACGTTCGCATCCCGGCGGGCGGCGAAAGCCCTCAAGCGTGCGGAGACACAACTCAGAACAGATGACTCGTCCCGAACGCCGAGAAGACGGCTTCGTCGCGTTCTACCGAGGGTACACGAAGACGTGGATTCACGCGCTCGCCACCGTCGCCCTCACCGCGTTCGGGACGCTGACCACCGTTCACCGCTTTTTCGCCGTCGTCGCCATCGTCGCGTACCTCCTCCCGTTGGTTGTCCAGTACGCGAGGTACGCCTCCGGAGAGACGGACCGGACAGCGGACGGCGCGGGGTCGAACGGTCGGGTGGAGACGGACGAGCTGTCGGCGTCGGGGACGGACGGTGGGCCGGCGTCGAGGACGGATGCCGCGGACGCGACGCCGTCGGACCCGACGTCGAGAGCGGAGGTGGCGGAGACCGAGACGGCGGACTCGGAGACGACCACAGGGACCGACTCGTCGTCCGAACCGCGGTGGACCGCGGTCGATTCGCCGACGGGGGAGACGTTGTTCGACGCCGCGATAGCGGGCGACGACGCCTACGCCGTCGGGTCCGACGGTGTCGTCGTCGCCGGGGCCGGTACCGATGACTGGCGCGTCGTCCTCTCCGACGGCCCCGGAGCGGGGGCGAACGCGCTTCGGGGAATCGACGCCGTGCCGGGCGGCGGCGTCTGGGTGGCCGGTGACGGCGGCGCGGTCGGCCGCTTGGACCCCGACACCGACAGACACGTCGATTACTCCGCGCCGGACGGCGACACGTCGAACGTCGCGGCCGTCGCCGCGGCCGGAGAACCCGGCGACGAGACGGTGCTTCTGGCCGACGGGTCCGGGCGAGTTCGTCGGGGGCGATATCGAGACGGTGAGCTCGCATGGGACGACCCGACCAAACCCGGTAGCGGGTCGAGCATCGCGGCTATCTCGCTCCGCGAGGACGGAAGCGGCTACCTCTGCGACACGAGCGACGGCGTCTACGCGACGAGAGACGGCGGCCGGACGTTCGAGTCGGTCGGTCCGGTCGGGGCGGACGGAACGCTCACCGACGTGGCGGCGACCGAACCCGAAACGTGCCTCGTCGCCGCCGACGACGGCGTGATTCGGAGGTACGACGGGACGACGTGGACACCCCACCGCCTCGGCGACGACCCACTCCGCGCGCTCTCGGCGAGCGGAAATCGGGCCGTCGCGTGCGCCGACGGCGGCACAGTGTACGAGCGGTCCGATTCGAGCGACTGGACCCAGGTTTCGACGCCGACGTCGGCGTCGCTCCGCGGCGTGGCGGTCGGCGACGCGAGGGCGGTCGGCGTCGGAGAAGAAGGCAGTATCGTCGAACGACTCGGCCGAGAGACGGACGCGGCGTGAGAGCGCGTTACTTCTCTTCGACGTGGCGGACTTCGACGGCGACGCCGCGAGTGCTCTCTGTCATCTCGCGTCCGAACATCTCCGCGCGGCCGATGGCGAACGCCTTCGGCCCCTCGACGACGACTTCGTCGCCGGAGCGGATGTCGTTGTCCGCGTCCACGACGCCGGGCGCGAGAACGCTGCCGTGCGGCGCGAAGTTGTCTATCTCCACGCGCTTCGTCGGAGCGTCCGACTCGGCCCACATCCGCGCGCCGCGGAGGGTGAACGAGAGCACGCCGTACTGCGGCACCATCGTCGCGAGTTGCTCGCCGTCGCCGTCTCTGACCTGCAGTTTGGGGTAGCGACTCGTCATCTGGACGTCCGCCGCTCCGAACAACTCGTCGCCCGCGCCGGGGCCGAACTGGTAGTCCGCGAGAGCTTTGACCGTGTTGTGCTCTCGCTCTCGTTTCGAGTACTTCAGTTCGCCGTCCAGCGCCGACATGAGGTTCGAGATGGATTCGGTCGTCGTCGGGTGGTCCGCGACGGTGTACTCGAACGGAACGTCCACCTCGCTCTCGACGCGTTCGCAGATGTCGCGGTAGCCGTGGTCGGGCACGTGCGCGATGACGCGCGGGTAGTCGTTGCGTTCGAGATACCGCCGGAGAACCCGCGCGACGAACTGCTTTTCGTCCTCGGACCACCGGCCGGTCACCACCGAATCGTAGTGTTGGGCCGGGTAGGTGAGTTCGAGTTCCTGCGGGACGACGCCGATGGGCGAGGTCATGGAGGCGAGGTGGCCGCGGAACTGAATCGCGTCGTGGAACTGGCCGTGACTCTGGGACTCGCTGTAGGGCTTTTTCGCCGAACAGGGAACCAAAACGAGCGGGTTGTCGAACCGGCTCTGGTACCGCGTCGTCACGCGTTCTGCGAACCGCTGAATCTCGACGCGCCGGATGGTGTCGGACGTCGCCGCCGACAGTTCGGCGTTCCGGAGCAAGGGCGTTCGCTCCTCGACGTAGCCGTACTGCTGGTCGAACTGACGGAACGCCGCGGTCAACCACTGGTCGTGACGCGCCTGCCCCTCGATGTAGTCGCGGAGGCGTCCGTCGCGGACGCGGCGGCGAACCGTCGCCAGTTCCGTCCGCAGTGCCGTGACGTTGTGGTCGGCGCAGTCGGCGAGAGTGAACTCCTCGCGGGGCGTCCGACACGCCGCGCAGGAACACGGGAGTTCGTCCAGGTCTTCGAGAAAGTACTCGTTTTCGCTCGTGAGGTACATCCCCTCTCTGCCCTTCACGCGGGCGAGTTTCGCGTCCAGAAGGTCCACGCCCGCGTAGGCGAGGGTGGCGGCGTTCCGCGGCGTGGCGACGCCCGAGAGGTAGAGCGCGGTGTCTGCGGGTATCACGTCTTTCACCGCGCGGATCTCGTCTTCGAAGGCGGAGGCGTGGCCGACGAACCCCTGGGCGTCGGCGACGATGTACGCGTCCGCGCCGTAGTCGGCCGCCGTCTCGGCGGTGACGACGGCGGCGTGCGGGTACTCGACGTCGGGGTACTCGACGACGAAGGAAGACTGCACTCGTTCGTCGGTCCCGGCCGGGAACGCCCGGTGGGGGAGGACGGTCAACGCGTCTTCGGACCCCTCGGGGACCTCCTGTTCTGCGGCCCAGAGACTGCCCGCGTCTTCGACCACGTGGTCGACGAGGGCGGGCGTCGTAACGGGGTCCGACAGGCGGAGTTCGCCGATGCGGGCGGCCCCGTCCCGCGAGTGAATCTCGAAATACTCGGTCATGGCTGCGAGTCGGCCGCGGAGAGTGAACTATCTTCCTTTCTCCGACGGCCCGCGCCTGCGGTTTTTTGCGTCCGCCCTCCGTACCGACGACCGTGAAACGAACCGGACCGTGGTCCGCGTCCGAGACGGCGGCGTACCTCCGCGAGACGACGGTCCCGGTTCGCCTCGCCTGTCGGACGCCCGACGACCACCCGTGGATGCTCTCGCTTTGGTACGAGTGGACCGAGAACGGCGACGGAACGCCCGAACTGCGCTGTGCGACCGGTGCCGACGCGGACGTGATTCGCTATCTCCGAGGCGACCCCGAGGTGGCGTTCGAGGTGTCGGAGAACGACCCGCCGTACCGCGGCGTCCGCGGGCGCGGAACGGCGACTATCGAACCCGACGATAGCAAGACGCTGCTTCGGTCGCTTCTGGAGCGATATCTCGGCGGCACCGACAACGAACTCGGAAAGAAGCTGTTGTCGGCGGACCGCGAGGAGGTTCGTATTCGCGTGACCCCCGAACGACTCCACACGTGGGACTTCACGGAGCGAATGCGAGACGTCGGAGAGAGAGACGAGACGGCGACTAGTGAGAAAGACTGATAGTACGCACGGCTGACGGTTCGGTCGATGTCCGCCCTCCCCGGCCCCCTCGTGCGATTGGTTCTCCCGTTCCGCGCCGACGAACCCGCGAACCCGACGCTCGCCGTCCTCGTCGTCCTTGCCGTCGCCGCCCTCGTCGCGTGGAGCGTCGCCGCCACCGTCCCTCTCTTCGAGACGAACGTCTCCGGAACGTCGGTCATCGACAACCCGTCGTACCCCGGGGACGTCCTCTGCGAGAACGACGCCTTCGATCGGACACCGAGCGGTTGTGACGAACCGAAGACGGTCGAGAAGGACCTCGGCGCTCACGCCGCGAAGACGGCCTCGAACCTCGTCGTCCCCTTCGGACTCGCGGTCGTATTCGGGTGGCTAGTCGCCGCGGCGGTCGTCTGGTCGTTCACCGGCGCGTCGCAGGGTGCCGGGACGTTCCGCGACGTTCTCTCGGGGACGGCGTGGGGGTTGGTTCCGTTTCTCCTCCCCGCGGCGGCCCGCCCGTTCCTCGCCGAATCCGCCGCGCGGGCGTTCGACTTCCCCGGAACGCTCGACGGCGTCGCCGCGGGCGTCCGAGCGATTCTCGTCGGGTTCGAGAGCGAACCGCTCGCTTTGCTCTCGTTCGTCGCTCTCGCGTGGTCCGCGTACGTCGTGGCCGGGGGTGCGCTGCGGACGCGGGATGTCACACCCGGACGGGCCGCCCTCGCGGCGTTCGGACCCGCAGTACTCCTCGGAATCCTCTCTTCGGTCGGAAACGCGGTCGGACCGGTGCCCGGAGAAGCGGTCGGTTACGGCGTCGTCTTCGCTCTCGTCGGAGCGCTTCTCGTCGGTGCACCGCGCGGAGTCATCGAACTCAACAAGCAGACGGAACTCATCGGCTTCCGGAACACGCGGCGGGTCGAACCCGAGGAGTGGTACGTCGCGCTTCACCGCTTCGGCGGCCTCGCACTCGTCGGACTCGGATACGCTCTCACCGGGAGTCCGTCGCTTTTGGTTTGAACACGCCGATCAGAGAGTCGGCGACTCGGTCACACCGGACGGGAGAAGACGGGCGGCCGAGGGCGACCGACGGACGGCGAGTGCGCTCAATCGAACGAGACCCACGCGAGAAACGCCAGCCCGATGGTCTCGAAGACTGCCAACAGCATCATCAGTCGCCAGACGATGACGGGCACGGCGGTGCTGAACCACGCGGAGAGTTTCGGATCGACGAGGTACATGTACAGAGCGAGCGCGTTCTCCGCGAGGAGGAAGACGGCGAAGACGAGGAGTCCGAGCGTGTGCTTCGAACGGAGCGCGAGGTAGTTCCGACTCCAGAGCGCCACCAACGCGAGCAACAGTAGGACGTTCGCGGCGGACGCGACGCGCGCGACGTCAACCCAGATGCTCATCTGTTCTCCGTTTCCTTCCGTTCGTGATATACACTTTCCCAAATCTCGCCATACTCAGTCCACCTTCTCCAGAATCGTCTCCACCGTCTCCCAGTTCGCCCGGGCCACGCCGGACGGGAGATACACCGCTCCGTAGTCGTCGCCGCTGTTTTCGACGACGTCGTTGTCCATCAACACGTCGAGGTGGTGACGGACCGTCTTGTAATCTAACTCCAACTCCTCGGCCAGTTGGTTCGCGTTTCGCGGCTGTTCCTCTATCGTGCGAAGGATGCGCGCGCGGTTCGGCCCGCCGCGCGTCCCGGTCAGCACGTACCAGAGGGCAGCCTCCATCACTCGAAAGAGCTTCCCGAAACCATGTAAGCACACCGGACACGTCGGCAACCGCGGAGATTCGCCCGCGACCGGTCGTCTCAGTCGTCGGACGGCACGCGCCCGAGCATCTCCACCGTCACGTCGTCCGGAACACGCGCGAGGGCCGTCTCGGGCCACCCGTCGTGTGCGAGGACGAACTCGGAGTCGGGGTTCGACTCGGCGAGTCGCGCGACGCCCTCGGCGGCCATCTCGTAGGCCGTGGGGTCGGTTCGCTCGGGCACCTCGGCGGTCAGCGGGTACGTCTCCGAGAGGGCGCGCGGGAACGGACCGAACGGCGGGACGACGCGCCACGAGGCGTCGAACGCGTCGCCGGACGCTTTGCCGCCCTCCGTGAGGAGGATGCGTCCCTCGGCGTCGAGTCTGTCGAGTCGGTCGTGGTGACGCACCACCTCGGGACGCCGCGCGCTCTCGGAGGAGAGATAGAAGAACGACCCCTTCGAGGCGGGGTCCTCGCGTTCGAGTTGGTCGGCGTGGTCCAACAGGGCGCGGTAGCCGTCGAGCATCGCCGGATGCGACCGGGCGCGTTCCTCGACGAGTTCGAGGAGTTCGCCCGCGCGAATCGCCTGCTTCACGCGGCGTATCTCCGCAAAGGAGACGTGGAGGTTGTGTTCCGCGAGCAGTCGTTCGCGTTCGTCGCTCGGCGTCTCGCGGAGTTCGTCCGGCGAGTACGCGGAACAGACGGCGCAGGAACACGGGAAGTAGTCGAGGTCTTCGAGATGTTCGGTGCCGTGGGCGGTGAGATAGCGGCCGTCCCGGGCGTAGAGAGCGTAGGCGGCGGAATCGAACAGGTCACAGCCGAGAGCGACGGCGAGAGCGAACATCATCGGATGGCCCGCGCCGAAGAGATGCACCGGCGCGTCCGCGCCGAGTCCGCGTTTCGCGGCGGCGACGGCGTCCACCATGTCGTCGTAGCGGTAGGAGTTCATTAGGGGGACGACGGCACCGACCGGGAACACGTCGAGGTCCGTCGCGTCGGCGATACGCCCCGCGCGTTCGCGGAGGTCGGGATACGTCGAGCCCTGTACGGGCGCGTTGACGAGCATATCGCCGGTGTCCGCCTCTTCTGCGTCGCGGAGGGCTTGCTCGGTCACGTCGAGTTCGCGTTCGGCCTGTTCTCGGGAGACGTCGGGCGGCGTCGGGATGTCCACCGGCGTGGCGATGTCCGTCCCGATGTCGCGTTGGAACTGCAGAATCTGGTCGGTCGTCACGTCGATGTCGCCGTACTCCGCGAGTTGGAACGACCCCGAGTCGGTCATTATCGCGCCGTCGAAGTCGAGCATCTCGTGGAGGCCGACCTCCAGGGCCTCCTCGCGGAGGTGTTCGTTCGTCTTGATGATGTAGGAGTTCGTGATGAGAATCTCCGCGCCGAACTCAGACTGCAGGCGCGCGGGAGAGACCGTCACGATGTTGGGGTTGACGACGGGAAGGAGCGCCGGCGTCTCCACCGTCACTCCCGCGCGGGGGACGGCGAGTTCGCCGATTCGCCCGGCGACGTCCCCGTCGCGTATCTCGAAGTGGTCGCGCATGGGTGGGATTTCCCCGGCGCGTTGCTAAGAGTTGCGTTCGGTCGGTCCGGCGGAACTGCCGACCGAAGAGGTTGCGTTCGGTCGGTCCGGCGGAACTGCCGACCGAAGAGGTTGCGTTCGGTCGGTCCGGCGGAACTGCCGCGGGGAGCGTCAGCTTACGCGGTCGAATCTTCGACTATCGACCCGAAGTTCTCGAAGACGCGCGTCGCGTTCGCGTCCTCGAACCGCAGGTCGGAGTCAGTCCACCCGAAATCAGCCTCCAACCGGCCGCGGAGTCCGGCGGTGAACTCGGGGTGAAACTGGACGGTCCAAAGCGGCGCGTTCCGGTGTCGCGTCGCGAAAGCGGGGTAGTAGTCCGCCGATGCTATCACCTCCATCCCGTCGCCGACGGCGGTGACGGCGTCGCCGTGGACGGCGGGGACGACGGGCGAGACGCCGTCGAAAAGCGGGTCGTCTTCGAACTCCGCGGCGACCAACCGAGCGGTCGTCCCGACGTTCTCGACGCTCCCGCCGAGCGCGTCGTTTACGACTTGATGGCCGAAGCAGACGCCGAGCGTCGGAATCTCCCGCTCGACCAACTCCTCGACCAATCGCCGTTGGTCGTCTATCCACGGGCGGTCCGAGCGTTCGTAGACGCCGGCGGTGCTTCCCGTGAGGACGACGCCGTCCACCGCGCCGGGGTCGAGGCGTTCGCCGACCGGGAAGTCGATTTCGCGAGCGTCGGGGACGTTCTCGGAGAGGGCATCGCAGTGGTACTCGTACTCCGACTCCACCTCGTTTCGGACGACGGCTATCCGTGGGGAACTCACGTCGCCCCGAGGTACGAACGGCCGAGAGATAACAGTACGGTCCGGGGCGTCCGGCGACGCGACAGGGCGGTCAGAAGCCGAGGACGCCCTGCGGCATCGATCCGGAGAGTTTGATGCCGAGGTAGAGTATCGAAAACAGCGTCGCGTTGTAGAACCCGTGGGTCAACGCCGGGACGACGATGTTGTCGGTCAGTTCGTACACCGTCCCGAACACGAGTGTCGGAAGGACGAGAACGGAGATGGTGACGAGTCGCGCCGACGGCGCGCCGATGAGCGACGTGTAGTGTATCGCCGCGAAGATGAGGCTCGCGAAGGGGATGGCGACGAACGGCGAGAACGACTCTCGGAGGCGGCGTTGGACGACGCCGCGGAACAGCAACTCCTCGCCGGGGCCGATGACGAGAATCGCCGCGGGGATGAGAAGCAACAGCACCTCGGGGTTCTCGAACCCGGTCTGTGCGGCTTGGTTCTGCGCCGTCTGGACGCCCAGCGTCGTCACGACGTACGACGCGGAGATGGCGAGGCCGAACGCGCCGATGAACCCGACGGCGACGAAGACCAGGTCGCGGAACGTCGGGACGCGGACGCCGACCCACGACCAGTCGTAGCCGCAGAACCGGAGGTACGCGGCGGCGACGCCGCCGAATCCGACGCCCGTCGCGAGGACCAACGAGAGGACGATAGCCACGAGCGGCGTTATCTCGACGCCCGCGAGAGAAAGCGAGACGACGGCGGCGACGACCAGTAGCGAACCGAGGCCGATGCCGACGCCGGCCATGAGGATGGCGACGACGACGGCGCGGAGTGCGCTTCCGGACGAGTCGGTCGAATCAGGACCGCCGAGGCCGGATTCGGCCGTCTCCGTGGAGGTTTCCGAGGACACACCCCCACTTCGTTCTCAGCTATCAAAATGGTTCGTCTTCGCGGACGCGTCTCACGGTCACCGCTCTGTCAGTTCGTACCGGGTGAGTCCGACGACGGCGCGGCCGTCGCGGAGGCGGCCGTCTACGGCCGCCGCGAGAACGTCGTCGTAGTCTTCGACGGTGACGCGGATACTCTCGTTGAAGTCGAGTTCCTGCTCTGCGGTCGGTTCGCAGTCGCGCGCGACGAAGAAGTGGTGGACGCTGTTCAACAGGCCGTTTGCGGGTTCGACCGTACAGAGGTGCGACACCTCGCCCGCCTCGTACCCCGTCTCCTCGGCCAGTTCGCGCCGCGCCGCGACGCTCAGGTCCGCGTCGTCGGGTTCGACGGTTCCCGCCGGGAGGCCGCGACTGACTCGGCCGACGGCCTGTCGCCACTCCTCTATCACGACCACGTCGCCGTCGGGCGTGAAGGGGAGAACGACCACCGCGGGGGGTTCCTCGACGTAGTGAAACTCCGACTCCGTCCCGTCCGGCAACACCACGTCGTCTCTGCGAACGTCGAACCCCGGACAGGAGTAATCGACCGCAGAGTCCGCCGTTTCCCACGCCAACTCGTCCGTCTCGGCTCTCGTCTCGTCCGTCATGGCTCCGAGTCGAACCGTCGCGTGCAAAAAAGCGCGTGGTCGGCGTCTCAGTCGCGGACGGTTCCCCAGACGACGAGTCCGCCGCCCGCGAGAACCGACAGAAGCGAGACGAGAGAGACGGCGACGTGAACCTCCGAGAACCAGAACGGAACTTGGAGGCCCGTCTGGACGACCATGAGGAGGAACGAAAGCACCGGTATCTTCCCCTCGCCCGTCACCGCCCCGTCTCCGGCGTCACCGTAAGTGGTGCCGCCGACGGTTTCGCCCTCGGGGAGGCGTTCGGCCTCGTAGGGCACCTGCGGTGTCTTGTAACTCCAGACCACCTGTCCGGACTCGTTGACCTCGACGACGCGTTGGTTCAGCGAGTCGGTGACGAGGGTGTTCCCGTTCGAGAGGCGGTCGGCGTCGCGCGGCCAACTGAACGGGACGCCCTCCGCGCCGTAGAGCGACCACGCCTCCTCCCACTCGCCCGTCTCCTCGTTGCGGTGGAGTTCGACGACTCGGTCGTTGTGACTGTCCGCGACGAGGACCGACCCGTTATCGAGCCACTGGGGGTTGTGCTGTTGGCGCAGGAGCGTCGGGTCGCCTCTGCCGTTGCCGCTTTCGTCCTCGTTTATCACCTCGACGACGCCCTCGCCGCGTTCGACGACGACGAGTTGGTGGGCGTTACGGACGGAGACGAGATAGCGGTCCTCGCCGACGACGTCCACGTCGTTGATGTGGAGCCAATCCTCCCGCGTCGGGTCGTCGGGCGCGTCGTACTGCGAACTCGCGTTCCACTGCCACGTCACCTCGTCGCCTTTCACGGTGAAGATGCGCTCGTACTCCATGTCCGTCACGAGAAACTCCCCGGAGGAGAGCAGTTCCACGTCGTGGACTTCACTGTTCACGCGCGTCCGCACCGGGAAGGAGTACTCGTAGACGATTTCGGGGGCGGCGCTCCCGTCGTCGGCGTTCGGGTCGATGACGCGGAACCCGGTCTGCGTACAGGGCGAGTCGTACGGGCCGCAGTCCTCGTAGCCGGAGTCCATGAACCCCGCGAGGACGCTCCCGTTTTCGAGCATCGTCACGTCGAAGTAGCTGTCCGTGTCGCCCGCGCGCCACGCCGTCTCCTTGCCTTCGAGCAGGTAGACGGAGCCTTTCTCGTGGAGTCCGGGGCCGCCGCCTTGCGACCCGACGAGCGTCTGCTGGGAGTCGTCGCCGCCCGACGCCGCGCCGACGTCCGGCGCGAGAACCGCGCCGAGAGCCAACGAGACGAGAAGCAGGGCGACGCCGAAGACGGCCAACGCCGTCCCCGCGCGCCGCGGCGAGTCGCCGAGAGATGGAGCCATGAGTTGGCTATCCAAACCGGCGGACCGACGAAAAAGCGTTCGGAACGGTCGGCGGGGGCTCAGGCGACTTTCAGTTCGAGCGTGTAGCCGAACGGGTCCGTCACGTAGACGGCGGGGTTCGTCCCCGTCGCGCCCAACGGGTCGAGTTCTCGGTCCACCTCGATTCCGGCCGCGTCGAGTTCGGCCTTCAGAGACTCCGCGTCGCCCGAGACGGTCACCGCGAGGTGGTCGAAGTTCGACGACGACGGCGGTTCGAACGCCGGGTCCGGTTGGACGTGGACGACGTGGGCCGGCGCGAGGCGGACCGAGAAGAACGGTTTCTCGCCCGCCTCGAACAGGTCGAGGTTCTCCAGTTCGAGACCCAACCCGTCGCGGTAGAACGCCACCGCCTCGTCGACGCCGTCTTCGGGGATGTGGAGGTTCACGTGGTCGATTGCTTCGACGTCCATGCGCGAGTGTTCGGTCGGGGAGGTGAAAACGGTCCGCCCGCCGTCGGCCCCTCGAAACGGCCGTTCCTACGAGAGCGTCGAACTGTCCGGGTTCAGGAGCTTCGACTCCGCCTTCCGGAGATGTTCGAGCAGCGTCGTCTTCGAGATGTCGAGTTCGTCCGCCAGGTCGCGGGCCGAAATCCCGCGCGGCCAGTCGTAGTAGTCGCGCTTGCGCGCCAACTCGAACACTTCGCGCTGGCGAGCGGACAGTTCGTCGGCCCGCCACGCCGCGTCGCCCACGCCCGCGTCCGGACGGGTTATCTTCGTCACGGTGATGTCGGCGTTCGTCTCGTCGCGAACCGCGTCGAGTCGCTTACGGACGCCCTCCCTGTCGTCGTCGACGAAGAGCGACCAGTACTCGCGGCCGTCGAACACGCGGACGGGCGCGGCTTGGATGAAGTCGTTCGAGACGAGGGCGTCGCTCACGCTGTTTTCGGGGTCGTACTCCACGAACAGTTCCCGCGAGGTGTTCCCGGGCGTCCGGCCCCTGAAGTCGTGGCGACGCTGCATCTCCGAGACGGCGGAGGTCAGCGCCGACCGTTCGGCGGCGGCGACGAGTTCGTCCACGTCCGCCGTCGTGTCGCCGTACGCCGTGAAGTGTCCCTTCACTTGCTCGCCGGAGGTGTTGAACACCGTGTGTGCGAGCAGACCCGCGGGCGTCTCGTCTGTCACCTCGAGCGTCCAGCAGTCGGGATGCCAGATTTCGAGCGTCAGGCGCGACTGGCCGCTGTGCGAGTCAACATCTGCCATATACCGTCTCGTCGAGCGACGACGATAACGGTTGTGACTGCGGAGCGACCGGCGGTCAGCGGTCGGCGACGCTGAACCCGCCGAGCGAGTCGTCGGGCCGACTCACGAAGCTGTGCTCGCCGGTGACGTACGCCCGTCCGCTCACCTCCGGCGTCGTCACCGTCAGACCGTCGCGCGTCTCGGCGTCCAGCAGTCGGCCGGTAAAGCGCGACCCGACGACGCTCTCGTGCGCGTAGCGTTCGCCGACGGCGAGTTCGCCCTCCCGGTGGAGGAGCGTCATCTTCGCGCAGGTGCCCGTCCCGCAGGGCGACCGGTCCACGGACCCCTCGCCGAAGACGACGAGCGTTCGGTCCGCGTCGCGGTCCGACCGGTAGAACTCCGTTATCGACACCTCGCCGGACTCGCCCGTGAGAGGGTTGACGGCGTCTACGGCGTCGTCGACCGCCGCTCGGATTCCGAGTCCGAGGTCGACGAGTTCGCCCGCGTGGTCCGCGTCCACCGGGGGTTCGACCGCCTCGCCGTCCACCATCGCGAAGAAGTTGCCCGCGTACACCACGTCTACGTCTACCGTCAGTTCGCCGCCGTCGGCGTCGACGGTGACCGTCGTCTCGTCGACGACGAACGAGCGCACGTTCCGCACGGCGACGCGTTCGACGCGCCCGTCTTCGACCGTTGGTTTCGCGGTGACGACGCCGGCCGGCGTCTCGACGCGAATCTGCGATTTCGGCTCCAGTTCCCCGCGTTGGACCAACGCGGTCACGACGCCGATGGTGCCGTGACCGCACATGTCCAGATAGCCGCCGCCGTCCATGAAGAAGAGGCCGACGTCGGCCTCCTCGGCCTCCGGCGGGACGCGAACCGCGCCGAACATGTCGTCGTGGCCGCGGGGTTCTTTCATCAGCAGTTCACGCACCCGGTCGTGCGTCTCGGCGAACGCGTCTCTCTGCTCTCGGACGCTCCCGCCTTCGAACTCCGAGCGGTCGAGACCGTCAGTTATCAGCCGCGTCGGTTCGCCGCCGGTGTGCGTGTCGAGCGTCTCGAAGCGAGTCTCCGCGGTCATAGCTTTTCGAGCGACGCTATCTCCTCGTCGGTCCAGTCGTAGAACGGTTCCTCTACGCTCCGGAGCGACTCCACGCAGTCGTTGTACCGCCGCACCGCTTCGTCTCTGAGGGGGTCGTCGGGGTTCGACTGTATCCACGACCGGAGTTCCGCCAGTCCGCGCGGCGAGTAGGTGTCGATCCGCTCTTGCTCTCTCAGCAGTTCGAGCTTCCGGTCCTCGTCTCGGAGCGACTTCGTCAGCGAGACGATGGCGGTTCCGACCAGTACCACTATCGACGCGAGCATCACGGTCCACGTTATCGGAGTGAGTGCCATGTTCAGTTCCCTCCGTCCGTCGCTTTCGGTATCGACTCCGTTCGACTGTCGAAGAACTTCATCAGCACAGTGCTGACCGCGAGAAGCGCGAGCATCAGCGCGATGCCGCCGAACATGAGCAGTTCGTTCTCGGTGCCGAGGCTCGTCACCGCGCCGTACGCCATGATGAACACCATCACGACCGGAATCACGTACTTGATGATGCCGTTCCACCACGACCCCACGAACAGGTTCGAGTTGCGGTTGAGTTCGAGGACGCGGATGCGGTCGGCGCCGAACTTCCATCCGACGAGGACGATGATAGCCAGCGTCGCCAGCGGCAGCCCCCAGTTACCGAACACGAAGTCCATCTGCCCGAGGAACTCCGAGGAGTAGGCGCTGGGGATGCCCAACAGCCAGATGAGGAACGACACCGCCGCGACGGTCTGTTTTCGGTCCAAGCGCGTCTCCTCGGCCACGGTCGTCACGCCCACCTCCGTGATACCGAGACCCGAGGTGAACGTCGCAAAGAAGAATCCGAGGAAGAACATCATCGCCCACAGCTGTCCGCCGATGAGTTCGGGGAACACCTGCACGAGCGAGATGAACATCAGGTTAGCGCCGGCCGTCGGTTCGAGACCGAACGCGAACACGACGGGGAAGACGGCGAAGATGGCCAGCAGACCGATACTCGTGTTGCCGATCGCCGTGAATATGCCGGCACCCAACGGCACGTCGTCGTACTTCCGCAGGTAACTCCCGTACGTGAGCGCGATACCCCACCCGAGACCGGTCGAGAAAAGCGCCTGTCCGAGCGCCGCGATCCACGTGTCACCCTGTACGAGGTACTGCCAGTCGGGCGTGAACGCAAACGCCAGTCCGTCCATCCCGCCGGGGAGAGTGACTCCGCGGACGGCGATGGCGACGAGGGCGACGACCATGAACGGGATCATCCACTTGACGACGCGTTCGATGCCGCGTCGGATGCCGAACAGGAGGACGCCCGCTATCATCGCCACCGTGATCGTGTGCATCCCGATCATCAAAAGCGGCGACCCGGCGAACGACTCCCAGAACGCCGTGGCGTCGAACCCGGGTTGAGAGAACGTCATGAGCACCGAGTGGACCGCGTAGTACAACGCCTGCCCGATGATCGGCGCGTAGTACGACATCAACGCGATGTTGACGATGACGACGACCAAGGAGATACCGCGGAATCGGCTGTCGCCCGCGACCTGTTTGAACGACCCGATGACTCCCTTCTGGGTGTAGCGACCGAGTACCGTCTCGGCCATCAGTCCGGGGACGGCGATGAGGAACAGAAGGAAGATGTAGGCGAGCAAGAACGCGCCGCCGCCGTTCTGTCCGGTCGTGAACGGCATGCGCCAGATGTTCCCCGCCCCGACCATCGCTCCGACCATCGCCATCAGAAAGCCGAACCGACTACCCCACTCTTCTCGTGCGGTCCTCGCAGTATCGTTTGCCATTATATCACACGCAACTACGACGACCGGAGAAACCTCTATAGAGGTACCCTATCATGGACGGTGATATCTGCGTTTGTGAACGTATCGCTCGGTTTCCCGTGAACCGCCTCGGGGCTTGACCCCGAGGCTCTCGCCTTGTTCATCTGTAGAACTGCGACCGCGACTTCGAATCGCCCGCGCGGGTGAGAGAGGCGGCGGGGGCGACGTTACGAACTCCGTTCGCCGCCGAGTGTCACCGTCGCGAGGTCGGATTCGAGTTCGGCGACGTGGTCGTTGTACGCCTCGACGAACTCCGCGAACTCGTCTACGAGGCGGCGAACGTCGGGCGCGGAAGGAGGTTCGTACTGCGAGAGGAGGTAGATACCGCCCTCGCCGCCGACGCGGAGGTACGACGCCCGGCCGTCCTCCCACTTCAGTTCCCACCGCGTCCCCGACACAGTCGTCGCGAACGTCCCGTAGTTCGAGCCTTCGTAGCGGTACAGTTCCGAGGCGATTCTGTCCGCCACGTCGCGGATTCGCCCGACGATTCTGTCGCGTTGGGCGACGACAGTCTCCGTGGAGACGGCGGCGGGGAACTCCGAAGGCACGTCGTCGAGGACGCCGTCGAGGGAGTCGATGTGTTCGTTGTACGCCGCGACGAACGCGTCGTAGTCCGTCATCGCGCGCGCCAGTTCTTCGGGGGCGGGCGGGTGTTGCGTCGAGACGACGTACGTCTCGCCGCCCCCCCGTCCCTCGAATCGAAGATACTGGAGGTCACCGGCCTCGAACTTCACGGTCCACGTCCCGCTTTCGGTTTTGAACGTCGATTGTCCGTAATCGCCGCCCTGTAGCAGCGCGAGTTGTCGCGCAATCTGGCCCGCGTGGTCGGTCACCCACGAAACCACCTCGTCCCGGTGCGCGACGACATCTTGTGCATCGGTAACGTCGAACGCTGGAGCCTCGCTCATCTGTCCGCCTCTAGTAACGCGACGGGTATAACCTCTCTGTCGAGGCGCGGTGAGCGAAGTCGAACCCCGAGTAGTACCGCGATTAGAGAGGTAGACTTCCGAGAGACTCCCGCGAGGGAGAGTAGGCATCTGACGGAACAAAACGCGTCAGTTTAGTGTATTTCTTGCAACACTCTCTGGTTATCCGCCAACGCGTATTTTACGCCGACAGGAGTAACGACTGCCTGCGAGACTACACATGTCCCAAACAACCAGACGGTCGCTATTGAAGACACTTGGCGTTGGAGGTACAGTGTTCGCTTTCGGTGCAGGTGCGGGCTACGCACAGACGGATACCGAAACTGATTCGGACGGAGGAGAGGGTGTCACCCTCCCCCCGAGCGGCGATACGGCGCTTCTGCGCGCTCTGCACGCCTCGCCGGACGCACCCGCGGTCGACGTCTACGTCGACGGCGAGCAGGCGGCCCAGGGCGTGGAGTTCGGAAACATCACGGGCTATCTCGAACTCTCCCCGGGCGCAGTAGACGTGCAGGTCTATCCCTCCGAGGACGGAGGCGAAGACACGACCGGTACCGAAAACGAGACGACCACTGCCGCCGCCGAAGACGAGACGACGACGGAAGCCGGTACCGCGGCCGAGGACGAGACGACGACGGAATCCGGCGGTCTCGGCGACGAGACGACGGAGGCCGGTGCCACGGCCGAGAACGAGACGGGCACCGGGACGGAGATGGAGACCGAGACGGAGATGGAGACCGAGACCGAGACGGAGTCCACGGGGGAGATGCCCTCGGGCGACCCGGTCATAGACGAGACGGTCACCGTCGAGGGCGGCCAGAGCTACACCGTCGCGGCCATCAACCAACTCGACGACATCGAGGCTCTCGTCCTCGAAGACGAACCCGAAGACGACGGAAGCGAGGACGACGAGGGCTCGGACACCGCGATGGTCCGCGCAGTCCACCTCTCTCCCGACGCGCCGACGGTCAAGGTGCGAGCCGACAGCCACGTCGTCGCCGGTGCCATCGAATACGAGGAAGCGAGCGACTACGCCGACGTCCAGACCGGAAACACCCAGGTCGAGGTGCTCCCGACCGGTTCGGCCGACCCCGTCAGCACCGCGGCCTACGAGTTCGAGGCGGGCGAGCGATACAACCTCTTCCTCGTCGGAATGGTCGACCCCGAAGCCGCGACGGCGGAGGGCGGCCTCGAAACCGAGACCGACACCGAGAACGAGACGACTACGGAGTCCGGAATGGCCGCCGAGAACGAGACGACCACCGAGTCCGGAATGGGTGCCGAAAACGAGACGACCACCGAATCCGGAATGGCCGCCGAGAACGAGACGACTACGGAGTCCGAAATGGCTGCCGAGACGACCACCGAGTCCGGAATGGCCGCCGAGAACGAGACGACCACCGAGTCCGGAATGGGTGTCGAAAACGAAACGACCACCGAATCCGGAATGGCCGCCGAGAACGAGACGACCACCGAGTCCGGAATGGCCACCGAGGACTCCGAGGACCAGCCACTGCCGGAAGCGTTCCGCATCGTCGGAGTCCAAGACAGCACCGGTAGCGTCCTCGAAGAAGCAGAAGAGGAAGGGACGCCCAGCGCCGACGACCTGCTGCCCGTCGACCTCTCGGGCGACGACGGATCCGACGAGAACGCGACGACCGAGAACGGCACGACCGCCACGGAAACCGCCGAGAACGGTACGGTCGCCACGGAAACCGCCGAGAACGACACGGCTACTAACGGCACCACCACCGAAGCGAGCAACGCGACGACGACGAGCGACTGACGACGCGGCGGCGATGGGACTCCGGCGGGGTTCGAACTGCCGGCGTCTCGGAGGTTGGTGACCTCCGAAAATGGGGCATAGTGGACTCGTCCCGGCGGTGACGGTACGTCGCCGCGCGGGACGGTTCGTCCACGACGGATGTGCGGTTGACGGATTCTTCTCCTACGGCGCGCGACTCGACACAGACTGACAGAGTGCTGTCGCGCGGCGTTCGGGCGTCACAGCCCGGAGAACGGCGGCGCGCCCATTCGCCGCGGCGTCGAGTCGGAACCGTTCGAGAGCGACCGCGTCTCGTCGGGGTCGCGTGTGTGATCCAATTGTCAACACGTAGATATTCTAGACGGTAAGGAGTATCCCACAAAGAGCCTATGTGTCTCGTTATCAATCCTCTTCTTGCATGTATGGCGGAGATGTAGACGACGAAACGCAGAAAACGCCCGTAGATAGTGCTCGATTATCAACTTCTCGCCGCTCGGTTCTGAAGTCTGTCGGGATACTCGGCGGAGCGGGGCTGCTCTCGGGAATCGGCAGCGCCGAATCGTCGGGTGGCACCTCCGAGCGAACGTCGAAGTTCGACCCCAGAGAGGCGACGGCGGCCGAGATTCGAGAGCTGTACCGGACGAACCAGACGACCGTCACCGACGTCGTCGAACGGTACCTCGAACGGATACGGGCGTACGAGGAGGAACTCGGCGCGATAATCCGGGTGAACCCCCACGTGATGGACCGCGCGGCGGAACTCGACGCGGCGCTCGAATCGAACGAGCTAGTCGGGCCACTGCACGGGGTTCCGGTCCTTCTGAAAGACAACAACGACACGGCCGACATCCCCACCACGGCCGGTTCGGTGTCGATGAAAGAATCGACCCCGCCGGACGACGCGACCATCGTCTCGTGGATACGCGATGCCGGGGGGATAGTGCTCGCGAAGACGAACCTCCACGAGTTCGCGTTCGGCTACGACACGGTCAGTTCGCTCGGCGGCGTGACGCACAACCCGTACGACACTGACAGATACGCGGGCGGGTCGAGCGGTGGGACGGGCGCGGGCATCGCGGCGAGTCTCGGCGTCCTCGGGACCGGAACGGACACCGGCGGCTCCGTCCGCGTCCCCGCGGCGGCGACCGGACTCGTCGGGCTTCGCCCTTCGACTGGTCTCGTGAGCAGAGACGGCATCGTTCCGCTCGCACTCACCGAAGACACCGCGGGTCCGATGACGAGAACGGTCGCCGACGCGGCGGTTTTCACCGACGCGCTGGTCGGCTACGACCCCGCAGACCCCGAGACCGCAGAGAGCGTCGGGCGGACGCCCCACGCCGAGGGCGGGAGTTACACCGACTACCTGAACGAAGACGGCCTCGACGGCGCCCGCATCGGCGTCTACCGCGACTACGTCGGCCCGACCGAGGAGGAAGTCGACGAGGCGGACGAAGCCGTGGTCGAGGACGCAAAGGCGGTCACGGCGGTGTTCGACGACGCACTCGCGGACCTCGAACGCGCGGGCGCGACCGTCGTCGACCCGGTCGAAGCCCCGTCGTGGGAGTTCGTCTACGAGGCGAACGTCTCGTCGAGCGACGAGTTCAACCGAGACATCGACGCGTACCTCGAAGGACGGGGCGACGACACGCCCGACTCGCTCGAAGCGATAGTCGAGTCCGACGAGTACGCGCCCGCCATCTGCGAGTCGATCCGAGAGCGAGAGGAGGTAGACGAGGACGCACTCGACGAGAACGTGGACTACCTGCGCGGACTGAGCAAGCGCGACGACCTGCAGGAGTTCGTTCTCGGAACGATGGCCGAACACGACTTAGACGCCATCGTCTACCCGGCGTTGCGACACACGCCGCCTCACATCGACAGCGACGAACCGTGGGGGTCGAACGCACAGTTGACGCCCGCGCTGGAGTTCCCCTCGATGACGGTCCCTGCGGGACTCACCGAGGGCAGTTCGATGCCGGTCGGAATCGAGTTCGTGGCCCGAGAGTACAGAGAGGAGAGGCTCTTCGAGTTGGGCTACGCGTACGAACAAGAGAGCAACCAGCGGCGTCCCCCGGAGGGATTCGGGCCGGTCGACGCGTCGGGAGAGGACTGGTCCGCAGAGCGCATCGACTCGTGGAACGAGGCGCAACACGAAGAACAGACGGTGGCGAGACTCGGCTGCGGTGACGGTCAGTGAGACGACGCGTCCGCCGCGTCTCGGTCACTCGTCGTGGTCCGGCAACCGGACGATAGAGAACCAAAACTCCTCTAACACCCGGACGGTATCCATGAACTCGTCCGGGTCGACCGGTTTCGTGAGGTAGGCGTTCGCCGAGAGGTCGTAGGAGTTGACGACGTCCTCGTGCGTCGTCGAACTCGTGAGGACGATGACCGGGATGCGCTTTAGGTCGGGGTCGTTTCTGATCTCTTCGAGGATTTCGTCGCCGTTCTTCCGCGGGAGGTTCAGGTCGAGCAACACGATGTCGGGCCGCGGAGCGTCCTCGTGGTCGCCGCGCTGATAGAGGAAATCGAGGGCTTCGACGCCGTCACCCGCGACGTGGAGGGCGTTTTCGATACAGCCGTCTTTGAACGCCTCCCGCGTCAGCCGAACGTCACCGGGGTTGTCTTCGACGAGCAGTATCTCTACGGGGGTGGCCTCACTCATCGGACTCACCCGCCTCCGGCAGCGTAAACGAGAACGTCGACCACTCGCCGGGTTCCGAATCGGCCCATATCTCCCCGCCGTGGCGTTCGACGATTCGCTCACAGAGCGCCAGTCCGACCCCGGTGCCCGCGTACTCCTCGCGCCCGTGGAGTCGTTGGAACACCTCGAAGACGGTGTCTGTCTCGTCGGGGTCGATACCGACGCCCTCGTCGCGAACCGAGACGACCCACGTTCGGCCGCGTCGCTCCGCCGACACCTCGACCGTCGGCGGTTCGTCGCCCGAGTACGTGAGCGCGTTGTCGAGGAGGTTCTGGAGCAGTTGGCGCAACTGGCTCGCGTCGCCGTTGACGCGGGGGAGAGACCCGACCGTGACGTCGGCACCGGTTTCCTCGATGCGCAGTTGTAGGTCGGCGAGGACGTCGTCGAGCACCGCATCCAACTCGACCGGTTCGAGGGCGTCGCCCTTCGCTTCGACGCGGGAGTATTTGAGGAGGGCCTCGACCATGTCGCGCATCCGGTCTGCCCCGTCGACGGCGTACTCGATGAACTCTCGTCCGTCCTCGTCGAGTTCGTCCGCGTACCGACGCTCGACGAGGCGGAGATAGCTCGATACCATCCGCAACGGTTCTTGGAGGTCGTGAGAGGCGGCGTACGCGAACTGTTCGAGCCGTCTGTTCGACTCCTCGAGGCGTTCGTTCGACTCTTCGAGTTTGCGCTCGTACTCTTTGCGTTCTGTGATGTCTTGCGCCATCGTCATCCCCGTGGAGACGTCGCCTTTCGTGTCGGTGAGCGGAACGGTGTGGACGACCCACTCTCGACCGGCGTAGGTGACTTCGATTCGCCGCTCATCGCCGTCGAGAGTGGCTCGCAATCCGTCTTCGAGTTTCGAGCCCATCTCTTCGCCCCAGACCTCTTTCGGCGTCTTGTCTTCGACGTCGTCCTTCGAGACCGGTAGATAGTCGAACGCTCTGCCCTCCGCGAGCGTGTAGCGGAGGGTGTCGTCGAACAGGGTGACGATACCGTTCGGGAACGACTCCGCGAGCGTCCGGTATCGGTGCTCGCTCTCTTCGAGTCGGCGTTCGTACTGGCGGCGTTCGCTCACGTCGCGGTCGGAGACGATGACGGACACCACCTCGTCGTCGTCGTTCGTGACCGGTCTGAAGACGCCGTTGAGCGTGTATCGCTCGCCGTCGGGTCGGGTGAGGTCCGCCTCGAAATCCACGTACTCGCCGGTCGCGGCCCGTTCTGTCCACTCCTTGATGTCGCCGCGTACCTCGTCTCCCGTCCCCCACCACGGCGTGTTCCAGAACGGTTTGCCGGTCACATCCTCGATGTCGGCCTCGATGTACTCCATCGCCGTGCGGTTTATGTCTATCACCGTCCCGTCGAGGTCGAGCAGACCGACGAGGATGTTCGGGTCCTCGAAAATCGCGTCGAACCGCCGTTCCGTCTCTTCGAGTTCCCGTTCTCGCTCCTTGCGCGCCGTGATGTCGCGAAAGTACACGGACAGCCCGGTTTCGGAGGGGTACGCTCGCACCTCGAACCACGTGTCGAGGGGGTCGGGATAGTACTCCTCGAACGAGACGGTCTCCTGTTCGTACATCGCGTCCTCGTACTTCGGCTTGAACTTCCGTTCGGCCCCCTCCGGGAACGCCGCCCAGATGTTCTCTCCGATCAGCGTTCGCTCTTCGGGGTTGATCAGCGCGTGCGCTTGGTCGTTGAGGTACGTGAACGTCCATTTCGCGTCGAGCGCGAAGAACGCGTCCGAGATGCGGCCGTAAATCTCCTCGAGTTCGCTCTGTGTCCGCTCGTTTTCGATCGCCGACGCGAGAACGTTCGCGACGCTCTTGACGAAGTGTGCGTCGTGGCTGGTGAACTCGCGTTCCTCCGTCGCGTGCGCGCCGAGGACGCCCCACGGGTCCGACACGGAGCCGATGACGACGCTGATTCCGCTGACGACGCCGTGGTCGGTGAGCAGTTCGGGGCCGGAGAACCGCTCTTCTGTGCGGAGGTCGTCGACGACGACGGGAGTCTGAGAGCGGAGCGTATAGCCCGCCTGCGACGCCCGGTTTACCGGTACGGTCGCCGACCCGGCGAGTCCCTCGCGCCATCCGACGCCCTGTCGGAGGAACAGTTCGTCACCGTCGGGAAGCAGTTCGAGAACCTTCGCGTACTCGGCGTCGAGCGTTTCGGCGACGGCGACAGACGCGTCGTGCATCAACTGGTCGAGGTCGTCCGATTCGAGGGCTCGTTGGCCGAGTTCGGAGACGACCTCCTGTTGGCGGATACGCACGTGCGGTTCCGCGTCTGCCTCGGCGGGGGAATCCATCTATCACTCTTATCTGCGGAGCGACCCTAAAACCTTCGCGGGGAGACGAGTCACTCGGAGTCCCCAGAGCGGCGAGACACGGCGATATCGCTCCGCTCACGACGACGGCGCAGATTCGAACAAACGCCGCTCGAAGGCGAAGAATGCGGGAGAAGTGGGCCGGCGCAGATTCGAACTGCGGTTACGGCCACCCGAAGGCCGAAGGATACCAAGCTACCCCACCGGCCCGCATGTCTGTTTGAGTCCTGCGCCGCGTTTAACAGTTGTGATTCACGGTCGAATCACGCCGAAACGCGTCAGTAACGGCTGAATCCATCGGTATCGAGATAGTTGTGAGCGACGGTGATGGCGTGGTCGGCGTGCAGGAGTTGCGGCCCGAGACGGACGCGTCTGTCCGCCGCGTCGGCGAGAAGCGACGCCTCCTCGTCGGTGAAGTCGTGGTGGTCCGAGAGGACGAAAAGGGGGTTCTCGGGAGGTTCGACGTCCACGACCGGGTCACCGTTTTCGTGGAGTTCGAAGACGGTGGCGTCGCGGGAAATCGCTTCGAGCGTCTCCGAAAACCCCATTCGGCGGATGCTCACCCCGGGGGTGCTCTCTGCGGGCATGTGGCCGACGGCCTCGTCGCGTTTCTCCAAGGCCTTCCGAACCAGGGCCGCAGTCGTCCGCTCGTCCGGGTTCAGGCGACGGAGTTCCGCCCCCTCGAACCGAACGGTGAACTCGTCTCCGAGGACGAGGTGGACGCGAACCGCCTCGCGGATGTCGTGTGAGAGGAAGAACGCGGAGTTGACACACCGGCAGAGAACGTCGAGTCGCCCGGCGCCACCGGCGATATCGTCGAGGGAGAACTCCGCCGTCGTCGGGGCGTCGTGCCCGCTGATGAGGAACTGTCGCATAGATACGTCGTGGCCCCTCCGGTTCATGTGTCTATCTCATTGTTGCATCCGAAACGTTAACATGGGTCGTTCACTTACGGCGCGTAATGTTAATGGAAGTTCGTTTGGATACATAAATCATCAATCGCGTTCTAATATGGGATCTATTTTGCATATTGTCCAAAATATCTCGGATTGTAGTTCCCAGACAGGAAAAATTATTTACTGCGGTAGAGTTGTTCCGCGGGTTTATTTCTACAATCTATCCACGTAATGTGAAATATTCGGACTTTACAGGTGCTGTGTTGCATGAATTGCCTGATACCAAGGTTATTCGTCAGTTATTTATTCGGTGGGAGTTTGAATCACGGTATCCCTCAACAAAGGGTGTACTAACCCAATGTCTGACGAGAAAACCTTCCACAGTAAGCTGAACCGTCGTCGGGTCCTGCAGGGACTCGGTGGCGTCGGCCTGGCCGGCATCGCGGGATGTTCGGGACAGGGCGGTAGCGGCGACCAAACGGGTAACACGACCGGCGACGGTGGGTCGTCGACCAAACTCAAGATCGGTCAGACGAAGAGTCCGATCGAGTTCGACCCCATCGTCCTGAACGACGTCCCGTCGACCGAAGTCGTCGACCGGGTGGTCGAGGGCCTCTACACCTACGACGAGAGCACGGGCATCGTCCCCGTCCTCGCGACCGGTGAGCCCGAAGTGTCCCAAGAGGGGACGCGCTACGTCGTCGAAATCGAAGAGGACGCGACGTTCTCTAACGGCGACGCCGTGACCGCGGAGGACGTCAAATACTCCTTCGAGGCGCCGGTGAAAGAGGAGACACAGAACGCCTCGGAACTGAACATGGTCGACACGATAGAGGCCGTCGACGAAAAGACCGTTCAGTTCGACCTCAAGTACGCTTTCGCGCCGTTCCCGACGACTCTGACGTGGTACGTGATTCCGAAGTCGGTCCGCGAAGAGGACAAAGACGCGTTCAACACGGGCGACGCCCTCATCGGGTCGGGGCCGTTCACCTTCGAAGGATGGCAGGAAGGGGACTACGCGCGCATCAAAGCGGACCCCGAATACTGGGGCGAACCAAAGCCGAAGGTCGACGAAGTCGAGTACGTCCCCGTAGAGGAGGCGACGACGCGCGTCACGACCCTCAAGAACGGCGAGAACGACGTCGTAAAAGAGATTCCGCCGAAGCAGTACTCGACCGTCCGCAACATCGAGGACGCGAGCATCGAGGAAGTCCCCGGCATCGGGTACTTCTACGCCGCGTTCAACTGCAAGGAAGGTCCCACGACCGACCCCCTCGTCCGCGAGGGCGTCGACTACGCGTTCAACATGGACCAGGCGGTGTCGAACTACGTCGAACCGACGGGCGTTCGTCAGTACAGCCCGTACCCGAAGACCATCGCCGAGGACTGGGGCTTCCCCGTCGACGAGTGGAAGCAGATTCCCCACGACAAGAACGTCGATAAAACGAAGGAACTGTTCGACGAGGCGGGCGTGCCGGACGACTACTCGTTCCGCATCATCGTCCCCCCGGACGACAAGCGCCAACAGATAGGCACCTCCATCTCCAACGGCCTGAAGGAGGCCGGATGGGACGCGAGCGTCCAGCGTCTCGACTGGGGCGCGTTCCTCGACCAGTACATCTCCGGGAGCGAGGACGACTACAACATCTACACGCTCGGGTGGTCCGGAACGCCGGACCCCGACGCGTTCAGTTACTACATGTTCGGGGCGGACGACTCCACGCTCGGCGTCACCGACGGGACGTTCTACCACGACAGCAGCGACAAGGCGGCGACGGCGACCGAGAAGTTCCTCCAAGCCCGCGAGTCGAACGACCAAGAAGAGCGCAAACAGCTCTACGTCGAGGGGACCACCACGGTTCTCGAAGACCGCGCGCACCTGCCCGCGTACAACCTCAAAAACAGCTTCGGTGTGAAGGACTACGTCGATGACTTCGCATCTCACCCGGTGCTCAGCTTCACGCTGTGTACGGGCCACAACAACGTCTCCGTCAACAAGTAGACTGACAGAACGGAGACGGCTACGTCATATTTATGTACAAAACGTCCGCAAAACGGCGAGTAGAGACATGAACGCCTCACAACGTGTGGTGCAATAATGGGACGTCTTCGGTACACGATCAGCCGACTGCTCCAGGCGATTCCGGTGGTGGTGGGCGTGATTACTATCACGTTCTTCCTCACCGACGCCATCCCGGGAGACCCGGTATCGATAATGCTCGGACCGTCGCCGAGCGCACAACAAGCCGACGCCATCCGAGCGAAGTTCGGACTCGACCAACCGCTGTACGTCCGGTACGTCAACTACCTCGTCGACGTGGTCCAGTTGAATCTGGGGACCAGCATCTACTACCAGGTGCCGGTGACGCAGAAGATAGCAGAGCGACTGCCGGTAACGCTCTATCTGCTGCTTTCGAGCTTCACCTTCGCGCTGGTGACGGCGGTACCGCTGGGTATCGTCTCCGCGAAGCGCCGGAACAAGCCGACCGACCACGTCTCGCGAGTCGTGGCGCTACTCGGCGTGAGCACGCCCTCCTTTTGGATCGGGCTGATGCTCATCATCGTGTTCTCGTTTTGGCTCGACGTCTTCCCCTCGACGAGCCTCATCCTGCCGTGGGCACCGCCCGCGAGCGTGGACGGCGCGGCGACGCAACTCGGCGTCATCACCACGTCGATTCACCACCTCATCCTCCCGACGATAACGTTGGGGACGCTGCAGATGGCGGCGTTCACGCGCATCGAGCGCTCCTCGATGCTCGAAGTGCTCGGCGAAGAGTACGTGAAGCTCGCTCGCGCCTACGGCGTCAGCGAGGGAAAAATCGTCCGGAAGCACGCCTTCAGAAACGCTCAGCTCCCGCTCATCACGCTCGTGGGACTACAGCTCACCTCCGCGCTCGGCGGGGCCGTACTGACGGAGACGGTCTTTTCCATCAACGGGATGGGCCGGCTCATCATCACGGCGATACAGAACCAAGACTTCCCGCTCGTCATGGGGACGACGCTCGTGTTCGGTCTCGTGTTCGTCATCGGGGTCATCATCACCGACCTCTCGTACGCGTACGTCGATCCGCGGGTCACCTTCGAGGGGGGTGAGTGACGATGGTAGACGAATCAACGACCGGAATGGACGCGGACGCCGACCGCGACACCGGCGACGGCGTCGCCGAGGAGCTAGAGTCGCGCGTCGGATGGCGGTACACGCTGTCGCAAGTCAAGCGCGACCCGACGGCGCTGGCCGGACTGTTCATCATCGCGGTCATGGTGCTCGTCGCCGCCATCGCGTTCGTAGACAGCATCGTCTTCGACGTGCTCTCGGAGGTGCAGTTCCTCGCGGACATGGGCGTTCGCCCGTACTGGTTCGCAGAGACGTTCTGGGTCAACCCCAACGTCGACCCGAACTCCGCGCAGATTCTCCGCCCGCCGGTGGGACTCACGAACCAACTCTACCCGAACGAGCCGGGGACGTGGGCGAACCCGCTCGGAACCGACCACCGCGGGCGCGACATCCTCGTGCGCCTGTTCTACGGGACGCGCATCGCCATCACCGTCGGCATCGTCTCGACGGGTATCGCGATGGCTCTGGGGATGCTCGTCGGTTCCGTCGCCGGCTACTACGGCGGCTGGATAGACGACGCGCTGATGCGCGGGTCCGAGACGCTGTACGCCATCCCGTTTCTCGTGCTCGTCATCGCGTTCATGACGGCGTTCGGCCGTAACCTGACGTACGCGATGGTGGGCGTCGGCATCGCCACCATACCGACGTTCGCCCGCCTCATCCGCTCTCGCGTGCTCTCGGTGCGCGAGGAGGACTACGTCGAGGCGGCGCGGGCCGCAGGCGTTCGCGACAGAAACATCATCCTCCGGCACGTCATCCCGAACAGTTTCGCACCCGTGCTCGTGCAGGCGACGTTGCAGGTCGGCGTGAACATCCTCATCATCGCCGGCCTCTCGTTTCTCGGGTACGGAGCACAGCCCCCGACGGCGTCGTGGGGACAGATGCTCGCGAACTCCCGGCAGTATATGCTACCCAACGCGTGGTTCAGCATCTGGCCGGGCATCGCCATCCTCGTCACCGTCGTCGGCTTCAACCTCATCGGTGACGGGCTGAGAGACGCACTCGACCCCCGGATAAACAACTGATGAGCGCAGAACCACTACTCAAAGTAGAGAACCTGAAGACCCAGTTCTTCACCGAAGAGGGAACCGTCCGCGCGGTGGACGGCATCTCCTTCGAGGTGAACGAAGGCGAACTCGTCGGCCTCGTCGGCGAGTCCGGCGCCGGAAAATCCGTCGCGACGAGTTCCATCATGCGGCTCGTCGAGGATCCCGGCGAAATCGTCGGCGGGACGGTGACGTACAAAGGAACGAAGATAGTCGACTTCGAGGAGGGGCCGGACGGCGAACTCCGTCGCTCGCCCGAGATGCTCTCGAACGCCGAGATGCGAAAGCAGATTCGAGGCAAGGAGATAGCCATCATCTTCCAAGACCCGATGGAGGCTCTGAACCCGGTTTTCAAAGTCGGGGCGCAACTCCGCGAGTTCATCGAGATAAACCGCGGCGTCTCCGAGAAGAAGGCAAAAGAGATCGCGGTGGACATGCTCCGGGAAGTCGGCATCCCCGAACCGGAGAAACGCTACGACAGTTATCCGCACCAGTTCTCCGGCGGGATGCGACAACGCGTCCTCATCGCGATGGCGCTGTCGTGTCAACCGGACCTCATCATCGCCGACGAACCGACGACGGCGCTCGACGTCACCGTCGAGGGCCAGATTATCGACCTGGTGGACGACCTCAGAGAGAAGTACAACACGTCGTTCATCTGGGTGACCCACGACTTAGGCGTCGTCGCGGAGATATGCGACCGAGTGAACGTGATGTATCTCGGCGAGATAATCGAACAGGCGGACGTAGACGACCTGTTCTACCAGACGCGTCACCCGTACACGGACGCGCTCTTGGATTCTATCCCCCGGCCGGACCAGTCGGTGGGGGAACTGACGCCCATCAAAGGCGTGATGCCCGAAGCAATCAATCCGCCCTCGGGGTGTCGCTTTCACACGCGGTGCCCGGAGGCTCGAACCGTCTGTCCGGAGGTCCGTCCGGAGTACCAAGACGTGAGCGACCCCGGCGAGTCGAGGCACATGGTCTCGTGCGTGAAGTACGAGAACGTCGGGTACGACGACGCCGAACCGTTAGAGACGGAGGCCACGTCGGCGTTCGGCGGCGGCCTCGTCGAAGCGAGAGGTGACGACGAATGAGCAAAGCCATAGCCAGAGACGAGACGAGTTCGGTCGGATTCGGCGAGACGCTCCTCGAAATCGAGGGGCTGACCAAACACTTCACGCAGGGCGGCGGCCTGCTCTCTGCGTTCTTCGAGACCGAGACGGTGAAAGCCGTCGACGACGTGACGTTCGACATCGCGAAGGGCGAAACCGTCGGCCTCGTCGGCGAGTCCGGATGCGGCAAGTCGACGCTCGCTCGGACCATCCTCCGACTGCTCGAACCGACGGACGGGGCCGTCCTGTTCAAGGGCCGGAACCTCGCCGAGATAGACGGCGAGGAACTGCGCTCGATGCGAAAGGACATGCAGATGATCTTCCAGGACCCCCAGTCGTCGCTGGACCCGCGGATGAAAGTCGGCCCCATCGTCGAGGAACCGATGAAGGCCCACGGTCTCTACGAGGGCGAACGCGAGAAACGCGCCCGGATGCTGTTGGAGAAGGTCGGTCTGGACCCCCAACACTACAACCGGTACCCTCACCAGTTCTCCGGCGGACAGCGACAACGCGTCAACCTCGCGCGCGCACTCGCGGTCAACCCCGACTTCATCGTCTGCGACGAACCCACGTCGGCGCTCGACGCCTCCATCCAAGCGCAGGTGTTGAACACGATGCGGGACCTACAGGAGGAGTTCGGGCTGACGTACCTCTTTATCAGCCACGACCTCTCGGTCATCCGCCACATCTCGGACCGCGTGGCCGTGATGTACCTCGGCCAGTTGGTCGAACTCGCGGAGACGGACGAACTGTTCGAGAACCCCCAACACCCCTACACGGACGCGTTGCTCCAGTCGATTCCGGTACCGGACCCGCGGGCGAGGGGCCAACGCGGCGTCCTCGAAGGCGACGTGCCGTCGCCCATCGACCCGCCCTCGGGGTGTCGCTTCCGGACGCGGTGTCCGAAACTCATCGCACCCGACGAGTACGACATGACCGAAGACGAGTGGGAAGAGGTGCGACGCTTCATGCGCGCCGTCGAACGGAAGACGTTCGAGACGGACGGCGAGGCGTCGTTGCGCGCGGAGTTCTTCCCCGACGGGACGCCCGGCGGCGAACCCGGACGCATCGTCGAGACGAGCATCGACGAGGTTCTCGAAGACGAGTGGGACGCCGCCGCCGAACGGCTCGTCGAGTCGTTCGCAGAGGAGTCCATCTGCGCGAAGGAACTCCCGGTGTACGACGTCGAGTCCGAAGTCGGGACCGGACGCCACCTCGCGGCGTGTCACCTCCACCGCGACGACGGCGGCCAGACCGCGGACTGACTCCGCGCTATCTCTCGATTCGTATCTCGACGCTGTCGCTCGGGTTCGCCCCCGGAACGGGGACGAACGCGCCGATTTCGTGGACGCCCGGTTCGGGTTCGACCCACCGCGTCCGGCCGTCGTCGCCGACTCCCCCGACGCGCTTGAACCGGCCGTCCCACGTCGTAGAGAGGACTTTCCGCTCTTTCGCCCGGAAGGTGAGCGTTCCGGTGGCGTCACCGACGTAGACGCGTTCGTCGCTTGCGTCGAGTTCGCCGTCCACCGTCCACCCCCAGAGCCGTCGCGTCTCCGTCTCGACTTCGACGGGGAGGGGAAGCGAGTTCGCGATGGTGACGGTCAGTTCCACGGGGTCGCCCCGTTCGTACGCCTCGCGGTCGGTTTCGACGGTCACGGAGAGACACCGGCGGACGACGGACTGCGGGACGAACTTCCCGACGGCGGCGGCGATGGGGCTCTTGGTCTCGTCGAACCCGTGGCGGTTCTGCCGGTCGGTCGGTCCGTTCGAGGGCGGCATCGTATCGCCCCGACGTACGGCGAGAGCGCGTTTACTTTCGTCGGTCGGCGACCGCTCTCGTTATCTCCGCTCGACGCTTACTCGGGGGGAGCCTCGGTACCGCGACCGGTAGACGGGACGGGAGTTGAGCACTGCGGCGACGAGAGACGGAGACGACGGTGTGGTACCGGCCGCGGACGAATCGCGCGGCGACCCGATGGTCCGACTGTTTCGGACGGACGGACGCGCGGACGCGCGGACGTCCGGTGGTTCGCCGTCGGCTTGCTCGCGAGCATCTTCGGGCGACTGGTCGGTCTCTTACCGCCCGTCGTCCTCGGCGTCGCCATCGACGCGACGTTCAACGGCAACACCGCCGAACGCCGTTCGACGGCCCCTCGGGCCGCGTTCGGCGAGGACACTCGAACTCGCCGCGGAGAGGCCGAGCGAAGTCGCTCCGAGGCGTGCGAGAAAGTTACGCCGGTCTCCCTCGGTCATTGTCCTCACGTGACGAGTCTGAGGACTCGATTGTTTCCGTGGGGAACTCGATATGGCCCCCTGTCAGTAGCCCTGCGCGTTCCCGTCCTTCCGGGGTTCCGTGGCGGCCGAGAGCGTTCCGCCGTCGTTGCGCGCTATCTGCGCGCCGCCGAACAGACTCGGGTAGAGCAGACAGACGTCGTGTCCCTTGCGGACGAGTTTCGTCCCGAGACTGTCGCTCAGGCGTTCCTCTACGGCGAGGGTGTCGTCCTCGCGGTACCGCCACCGGGGGTAGTCGAGCGCCGCCTGAAGCGGCATCTCGTAGTCGACGATGTTCGAGACGAGTTGGACGTGACCCTGCGGTTGCATATAGCCGCCCATGACGCCGAAGGCCGCCCAGTCGTCCTCGTCGAACTTCGCGAGTGCGGGGATGAGAGTGTGGAACGGTCGTTTCCCCGGTTCGATGCGGTTCGGGTGGTCGGGGTCGAGAGAGAAGGAACTCCCGCGGTTCTGGAGTGCGATACCGGTGTCGCCGGCGACGAGTCCCGACCCGAACCCGGCGAACCGGGAGTTGATGTAGGAGACGACGTTTCCCTCGTCGTCGGCGACGGTGAGAAGAACCGTATCCGCGTCTTCGGCGTTGGCGTCGGGGACGCCGAACGACACGTCGCGGTTCGCCTCTTCTCTCACCTCTTCGGCCCGCTTTTGCGCCCACGCCTCCGACGCGAGGGGCGGAATCTCCTCGTACTCGGGGTCCGTGACGTACCGGTGGCCGTCGCGGAAGGCGAGTTTCGTCGCCTCCGCGAAGTAGTGGACGCGTTCCGGCGAGTCGAGCGGGTAGTCGCCCGCGCCGAGTTCTTCCGCGATGTTCAACGCTTCGAGAGCGACGAGGCCCTGGTTGTTCGGCGGGAGTTCGAATATCTCCGCGCCGTTGTACGTCGTCGAGACGGGGTTGGGAAACTCCGGTTCGAAGGCCGCGAGGTCCGCGACGGTCAGAAAGCCGCCCGCCTCCTGTACTTCCGCGGCGATCTGTTCTGCGATATCGCCCTCGTACACCACGTCCGCGCCCTCCTCTGCGATTCGCTCCATCGTCGCGCCGAGTTTCGGTAACGTGACGGTCTGGCCCACCTCGGGCGCGGCACCGTCGAACAGGTACGCCTCGCGGGCGTTGTCGGTCTCGAACAGGTCTTCTCCGTGTCGCCACGCGTCGGCGATTATCTCCGAGACGGGGTAGCCGTCGGTAGCGTAGCGAATCGCCGGGTCAAGAACGTCCGCGAGGGAGAGTCGCCCGAGTTCGTCGACGGTCGCTTCCCACCCGCGGGCGGTGCCGGGCACCGTCACCGTCTGTGCGCCCGTGTCGGGCATCTCCGCGTCCTCGGGGTCCACGCCGTCCGCCTCTGCGACGGCCTCTCGGACGTTCTCTCTCGTCGCGTCGGCGGGCGCGCCGCCGCAACTCCGCATCGCGCCCACTTCGCCCTCTGCGGTCCGATAGAGGGCGAACACGTCGCCGCCGAGTCCAGTCGAGGTGGGTTCGACGACGTTGAGGGCCGCCGCGGTGGCGACGGCGGCGTCGAACGCGTTGCCGCCCTCCCGAAGCGTCTCGATGCCCGCCTCCGCCGCGAGCGGTTGACTCGTCGCCACGACGCCCCGTTTTCCGTACACCGTCGACCGCCGCGACCCGAACCGGTCTAAGTCGGCGTTCCCGTCGATATCCATGCTCGCACGTTCGAAAACGGCGGCCAAAAGTCCACCCGAAGGGGAACGAGAGGGCGGGTATCGGTCGGCCCGCGACGCGCCGCCTCCGACCGACCGACGCCGACGGACCGCGGCACCGACCGGGGTCGTAAATGCGCATCCTGCGCCCCGCTATCCGAGAATCACCGGCACAGGTACCCTCGTCAGAGGCGTACTCTCGAGTATGGCTCTCCGAACGATACTGCTGCTACTGGGCGTCGTGGAACTGCTCGCGCCGAAACAGATCGTGGACTTCTGGATGGACGTCGCAACCGAGTCGGGGTCGGACGTCGAACTCCGGCCGTGGGTGTACACGGCCGCGCGAGTCGAAGGGGTAGCCTTCGTCGTCTGGGCGCTTCGACGCGGGAAAAAGGAGTCCTAAATCGGCTCTCGGCGGCGAGGTAATACTCGTCAGTCAGTCAGTCAGTCCGTACCCGCGACGGAACAGTGCGATGTTGAGTGCGGTGACGACGGCGGTGAGGACGACGAGGACGGCGAGCGACGCGTTCGGGTCTACCTCGCTGACGCCGAGGAAACCGTATCTGACGCCGTTGACCATGTAGACCATCGGATTCACGAGCGACACCTGTTGGAGCGTCTGCGGTAACTCCGCGATGGAGTAGAAGACGCCGCCGAAGAACACCAGCGGTCTGAGGATAAACTGGTTCAGCATCGTCAGGTCGTCGAAGTCCTCGGCCCACAGGCCGCCGAGAACGCCGAGACTCGCGAAAAGCAGGGTGATGACGAGCATGAACGCGACCAGATAGAACGGATGGGTGACGCCCACCGTCGTGAAGAACGCGCCGATGAGAGCGACGAGGGTGCCGACGATGACGCCACGGAGCGCAGACGAGAGGATGTACGCCCACACCATAGCGGAGTACGAGAGCGGCGAGGTGAGCGCTTCCTCTATGTACCGATTCCACCGGCCGTGGAAGATGGAAAAGGAGGCGTTCTCGAAGGCGTTCGAGATGGCTCCGAGGACGATGAGACCCGGCAGGATAAACAGGATGTAGGGGACGCCCGCGATTTCGTTGATTCGCTCGCCGAGGATGACGCCGAAGACCGAGAAGTACAGCACGTTCGTGATGAACGGCGGGACGAACGTGTTTCGGGGGCGGCGGACGAACCGGAGGATTTCGCGGCGCAGGAGGGAGACGAACCCGGTCATATCGACGCTCGACATCAGTTCGACACCTCCATCTCCTCTCTGTCGTCCTGTCTCGTCATCTCGACGAACACCTCTTCGAGGGAGGTGCGCGTGATTTCGAGGTCCACTATCTCGTGGCCCGCCCTGTCGAGGGCGCGAACGAGGTCCGGGGCGACTAATCCTCCCTGCTGGGCCGTGACGGCCAGACCCGCCTCCGTGAGTTCCGCGGCCTCGTACTGCCCGTCGAGAGCCGAGAGGTCCGGCACCGAAGACGGCGGGTCGCGAAGCGAGACGGCGATGCGGTCGGTGCCGCGGTCCATGAGTTCGTCCGGACTCGCCACGTCCACGATTCGACCGGAGTCCAAGATAGCCACCTCGTCACAGAGGCGTTCGGCCTCCTCTATGTAGTGTGTCGTCAGGAGGATGGTCGTCCCGTGGTCGTTGAGGTCGACGATGGTCTCCCAGAGGTCGTGTCGGAGTTGCACGTCCACGCCCGCCGTCGGTTCGTCGAGGATGAGCAGGTCCGGTTCGGTGATGAGGGCGCGCGCGAGCATGAATCGGCGCTTCATCCCGCCCGAGAGCCAATCGAACCGCGTGTCGCGTTTGTCGTAGATGCCGACGCGTTTGAGCACCTCGTCGGCGCGTTCGCGGGCCACGTCCCGAGGGACGCCGTGGTAGCCTGCTTTCGTCGCCAACACCTCTCGAATCGGGAAGAAGCGGTCGACGTTGAACTCCTGCGGCGCGAGTCCGATTCTGTCTCGCGCCTCGCGGTAGTCGTCCTCTACGTCGTGTCCGAAGACGCGCGCGGACCCGCCGGACTTCCGGACCAGTCCGACGAGGATGTTGATGAACGTCGTCTTCCCCGCGCCGTTCGGTCCCAGTAAGCCGAAGAAAGAGCCCTCGGGAACGTCGAGGTTCACGCCCGCGAGAGCGTGGACGTCGCCGTACGACTTCTCTAAATCGCGTATCTCTATCGCAGGAGGCACTACCGTCAGTCGGCGACGGACGGGATTAAGCGCACCGACCCCGGAAGCGGGTGGTATCCCGTAGCAAGCCCCACTGCGCGCGGTCTGCGGCCGATAGGCGACGCGGCCGTGCGACACCGTCTCACTGAAACCCCCTTGAAGCCGCCCCCCGCCATTAAGGCCATTAAACAATATTATCACTATCAATCATTATGTTTATTCGTGTGATGGTCTTCACTGAGAGTGAGGCGACGACGAATGCACGTACGCACCACAGTATCCCACGCAGGCGCGCACAAACGGACGAACGCGACGACACCGACGACAGACCGACCCGACCGACCGATACGCGACATCACATGACCCGACGAACCACCCAGACTCGACCCGGCGAACAGGCCCGACGACCGACCGACGAAGAAGAGATGGAAGCGCCATTGGTTCCCCTTATCGACACGCCCACCCGACAGTTCGACCGAACCGAACGGACCCGACGACCGACCGACGAAGAGGACGCGGAAGCGCCGTTGGTCCCCGTCATCGACACCGGTGAGAGGTCCCCCGACGTCCGAAGAGAGATAGCCGACCTGAAGTCGCAGTTGAACCGCATCGAAGCGACGCTGGGAGGGACGCGATGAGCGACGACGGCACCATCGGCGGCGAGTCGATGGGCGCAGAGGAGACGTTCACCCGCGACGTCGACAACCCCGCCGGACGGGAGTTCCGCCGCCTTCTGGACGAGCAGAACTTCACCTTCGCGCCGGGCATCTACCACGCTCTGGACGCCCGCCTCGCGGAACTGGCCGGACTCGACGCGGCGTACATGAGCGGCTATTCGACCGTCCTCGGTCAGTTCGGCTTCCCCGACCTGGAGATGGTCACGATGACCGAGATGGTCGAGAACGCAAAGCGGATGGTCGAGGCGACGAACCTGCCCGTCGTCGCCGACTGCGACACGGGCTACGGCGGCATCCACAACGTCCGCCGCGCCGTCCGCGAGTACGAGAAGGCCGGTGTCGCCGCCATCCACATCGAAGACCAGACGACGCCGAAGCGGTGCGGCCACATCGCGGGCAAGCAGATAGTCTCTCGCGACAAGGCCCGCGCCCGGTTCGAGGCGGCCGTGGACGCAAAGCAGTCCGAGGACACGGTCATCATCGCGCGGACCGACGCGTACGGCTCTGCCAACGGCGACTGGGAGGAACACCTCGAACGCGGCCGCATCTACGCCGACGCCGGGGTCGACTTGGTCTGGCCGGAGATGCCGGACCCCTCCCGAGAGGACGCGACGGAGTACGCCGAAACCATCCACGAGACGCATCCGGACCTCTCGCTCGCGTTCAACTACTCGTCGTCGTTCGCGTGGTCCGAAGAGGACGACCCGCTGACGTTCGAGGAACTCGGTGATCTGGGCTACGACTACATCTTCATCACCCTCTACGGCCTCCACTCGGGCGCACACGCCGTCTACGAGGACCTCAGCAACATCGCCGAATCCGACGAACAGGCGCAGTTCGACCTCGAAGACCGCTACATCGGCCACCCGACGGAGTCCCACCACGAACTCTCGTTCGTCCAAGACTACCAAGAGACGGAGATGCGGTTCGACAGAGAGGCCCAAGAGCGCATCGAGAACTCCGAGGGCTTCTCCGAGGAGGAGTCCTCGCCGATAGAGAGCGACGACTGAGGCGGGCGCGGCGACGAGCCGACCGTCCCTCCCTACCGTGGCACGAAGTATCACGCCCGGACAATCGTTAAGTACCGACCGGGTGACGCATCGACCGAGTCCCGCGACCTTGCGGGCGGAACATCCGATGACCGACCACACCACCACTCGTCGCACACCTCTCGCGGCACCCGCGTCCCGCGCGGCGTCCGCATCCAGCGACGACTCTCGGTGCCCGGTCGTCGGCTACGCCGGTGTACTCGGTGCAGGGAGAGTCACCGTATCCGGCGTCCTCCGCGTCCGGTCCGCGTTCGGCGCGTAACGTCGCGCCGCGCGGGCGGGGTCGGGGAACCCGATTCCACCCACACGGCACGGAATCGGCCCTCGCTCTTCTCGCGTGTCGCCACGCCGCGCCGCCGCGGAGCGACCGGACCGCTCCCGTGTCGGCAGTCGCCTTCGACGCGCGTTCGACTCGCGCCGGGAGCTTCATGGCAGTTTACCAGCCAGATCAGACCGAATCCGAACCCGACCGTCCGGCCGCCGTCCGCGCGTCGCTGACGGTTCTCGTCACGCGCGACGTCGACGGCGACCTGTCCGACGGCGTCCGAGAGCGTCTCGCGGCCATAGACAGCGTTGACGCCGTCGAGTCGGTCGAAATCTGCGGCCTCCGCCCCGCGTTGAACGACCTGCGCGTCGACGTCGACGCGGAACTCCTCGTCGACGTGCCGCCGGACGACGCCGAACGAGCGTCGGCGTCGCTCTCTGACGGGTTCGGCGTGAAAACCGTCGAGAGCGTCCGACTGCGGTAGCGCCGGGGCGGCGGGCGTCGCCGCCGAGCGTGGCGGCGGAACTGTTCTGAAAAGGCAAGACAGAAACCCAGTCCGCGCCACGAGGGGGTATGAGCATCCTCGAGGACGCCCGAGCGTTGGCGGAGAGCGGCCCCGTCTGCGACTCCTGTCTGGGTCGCGTCTTCGCCGACCGGAGTTTCGGACTGACGAACGCAGAGCGAGGGCGGAGCCTCCGCGTCGCCGCCGCACTCGACGACGACGAGGCGTTCGAGGCGACGGACGCCGACGACTGTTGGGTCTGCGAAGGCGAAATCGCCCGCTTCGACGAGTGGGCCGAACGCTGCGCCGACGCCGTCGAAGGCGTGGAGTTCGACACCTACCAGGTCGGAACCCGCGCGCCGCCTCTCGTCGAGGAGAACGAGGTTCTCCTCCGCGAGGGGGCCGGACTCCCCGAGGACGCCGGAGAGCTGTTCAAATCGGAGTTCAACCGCGAAGTCGGAAAGCGGTTCGGTCGGCTGACCGAGACGGACGTCGACTTCGGGAGACCGGACGTGATGTTCCTCCTCGACATCGAGGACGACAGCGTCGAGGTGGACGTTCACTCGGCGTTCGTCTACGGGCGCTACCGGAAACTCGAACGCGACATCCCCCAGACCGAGTGGCCCTGCAACAGGTGCGACGGGTCGGGCTACGTCGGCAAACAGACCTGCGACAAATGCGGCGGGTCGGGCTACCTCTACGAGGAGAGCGTCGAGGGACTCACCGCGCCCGTCGTCCGCGACGTGATGGACGGCACGGGCGCGAAGTTCCACGGCGCGGGCCGCGAAGACGTCGACGCGTTGATGCTCGGGACGGGTCGCCCGTTCGTCATCGAGATAGTCGAACCGCGCCGCCGGGACGTGGATACCGACCGACTGGAGGGCGACATCAACGCCTTCGCCGACGGGAAAGTCGAAGTCGAGGGCCTCCACCTCGCGGACTACGAGATGGTCGAACGCGTGAAGAAACTCGACGCGAGCAAGCGGTACCGCGCCGCGGTGGAGTTCGACGCCGACGTGACCGAGGCGGAACTCGACGCCGCACTCGACGAACTCGAAGGCGCGACGATAGAGCAGTACACGCCCCACCGGGTCGACCACCGACGGGCGAATCTCACGCGTACTCGCGACGTGTACGAGGCGACGGGCGAACTCGACGACGCGCGCCACGCCACCGTCGAGGTTCACGGCGCGGGCGGACTGTACATCAAGGAACTCGTCTCCGGCGACGAGGGGCGGACGGAACCGAGTCTGGCCGGGTTGCTCGACGTCGGCGCGGAGGTGACTGCCCTCGACGTCGTCGCCGTCGAAGGCGTCGAGGAACCGTTCGAGGACGACGACTACTTCCGCGAGTAACGCCCCGCCGTCTCTCCTGCGTTCGCACAACGTTTTTGCAACCGCGACCGCAATTCGTCCACGAGGAGAGGTACCATGTGGTCACCACTACGAATCGACGGGCGAGTGGGAGATGCTCGTCCGGAAGGCGCACAACGCGCGCCGCGAGGAGACCGGAGACGAAGAGGAACCTCGGACAGATCAGACCGACCCCGACGCGCCGCCCGCGGACGACTGAACCGGGAGGTTGGTGTCGGAGACGTACTCCGAACCGGTGCGTCGAGAGAGGAGTCCACGGCGGCGTCAGGAGGGCGGCGTCTCGCCGGTGGTCCGGTCCGACGGGGAGAGTCTGGGCACGCGGACGGAGACCACCGACCCCGTGGGGTCGTTCGTCTCGAACGACACCCGTCCGCCCGCGATACCGGTCGCCCACGTGACCAACCAGAGACCGAGTCCGCTCCCGTGCATCAACGGGGACTCCGCGCCCCGTTCTAACACCGAACGCTCGTACTCGTCGATTCCGGGGCCGTCGTCCGCGACTGCGACGCGAACCCAATCGTCGTTCGTCTCGACCGTGACCCGGACGTGCGGGTGGTCGCCGGGGTTGTGTTCGGCGGCGTTCTCGACGAGATTCGAGAAGACGGGGTCGAGGACGGTGGCGACGTAGACGCCTTCGGGAATCGGCTCACACTCGATAACGGCGTCGGGGTGCGCCTCCCTGACGGCCGCTACGCTCTCGCGGAGGAGAGCCGACAGCAACGTCCCCTCGGTCGGTTCGCGCCCCCGTTCGAAGATGTTCGAAATCTCCCGCGCCTTCTCGCCCATCTCGGCGATGTTGGCCGCGTGTTCTTTGACCGTCGTGGCGCGGGGGTCGTTGTCGTCTCCCTCCATGAGGTCCGCGTACCCGGCGATGAGGTTCGTCTCCGTGCGGATGTTGTGTCTGAGGACCCGGTTCAGCACTTCGAGACGCTGCTGTTGTCGGATGTGTTCGCTGATGTCGTGGAGCGTGATGACCCGGCCGATGACCCGACCGCGGAAGTCGTTGATCTGAGTCACCGTGGCGTCGTACCGCGACTCCCTGTTCGTCCCGTCGAGGGTGATCTGACTCGACGCCGACCCGTCCTCCGGGAGGTCGTCGTACCCCGGTACGAACGTCTGCGCCGGCGACCCGAGAATCTCGCGCGGCGTCACGCCGAGCGTTTCGGCGGCGCTCTCGTTTACGTCCACGACGTAGTCGTGGCTATCGACCACGATGGCGGCTTCCTGCATCCGTTGAAACACGAGGCGGCGCGCCCGCCGGTTCGGAGAGGGGTTCGTCCCGAGGAGCCGAAACCGCGTGAGAGCGCCGAGGTAGGCGACGCCGGAGACGGCGAACGAGATAGGCGTCGGGTCGAGCCCCTTGAGGGGGACGATGCCGACGAGAAACAGGGCGTTGCTCGCCCACGGCGCCAAGGTGCCGACGAGGAGGGCGATGCTCTGGCCGCGGAACGGGAGCGAGTCGCTCCGGACGAGGCCCAACAGCGGAACCGACCCGAACAGACCGAGCAGATAGGTGTACCCCGTGATGACCCAGAACCACGAACCGACGCCCTGAACGAGCCGTAGATTTCCGTTCTGGAGGACGAGCGTCGACTCCGTGTACAACAGGTCGTGGGACTGACTCGTCAGCGCGATGACGACGGTGGCGACCGGAATCAAAGAGAGAAGCGCCACGTACCGCGGGCGGACGTACTGGTCGCGTCCCGTGTACTGCAGGGCGAACAGCAACCACGCGACGGGGATGACGACGACGCCGATCCACGAGAGGTTCACCCAGAACACCTTCGATTCGAGCGTCGTCGCCTGCACTTGGAATATCAGACACGCAGACCACCAACACTGGCCCGCCAGCATCGCCACCAGAGGGACGACGCCCGGTTCCGGGCGTTCACGCCAGGCGAGAAACGCCGCCGTCGTCCCGACGGCGACTGTCACCAGCAACACCGGCGGAAGGAGTGTGACTGAGAGCACCGATACTGGTCAGAATGTGCGGCATCGCATATTAACTGACCGGTGAAAGTACGATAAAAGAGAACGAACGGCGCAGTCGGGAGTTTCAGAGAACCGCGGAAGAGAGGGCCAAGACGAGAGCGACGACGAGGAATCCGTACTCGGCGGCCAACACGAGTCGCGTCTGGTCTTCGACCCGGCCGACGAACGACGTGACGCCCACCGAGTAGCCGAGACCCGCGAGGAGGGCGACCGTCGCCGCGGCGGAGACGAGTCCTGCGACCGCCGCGTATCCGATGAGGGCCGCCGCCAGAAGGTTCACCCCGTACAGGGCGTGACGCGTCCGTCGAACGCCGAAGACGACGGGAAGCGTCGAGACGCCGATCGCCTGGTCACCCTCGACGTCGCGTACGTTCGGAATCTCGGTGTTGACGAACGTCGCGAGAAAGAAGTACGCGAAGACGACGCCCGCGGTCGGCGTCAACGCCGCGTCCGCGAAGGCCAAAGGGAGGAACGTCACCGTCACCGCCCACGCGAACGCGACGACGGCGGAGTTGACGACGAGAATCTCTTTGAGACGCTGGAATCGGAGGCCGACGTCCGGCACCCAATCGGAGGCGTAGAGGACCCAAAAGGCCCCGGGGAGGACGGTAATCGTGAGTGCGACCGGACCACCGAGCATCGAAAGCGCGACGGCGAGGCCGTATCCGAGGGACGCGAGCAGATAGAGAACGTCGCGGTGGCGGCGGGCGAACGCCGCTTGCTTCGGATTCGACACCGCGTCGGTGTCGGCGTCGGCGAGGCGGTCGTTCACGTAGACGGCGAAGGTGACGAGGCCGACGACGACCGGTGCGGCGTTCGGCGGAATCGACAGGATGACCATCGCGATGGCCACCTCCGCCACCGCGATGAGAGCGAGGTACGCCGAACTGTAGACGAGCGTGTTTCGCCCCCGTTCGCCGACGCTTCTCGCCCACGCGTTCAGTCTGCTGTACGTCGAGACGGTTCTGTCGGAATCGTTCGACAGATTCTGGGTATCGTGTACCATCGGTTAGGTTCTCGACAGAGACGGCGACCGGACCGGGTCACCGTCTGTATCGATATCTGATAGTTCATTCTAGACTGAATTAAGAATGAGTCTCATATAGGGCGTTAACTACGAGTTTATCCCGTCACGAGGGGCGTTTAGCGGCGTCTGAGTGCAGACCGAGACGCGGTACACCGCAACCGATTAGTCCTCGCCGCGTCCTGCGCCGTACATGAGAGAGGGTCACGGCGGAGAACGCGACGAGGAGACGTTCCGCGTGGGATGCGACGAGGCGGGGAAGGGACCTGTTCTGGGGCCGATGGTCGCCGCCGCGGTGCGCGCAGAACCCGACGCTCTCCCCGACGACGTCGACGATTCGAAGCGTATCGCCCCCGAGAGACGGGCGGAAATCGCCGCGTTCCTCCGCGAGGACGGGGCGGTGACCGTCGGCGTCGCCGTCGTCTCGCCGTCTCGAATCGACGACCCGGAGACGGACATGAACTCTCTGACCGTCGCCGCACAGGCGGAGGCGGTCGCCGCCGCGGCGCGAGACGGCGACGCCGTCGTCGCGGACGCGGGCGACGTGAACGAAGCGCGGTTCGGACGTCGCGTGGCGTCGAGCGTCGGCACCGACGGCGTCGAGGTGCGCGTCCACGCCGAACACGGCGGCGACGAGTCGTACGCACTCGTCGGCGCGGCGAGCATCGTCGCGAAGGTGGAACGCGACGCGCGCGTCGATGCTATCGACGCGGAGTACGCGGAGTACGGACCCGTCGGAAGCGGATATCCGAGCGACGGGACGACGCGCGAGTTCCTCCGCGAGTACGTCGACCGGACGGGCGAACTCCCCGAGTGCGCGCGCGCCTCGTGGTCGACGTGCGACGACGTTCTCGCGGCGGCGGCGCAGTCGTCACTCGACCAGTTCTGACCGAGACGCCCATCCCAGCCCGAACCGGAGCCCCGACGGGCAGTCGAACGGGGGCCCGAATCAGCGCGCGTCGGCGAGAGAGACGTACGAACCCGACTTCGCGGATATCCACGTCGTCACCAACTCGTCTTCGGTGGCGTCCGCGGGGTAGATTGTGCACTCGTCGGGTTCGTCGTCGTACGAGACGACGGTGGCTTCGTAGTCTGGCGGCGACACCGGGCCCCCGATTCGAGAGTCGGGACGGGCCGGTGCCGCGAACGCGGCGTCGTTCGTCGCGTCGATGATGTCAGCCGTGAGATGCCGATTTGTATCCATCGTTGTATCTTTGGCCCCCGTGCGGAACCGACGAGGGGCGGCTTTGGTCGTCTCGCGGTGCGGTCGATAGTATCCCGTCGAGGACCTATTTATGTGGCGGCCGATTCCACGATTTCGGGAACGCCCCCCTGGCCGGACGAAACGGACGGAGATAGCTCGAAACACGGAGAGAAGCGTCGAAAACGGGCGTGACGGTCCGTCGAATCTGGACACGAATCGATATGTAACCGGCAGGTGTAACAGGCCCGAAAGTCGGGGGTCTCAGCGGTCCTTCGTCGTGAGAGCGCGCAGGATGTCGCCGTACGCCGGGCGCGTCACCAAGACGCCGACGAGGACGCCGAGGATGGTGAAGATGGCAAAGCCCTGGAGGTCACCGAGCGACAACACCGCGAGCGGTGACATGGCGATTATCGTCGTCGCGGCGGCGGCACCGATGACCCAGAACGCCTTCTTGAATCGCGACTGGAAGACGCGCCGAGAGTCTATCTGGCCCTCGGCCATCACCTCGTCGGCGATGATTATCAGGTCGTCCACCCCCGTCCCGATGACAGCGATGAAGCCGGCGATGACAGACAGGTCGAGCGGATAGCCGATACCGGCGGCGAATCCGAGGAGGATGACCACCTCCGAAAGCGCCGTGACGATCATCGGCGCGGCGACGCGAGCCTTCTTGTAGCGGAGGAACACCACGCCCGCGACGGCGAAGACGGCGACGAGGCCGGTCAGAAGCGAGTTCGACTTGAAGTCAGCGCCCTGACTCGGTGAGACGTACGACGAGGTCCCTCCGTCCGGACCCGTGAGGTCGAGTTTCGCCGGAAGCGCGCCGGCGCGGAGGTTGATGGCGACGTCTTGGGCCTCAGAGAGGTTTCGCGTCTGGAGTTGGAACTCCGGCGCGTTCGCCCACTCGCCCGAACGCATCCCCTGTGCGAGGCCGGGACTCATCCCGAACGCGTTGACGACTTCGCCGTTGACGACGAGGAGCAGACACGGTTCGGTGCCGTTCGGGTTCTCCCTGTACGTACAGGTCGTGCCGCCGGGTTGGGAGATGCCCGTCTCGACCGTCGCCTGTTGGAACCCGCCGGCCGCGGACTCTTTGACGGTCACCGGGACGAACGCTCCCCCGGAGGTCTGACTCTCGGAGGCGGTCCCGATGCTCTGGAAGTCGTCCTGTTGGAGAATCTCGCGCGATTCGTACCCGCTTCCGTTCTCGGCGGCGTAGTACGCTTGGATGGTGACCGTCCCGCGTTCGCTCACGAGGTCGAGGACTTCCGAGCGGTCGCGGTTCGGCACTTCGATGAGGATGAAATGCTCGCCCGTCGCCGTCCGCACCTGTTGGACGGTACCGCCCGAGAGACCGGCCTCGTTGATCTTGTTTTCGAGGACGGAGACGGCGTCCCCTCGCGTCGTCTCGGTGACGCCGTCGCGGACGGTTCCGTATCCGTAACCCGCGTCGCCGAGTGCGGCTTCGAGTTCGGTCTGGGAGGTGTTCTCGACGGTCACCTCGACCGTACCGACGTTCTCGCCGGTCGGTCGCGCGATGACGTCCGACGGTGTCGCGTTCGACAGGCCGGAGGCGACGTTCCGTTCGACCGCCCGCGGTTGGTCGCTGCCGAACTGCACCTCCTCTGCGGTGATTCCGACGAGGGGCGCGCGCACGCGCGTCCCGCCGGAGAGTTGCAGGCCGTACTGGAGGTTCGTCATCCCGCCCTCGCCGGCCACGGCGCCGTCAGAACCGCCGCCGTCGTCCGGCGCGAGCGTCGGCGAGAACAGCGCGAACGTCGAGATGAGCACGAACACCACGAGCAGGACGATGCGCCAGTTGTCGCGGATCGAGGCCATCAGCGGGCCACCCCCTCGTACTTGTACCAGCGAAGGAGGCTCAGATTCAACATGTAGGTGTTCATCAGGTCGACGGCCAGTCCGAAGACGAGAACCGTCCCGATGGCCGCGAGCAGTTGGATGCCGAAGATAGTGGCAGTCACGGTCATCACTATCATCGCCGCGATGGAGGTGAGCGTCATCGTCACACCCGTCCGCATCGCGCGGTAGGTGGACTCGTAGAAGTCACCCGACCGCCGGAGAACGTGGTTGTTCAACAGGATGTCCGAGTCGACGGAGTACCCGATGAGCATCAAGAGTGCGGCGACCGTCCCCAAGGAGAGTTCGATTCCGAGGACGTTCATCATCGCAAGCGGGATGACGATGTCCGAGAACGCCGAGATGACCACGGCGATAGAGGGGACGAACGTCCGGAACATCGCGAACACGAGGAGGCTCATCCCGAGGAACGCCGCCACCACGCCGCCGAGAGCGAGCGTCTGCGTGTCGCCGCCGAAACTCGGCGAAACCGAGGAGATGGCGCGGATTTCGAAGCCCGCGTCTTCGGCTTGCTGTTCGAGCATCGATGGGTTGACCGACGACCCGTCGTCGGACTGGAACGTCACGATGTAGGTGCTCTCGGTCGGAACCGAGCGGATGGACTCGGGTTCGACGGAGAACGCCTGCTGTATCTGTTCTTCGGCTTGCGCCGGCGGTGCATCGACCGCGACCTGTATCTCGGTGCCGCCGGTGAACTCTATGCCTTGGTTCACCGGTGCACCGGTCGCGACGTACCAGCCCGCGATAACGAGGAGAGCGACCACGAGAACCGCGAGTGGGACCGCCGCGAGTTGGCGATTCGTGTACCGGGTGTAATCTACCTCCGGTACAGTGAACTCGACCATGGAAGGCGTTGGTAATGGCCGCCGAATAAGCCTTCTTATACGTTGGCGACCCGCGGAGGGCCTCGTCCCCGCGAATACGAGCGCGAGAGACTTCCGCGTCGAGCCCGTATCCGTTCGCATGAGTCCCGAAACCGCCAGCAAAGTCGTCGTCTCGTATCCGGACGAACTCAGCGCGTGGGGGCGCGACCAACTGGAGACCGACCGTTTCAGGTCGTACCTCCGCCGCGTCGTGGAGAACCCGAGCGTCGGCGACGAGTTCGAGGAGTTCGTCGATACGGGCTGTTGCGGCGACTCCTTGGACGTGCCCCTCCGAATCGAGTCCGTGGACGGGCCGTCGAAGATGGGACCGGAGACGGAGATAGCGTACGCGCCCCGCGACACCGAACCCGACGAGATAGCGGGCGGATGGCAGGTACAGAGCGAAGGCGGGCCGGGCGCGACGACGGGGACGGCGCGCGACGGCGAGCGTTGACGGCGGCGTCAGGAGAGCACGGGGACGGATCCGAACACGTCGAAGAGTACGAGAGCGGCGTAGAGGACGCCCGCGGCGACGAGAGACCAAAACAGGGCGTCGTTCTCGACAATCGCGTCGAACTCGTCGTCGATGTCGCCGCGCGCGACGCTTCGCGCGAGAGCGACGAGCATCAGCAGTCCGCACGCCGCCGAGAGAACCGGCCAAACGGAGACGCCCGACGCGAGGAGGTCTGACGTGCCCCGGGCCGCGAAGTACAGGCCCGTGACGGCGTAGACGAACGCGACGATTCGCTGTCGCTCCATGCCGATGGGTCTCTCGTCGGTCGGATAACCGTTTCTCGGTCAGCCTCGTCCGCCGTCGAATCCGGCGTTCAGGGCATATATCGCACGACGACGACGCCCGGTTCGGAGCGAATCTCCACGCGGTTGACGCCCAGACGCGCGGCGCGAGAGAGCGTCTCCTCCTCGTCGTCCGCGACGTCGGAGACGGCTTCCGCCGTCGTCTCCTCGGGGACAGTGATGACGTGCAGTTCGCCCGTCCCCGCCCGTTCTTCGCGCGTCAGTTCGCCCACCGGTTGGTCGGCGGCGATGTCTCGGGCGTGCGTCGTCGGCGACTCGTCGCTGACTTCCAGAGAGAGCGGTGTGCGACTTCGCATCTCCACGAGTTGGTAGGAGACGTTCATCGGCGGGTCCGGGGAGACGACGCCGGAGACGGCGTCGTGGCGTTCGACGCCGGGGTTCGACGAGAGCGTGTGGACCTGCCCCGTATCGACGTCTTTCAGGACTGCCGAATCCTCGTCCGCGGCGGTCACGAGAAACGTGCCTTCGACCCGTTCTTCGTCGGTCATCGCCGAGAGGTACGGCGCGCGCACCCTTCCGGGTTTCGTCATCGGCGGACGCCGCGCCCCCGAGCGTTTGTCCGGCGCCGGGGGCGTTCACCGTCACCCGAGGATGCGGTGGACGGCCCCCACGAGGAGGGCACCGGCGAGTGGGACGACCCACGAGAACGCCGGCGGAATCGCGTAGAGAGCGGCGACGACGGGCGCGAAAACGCCCGCGGGCGCGGGGCGCGTGACCGTCTCGCCGTCGAGGACGAACGTCTCGGGCATCGACGCCACGAGACCGAGGTACAGAGAGAGCAAGAACAGAAAGCCCGCGACTGCGAGTGCCGTCTCGTACCCGTCTCTCGACTCGATATCACGTCGGTGCCGTCGCGCGACGACGAGTGTCGGGGCGATTGCGGGGAGGACGACGAGCAGTCCGACGACGATGTAGAACGCCCGCGAGAGCGTCAGCGACCCGCCTTGGACGGCGGCGGTGTTGCCGACGAGCACGACGACGCCTATCACCACGAGAAGCGAGACGAGCGAGACGGCCGCGGCACTCACGAGCACGTACGACTTGAAGAGAAGCGACCGACTCGACCGGAACGCGTAGGGGAACGCGCCGAAGACGCCGTTGTAGCCGTCCGCCATTAGTGGCGATAGGGTTCGGCCCCGATTAAGCGAACCGGTCCGCGTCCGCGTCTTCGGACCGCGCCGACCGGAGTCAGCGTCCGCCGTCGAAGCCCATCTTTTTGCCCGCCGCCGTCGCCTGTTGTGGTATGTACGTCGATATCGGGAACGTCCTCGACGGGACGCCCGGCGTCTCGCGTGACGCGCTCGAACGGATGGACGAGTCGGTGGCCGCGGCGCACGAACGCATCGAGTCCGGCCGCGCTGACGCCGAACACGGCTACGCGGCGCTGAACCTGCCCGAGACGGCGGATGCCGACGAGATTCGGGCCGCCGTCGAACCGTTCGGTGACCCCGAGGCCGTCGTCACGGTCGGCATCGGCGGAAGCGCCCTCGGCGCGGCGACGTTGACCGAGGCGCTGGCGGACGAGAGCGACCCGGACGCGTACTATCTGGACAACGTCGACCCCGAACGCGTCTCCGCGCTCGTCGAATCGCTCTCGCTTTCGGACACCGTCGTGAACGTCGTCTCGCGGTCCGGGACGACGGCCGAGACGCTCTCGAACTTCCTCGTGGTCCGCGAGGCGATGGACGACGCGGGCGTCGATTGGACCGACCGGACGTTCGTCACGACGGGCCGAGAGGGCAACCTGCGAAGCCTCGCGGAGAAACACGACCTGCCCGCGTTGGACGTGCCCGACGGCGTCCCCGGCCGGTTCTCCGCGCTCTCGACGGTGGGGATGGCCGTGGCGGCGATTCAGGGCCACGACTTGGACGCCTTACTGGCGGGGGCGGCGGACGAAGCGGACCGACTCTCGGGGTCGCTCTTCGAATCGCCGGCGTACGCCTACGGGGCGACGACGTACGCCCTCGCGCAACGCGGCGCACTGACGAACGCGATGATGCCCTACGCGGAGTCGTTGGAGTACTTCGCCGAGTGGTTCGCGCAACTGTGGGCAGAGAGCCTCGGAAAGGACGGCGTCGGTCAGACGCCCGCCCGCGCCCTCGGCGCGACGGACCAACACTCGCAACTCCAACTCTACCGCGCCGGGCCGCGGGACAAACTCGTGACGCTCGTCCGCCCGCGCGAACGCGAGGACAGAGCGATTCCCGAGACGGAGTTGGAGGGGCTCTCGTATCTCGGCGGGTCGTCGCTCGGCGAACTGTTGAGCGCGGAGTTCGAGGCGACGGAGGCGAGTCTCGCCGCCGCGGGCGTCCCGAACGTCCGCGTGGAGATAGACCGAGTCGACGAGCGCGGACTGGGCGAGCTGCTCTACGGGATGGAGGCCGCCTGCGTCCTCTACGGCGAACTCGCGGACGTCTCGACGTTCACCCAACCCGCGGTCGAGTGGGGCAAGCGCGCCGCCCGCGGACTGCTCGGCGGCGGCGACTTCGAGGAGGCGGACGCCGTCGCGGAGAAGACGACGCTCGTCGTCGAGTAGGCGAACCGGAGATTCTATCCGGCGCGGCGGCCTACCGACTGCCGTATCCGCCATGGCTACCGATCCTCAGTCTTCCTCGTCGTCGAGCGACGTGCGGACGCATCTCCGGGCGTTCGGCGGCGCCGTCTTCGTCGTCGCTCTCGCCTTCCTCGTGGCCGCCATCTTCGTCGCTCTCGGACGACCCGTCATCGAGGCGTTCGGCGTCGCGCCCGACAGCGCACTCGGCCGGGCACTGACGAGTGCGGCGCAGTTCGTCGGACTGGGCGTCGGAGCGGTGGGGTATCTCGTCGTGACGGACCAACGCGAGTTGGTGTCCGTCCGCGCGCCGACGGCCCGCGACGCGGCGTGGGTGGTCGGCGGATTGCTCGGACTCGTCGGCCTCTACCTCGCGACGGTATTAGGGATGGAGGCTCTCGGCATCGAGGGTGCGGACAGCAACCTCATCGCGCAGGGACAAGACGAACCGCTGTACTACCTCTACCTCGTGCCCGTTACCGTCTTACTCGTCGGACCGGCGGAGGAACTCGTCTTCCGCGGCGTCGCACAGGGGACGTTCCGCCGCGCCTACGGCCCCGCCGTCGCCATCGCCGCCGCGAGCGCCATCTTCGCGGTCATCCACTGGAGTTCCTACTCGGGAAGCGGCCGGTTCGTCACCCTCGGCGTCATCCTCCTCCTCGGGGCGACACTCGGCGCGTTGTACGAGAAGACGGAGAACCTCGTCGTCCCCGCCGCGGTCCACGGCCTGTTCAACACCACCCAGTTCGTCTACGCGTACGTGGCGGCGACGGGTCTGCTCTGACGGAGTCCGCTCTCGGCCCTCGTCGGCGTGCGCCGGACGCGGGCGGTGACTCCGGGCGTCTCCGAGCCAAACTGATTAGACCGAGCGACGCGAGGTGGGTCACGTGCAGATAGACTGGTCCCTCGCGGAGCGATTTCTCTCGTACGTCGACGGCGACGAACCGCTCTCGCGGGTGTGGAGTCACCCCGGCTACGACGTCGTCAGAGAACACGCGGCCGTCCTCGGGCGGACGGTGAGACGCGAAGACGTTGCAGAGACGGTCGACGGCGAGCGGAACCCGTTTCCGGAACTGGAGGGTCTCTCTGAGAACCGGAGGCGAATCGCTCGACTTCTCGACCGGGTTCGGTCCAAAGAAAGAGAGTGGACCGACGAAATCGAACGGCGACTCGAGCGAATCGTCCCGAACGCGGACACGTCGGACGTGACGGTCTATCTCGGCGTCGGGTACGAGACGGGAATCGGCGTCCGGAACGGTGCGTACGTCAACCTGAACGAACCGCTGTTCCTCCGGGAGCCTCGACAACTGCTCTACGTCTGCGTCCACGAGAGTTCACACGTCCTCTACGAACGGGCGCACCGCTCGCTCGACAGATTCGGTCCCGACCCGTTACAGTCCGAGAACCGACGAGCGGTCTGGAACACCGTGTTTCACACGGAAGCGTTCGCGACGTACGCTCCCCTCGAACTCCGCCGGTCGGACGGAGCCCTCGGCGAGACGGACCACCCCGTCTGCGAAGATTACGCCGTGCTCTCGGACCGCGACCGACTCCGCGGCCTCGTGCGCGAGTACGATTCGTTCCGCGAAACGCTCCGTCGCGAATCGGTGTCCCCCGACGAACTGGCGTCTCGCCTCTTCGGAGGGTCGCGGTTACCCTACCGCGTGGGATGCGCCCTCCTCGCGGAGGTCGAACGGAGAGACGGCCCCGAGGCCGTTCGAGAGGCGTTCTCGGTCGAACCGGTTGAGTTCCCCGCACAGTACGACTGGGCGTTGGAGACGTACCGCGACTGAGACGGTCGCGGCAGTCGGTTCACACGTTCGGACGGGGGTCGAACCCGCTTCCGCCGCGCGAGAGGCCCCGGGAAAACGGCGGCGCTACGCCGGGTTCTTTCGCGCGAGGTCCATCCCGCAGATGGGACAGCGGTCTTTGTGTTCGTCGAACTCGCGGCCGCAGCCCTGACACTGGTACTTCCAGTCACGTTGCTCCGTGATGCCGTCCTGTGCGATGACGTCGACCTGCACGTTGAGTTTCTCGGCGACGTTCTGCATCGCGTAGTCGTCGGTCACGAGGACGCCGTCGAGTTCGAACGCGGCCGCCAGAAGGCGGATGTCGGTGTCGGAGAGCGTCTCTCTGTCGCCCGTCTCGCCCGCCGCGCGGCGGACTTTCTCGACGGTGCCCGAGGCGGGGATGTGGATGTGCATCCCGGAGCCCTCCATGGCGTCGAAGCGGAACGACGCCTCCCCTTCGAGTTCGTCGTTGACCATGGGGATAGAGGCCGTCTGTTCTGAGGTGTGGTACTCGTTTATGAACGCAGAAGAATCGAGGATGTGCATCGGCGTCGATTAGCGTTGGATGACGATGTAGTCCTTGACCGCCTGAACGCGGGTGACGGGGACACGGAATCGGCCTCGGTCGTCCTGTTCGAAGGCGAACTGTCCCGAGCGAACCTCCTCGTGCGGGGAGACGAGAAGGTCGTGAAGCGCCCCGGTCTTCAGGTCCATGGTGATGTTGTACAACTGCCCGAGTTCGGTTCCGTCCGAACCCATGACGGCCTTCCCCGAGAGGTTTTCGGCGAGTATGTCGGCCATGCAGGTGGGTACCGTGTGGGCCCACATAAACGCCACGGGGCCGTCCGACGAGCGACCGACCGGTTTCGGAACCGCCGCGTCGGACGACCGAGACGGCCGGACCGTACTATCCGGGGCCGTAGCCGCCGAAGACGCCGCTCGCGGGAGAGCGGCGCTCCGGACGTGACGATGGACTTAACTGCAATCCCGAACAGGTTACGGACAAGAGAACTTCTCCGGGGTGATTCTTCATGTCTGACACAGACTCCGACGCCGACGCGAACTCAGCCACAGAACCGAACACGTTACGCACCCCCATCGTCGCCGTTCTCGGGCACGTCGACCACGGGAAAACCACCTTGCTCGACAAGATACGCGGCTCCGCCGTCAGCGAGGGCGAAGCCGGCGCTATCACCCAACACATCGGCGCTACCGCCGTCCCCTTAGAGACGGTGTCCGAGATGGCGGGCAGTCTCGTGGACCCAGACGACTTCGACCTGCCGGGACTGCTTTTCATCGACACGCCGGGACACCACTCCTTTACGACGCTTCGCTCTCGCGGCGGCGCACTCGCGGACATCGCCATCGTCGTCGTCGACGTAAACGACGGCTTCCAACCGCAGACGATAGAGGCGCTCGACATCCTCCGGCGGACGGGGACGCCGTTCGTCGTCGCCGCCAACAAGATAGACACGACGCCCGGATGGAACCCACAGGAGGGGTCGCCCATCCAGAAGACGTACGATGCGCAGTCGCAGAACGCCAGCCAGCGACTCGACTCGAACCTCTACGAGATAATCGGCAACCTCTCGGACGAGGGCTTTTCCGCTGACCTCTACTGGCGCGTCCAGAACTTCCAGAAGAACGTCGGCGTCGTCCCCATCTCGGCCATCACGAGCGAGGGGATTCCCGACCTGCTCGCGGTGCTCATGGGTCTCTCCCAGCGGTACATGAAAGAGCAGATGGAGATAGACGTCTCCGGGCCCGGCGCGGGGACGGTACTCGAAGTCAAAGACGAACGCGGGTTCGGGACGACACTCGACGTGGTGCTGTACGACGGCACCGTGAGCGAGGACGACACCATCGTCGTCGGCGGGATGGACGGCCCCATCGTGACCGACGTGCGCGCACTCTTGCAACCGCGCCCGAACGCCGAGATACGGACGGAGAAACGCTTCGACAAGGTCGAATCCGTCACCGCCGCCTCCGGTATCAAAATCGCCGCCCCCGATCTCGAACTCGCGATGGCGGGCGCGCCGATTCGCGTCGTCCGCGACCGGAACTTAGACGAGGTTATCGCCGAAGTCGAAGCCGAACTCGCGGAGATAGAGGTCGATACCGAAGAGGAGGGCGTCGTCGTGAAGGCGGACACCCTCGGCAGTCTCGAAGCGATGGCAAACGCCCTCAAAGAGGCGGAGGTGCCCGTCCTCCGCGCGGAAGTCGGCGATATCGCGCCGCGGGACGTGGCCGTCGCCTCGACGGCCCGAGAGGACGAGAACAAAGTCATCCTCGGCTTCAACGTCGACGTCCTCCCGAACGCGAAGGAGGAACTCGAACAGAGCGACGTGCGCCTGTTCGACGACGACGTCATCTACCAACTCATAGAGGAGTACGAGGAGTTCGTCGAGGAACGCAAGCGCGCCCAACAGGAGACGGTTCTGGACAAGATAATCCGGCCCTGCCGGTTCCGCATCCTCGAAGACCACGTCTTCCGGCAGTCGAGTCCCGCCGTCGTCGGCGTCGAAGTGCTCTCGGGCACCCTGAAGAACAACACGAACATCGCAAAGTGGGACGGGAACGAACCGAACCGGGTCGGGCAACTCTCCGGCATCCAAGAACAGGGAGAAGACGTCTCGAAGGCCCGCGCGGGCAAGCGCGTCTCCGTCGCCATCGACGGCCCGACGGTGGGCCGCCAGATAGAGGAGGGCGACGAACTGTGGGTCGAACTCCCCGAGAAACACGCGAAGATTCTCGAACAGGAACTGTCCGACGACATCCCGGCGGACGAACTGGAGGCGCTTACGGGCTACCTCGACAAACAGCGTCAACGCGACCCCTTCTGGGGGAAGTGACGGCCTAACGGACGGCCCCGTTTTTGTGAGTTCCGCGCGAACGAGAGCGCATGGTCTCTCGCGAGAACAAGATAATCCTCGGGTTCGGAGTGTTGGCGTTGCTCCTCGTGGCCGTGGGCACGCAGTTCGCTTGGTGGAACACGTGGTTGTTACTCGCCGTCGTCATCGTCGTCGGCGTCCTCTTTCCGTTGGCTATCGTCGACGGACTCGACGGGGACGACTGACGGGTCGAATGGTCGGTTACAGGAACGCCCGTCGGCGGCTTCCGGACACTCATAAGTTATACCGACGTTCGGACGATGGGCTATCGCAGTTCGGAGTAATGTTTACTACGGATACGCTCGTACGTTACCACGGAGGTGAGCGACGATGAGCACGAGACAGACACCGACCGGAGACGCCATCCGACCGACGTTCGGGACGTGGTACGACGCCCTCCTGTTGTTGCTTCCGCTTCCCTTGCTACTCGGCGTCGTCGGTGCCGTGCTCACGTCCGCGCCGGTTGCGGTCGGTGCGGGCGTCGGCGGTCTGCCGTCTGCGGCGTTGCTCGCGTACGGTCTGTTCGTCGAACCGCCGACGCCCGGCCGGTCGAGTCGGTGACCGTCCCCGCGGCTATCGGACTATCGTCTCGAAGACTGCGGCGAAAAGCGGCACGTTCCGCGAGGAGGGTCGGGTTCGGTTACCGAGCGGTCGGAGTGAGTTCGTCGCCGACGGCGCTCATGACCTGAAACGCCGCGGAGGCCGCGAGTCCGCGAGCGACTTCGTCTCGGTCGTCGTCTGTGAGTCCCGACTCCAGGTCGTTCCCGTCGGGCGCGAACCCGGCGCTGACCGGTCGGCCGACGGGCGGGCGGACGGCCACCGTCGCCTCCGGACCGTTCGCTCCGTTGGAGAGTTCCGATCCGATAGCGTATCCCTCCGGAAGGTACGACTGCGTGCGAGAGACGATTCCCGCGACGGCCTCGCGCAGCGTCCGGACCTGTTCCGTCGAGAGGTCCTCTTGGTTCGGGTGGCCCGCATCGACGACGCCGGGGGAACCCGCGTAGGGGTTGTTTCCGTTCATGAGGATAAGTCACTCTTCATAAGCGTAGTACGCTGATAAAGCCGTCGAACGGTGCGAAACGTTCTCACAGTATCGGCTCGCTCTCGCCGTAGGCCGCGAGGGTGACGGCCGTCGTGTACCCCTCGCCGTCGGCCTCCGCGGTCGTGACGACGGCGCGTTCGTCGTCGAACTCCCACTCGCGGAGTCCGCGCCCCGCCGCCAACCCCGCTTCGACCGCCCGTCGGACGGCTTCGGGGTCCTCGCCCGACGCCTCGTAGAACAGGCCCGGCCCCGGTCCGGTCGCCCACCCGAGTCCGGCGGCGACGGTGCCCGCCTCGGCCGTCGTCTCCCGCGCTTCGACGACGGTCAGGCGGTTCCCGGCCGGGCCGAGATTCGGCGCGGTGTCGACTTCCTCGACTGTCGCTCCCGCGGGGACGATAGAGGAGACGGAGACGAGGTTGTAGTTGTGCACGTTCGCCGCGGCCAAGGCGGCGTCGTAAGACGCCATCTCGGTGGGGGCAGTGCCCACGCCGCGGACCACGTAGATGGTGCTCATCGTCGAAGAACGGCGACGCGGGGAATAAGGCGTTACGAAAGCGCGGCGTCGAGCGTCAGTACTGGTAGTCCGTGTGACCGGGCAGTACCGTCTTCTCGTCCGTGGATTCGAGTTTCTCGAAGGCGGCGTCGAAGTCCGCGCGAGTGACTTCGGTGCGTTCGTCTCGGATGGCGAACATCCCGGCCTCGGTGGCCAGAGAGGCGATGTCCGCGCCGGAGTAGTCGTCGAGTTGCTCGGCGAAGTCGGCGAAGTCCACGTCGTCCGCGACGTTCATGTCGCGGGTGTGAATCTCCAGAATCTTCTGGCGGCCCTCGGGTGCGGGCTTGGGAACCTCGATGAGGCGGTCGAACCGGCCGGGGCGGAGGATGGCCTCGTCGAGCATGTCGAAGCGGTTCGTCGCGGCCATGATGCGAATCTCGCCTCTGTCGTCGAAGCCGTCCATCTCCGAGAGCAGTTGCATCATCGTCCGCTGAACCTCGGCGTCGCCGGACGTCTTCGAGTCCGTCCGCTTGGATGCGACGGCGTCTATCTCGTCGATGAAGATGACTGCGGGTTCGCGGTCCGCGGCCAGTTCGAACAGGTCGCGGACGAGACGAGAGCCCTCGCCGATGAACTTCCGGACGAGTTCCGACCCGGCCATCTTGATGAACGTCGCGTCCGTCTCGTTTGCGACGGCCTTCGCCAGCATCGTCTTGCCGGTGCCCGGCGGACCGTAGAGGAGGACGCCCGACGGCGGGTCGACGCCGACTTCCGCGAACATCTCGGGGTTCGTGAGGGGGTCTTCGACCGCCTCGCGGACCTCCCGAACCTGCTCGTCGATGCCGCCGATATCCTCGTACCGGACCTCCGGAGAGGCGTCGACTTCCATCGCTTGCGCGCGCGAGTCCGTCTCGTCGTCGAGGAGCGTCTGGATGGCGAACGAGTCGTTGATGGCCACTCGGTCGCCGTTCTCGATTTCGGTGTCGAGATGCGGGGAGGCGTCGGTGAGTACCTCCTGGTTGTTGCCGTGCTGTTTGATGACGACGCCGTCGTCCGTCACTTCCTCGACCGTGGCGACGTACAGCGACGAGGTCTTCAGCGCCTCGTTTCGGTCTTTCAACTGGTCGACTTCGCCTTTGAGCTCTTCGCGGCGGTCGAGCGCCTCCGAAAGGCGGTCGTCCAGTTCGTCGTTCACCGCGACGAGGCGCTCGAAGTGCTGCCGGATAGCCGACAGGCGTTCGGCCTCGGACATCTCTGGGTCGAGGTCCAGACGGGGGCGGTCAGGGAGAGAGGGGCTTCTGGACATCAGTTGTACGCCCTACGAGTCGCGCGTAAATGTGCCTTTGGGTATCCCGAATCGTTCGCGACTTCCGTTTCGCGCGCGAAAGGGCCGGAGAGCGGGGAATCTACAACTCTCGGGGCGCGCAACGCGCCGTGCGGGACTCAGGCGTCCGCGCCGTCGGCGACCCGGCGGAACTCCAACTCGAAGACGCTCCCCGTCGGGTCGCGGGGGCGGTACTCCACCGCCCCGCCGTAGAGGTCCATCAACCGGTCGACGAAAAAGAGGCTGAGGCCCTGGCCGTGTTGCAACGGCGTCTCCTCTCTGCGACCGAACAGTAGGTCCGCCCGGTCGGCGTCGATGCCGGGTCCGTCGTCCTCGACGGTCAGAAAGACCCGGTCGGCCGTCCGTTCGATGCTGACGCCGACCCACGGACGGGGCGTGTCGGCGTGTTCGATACCGTTCTCGACGAGAGCGGCGACGGCCCGTTGGACCGCCCCGTCGGCGAGGACGTACACCGGGTCGTCGGGGAGTTCGAGCGTCACGTCCGCGTCGGTTGGGGGGAGGCTCCGAACGGTCATCCGCGCGACCTCGTCGAGGCGAACGGGCGAGAGCGCGGCGTCTTCGGCGTCCTCCTTCGCGAGGAGGGCGTTCAGTTCGCGGGCCGTCTCCGCCCGGTCGAGGAGTCGATCGACGCGCCGCATCGCCCGGTCGAGGAGGTCACGTTCGGGTCGTTCCAGCGCCGGTCGAATCGTCTCGAGAACGCCCGCGACGACGTTGACGTCGTTGCGGATGTTGTGTCGGAGGAGGCGATTCAACACCTGTATCGTTCGAGTGTACCGTCGTCGGTCGCTCAGGTCCACGAAGATGCCGCCGTACCCGCGCAGTTCGCCGTCGGCGACGATGGGAAACGTCGCGCCGTACCCGAACGCTCGGTCGCCCGACTTCGTCACCGCCTCGACTTCCCCCTCCCACGCGCGCCTGTCGGCCAACGCCCGCGTAATCTCTCGGTACGTCTCCGAGTCGTTCACCAGAAACGACGGCGGCGACCCGAGAAGTTCCTCGCGCGAGTAGCCCGTAAACTCCACGCAGGCCCGGTTGACGTCGACGATTTGGAGGTTCTCGTCGGTGATGACCGTCGGGTTCGGCGTCTCGAAGAAGGTCAGCCGATAGCGTTCGGGGTCAGTCATGAGTGCGGTGAACGCCCCCGTTCGAGAGAGCGTTCGGTCATTTACAGAGCGTTCGACCGGCACCTGTTAGCGTTTTTGTTTGTTCAATCGACACGTTCGCCCTGATACGACCCGTCGTACGTCTCCTCGTGGTCCGCCTCCGCGAGGACCAACTGCGCGACGCGCGCGCGCGGTTCGAGCGCTATCTCGTGGTGGACCTCCAACAGGCCCTCCCCCTTCCCCTGGTATCCGGCGTCCCAGACGGCGGTATCGAGCATACAGGAGTTACGCATCAGCGACGAACGGGGGTAGAGAAAGCCGACGTGTCCCTCCGGAATGTGGATGGTTTCGGCGTACTGGAGAACGTACCCGCCGGGCGAGAGGCGGTAGACGCCCTCCTCGTCGACGTCGAGTTCGCGTCGTTCTCCGATCTGTTTTCCCTCCGTCCCGATTCTCCCCGGTTCGACCTGTTCGAGGACGGCGGCGGCGGTCAGATCCACCCCGTTCGGTTGTACCTGCGAGGCGTCGAGAGGGTCGATGTGTTCTGCGACGAATCCTCCGGAGCGAAACATACCGAGAGAGTCGCGCCGAGCGAAAAAGCGCTGTCGTTGTTCCGCCGCGGTCCGGTGACCGTCGATAGAACAGAGGAAATCGATAGACTGAGGCGTTGTTCATGATTATCGTGGATATAGTATTAATGTGGTTAAGTGACATACCTCTATCCTCAAACACGCGGGATTTATAATCGTAGACGGCCGACTTCGGGACGTTATGGGACAGACGCTTACGGAAAAAATTCTCGACGACCACCTCGTCGAGGGCGAACTCGAACCGGGCGAGGAGATCGGAATCGAAATCGACCAGGTCCTCACGCAGGACACGACGGGGACGATGGTCTGGCTCCAGTTCGAGGCGCTCGGACTCGAAGAACAGCAGACCGAACTGGCGGCGCAGTACTGCGACCACCAGACGTACCAGTTCGACTTCAAGAACACGGACGACCACCGCTTCCTTCGCTCGGCCGCGGGGACGTACGGCGCTCACTTCTCCCGACCGGGCAACGGTATCTGCCACAACGTCCACAAGGAGAACTTCGCCGCGCCCGGCAAGACGCTTCTCGGCTCGGACTCTCACACGCCGACACCGGGCGGCCTCGGCGAACTCGCCATCGGCGCCGGTGGTCTCGACATCGCAGTCGCCATGGGCGGCGGCGCGTACTACGTCGAGATGCCGGAGGTCGTGAACGTCCGCCTCGAAGGCGAACTCCAAGACTGGGCCTCCGCGAAGGACGTCATCCTCGAGATGCTCCGACGCCTCTCCGTGAAGGGCGGCGTCGGCAAGGTGTTCGAGTACACCGGCCCCGGCGCGGAGTCGCTGTCGGTGCCCGAGCGAACGACCATCACCAACATGGGGACGGAACTCGGCGCCACCTCCTCTATCTTCGAGACCGACGAGAAGACGAAAGACTACCTCGAACGGCAGAACCGCGGCGAGGAGTACGTCGAACTCAAAGCAGACGAGGACGCCGAGTACGCCGACGAAGTCGTCATCGACCTCTCTGAGATCGAACCCCTCATCGCACAGCCGTCGATGCCCGACAACGTCGTCCCCGTCCGCGACGTCGCCGGTACCGAAGTCGACCAGGTCATCGTCGGTTCCTGTACCAACGGCGGCTACGAGGACGTCCTCCCGGCCGCGAAGATGGTCAAGGGCCGCGAAGTCGCAAAGAGCACGGACCTCATCGTCGCGCCCGGTTCGAAGCAGGCCGGCGAACTGCTCGCCCGCGAAGGCTGGACCGCGGAGATGATGGCGGCCGGCGTCAACGTCTCCGAGGCGACGTGTGGGCCGTGTATCGGTATCGGCCACGTGCCGGCCTCCGACTCCGTCTCCGTGCGGACGTTCAACCGCAACTTCGAGGGTCGCTCCGGCATCGAGGACGACTCGGTCTTCCTCTCGTCGCCGCAGGTCGCCGCCGCGGCGGCCCTGAAGGGCGAAATCGTCGACCCGCGTGACCTCCAAGACGAACTCGACGACCTGGACGCGCCCGGCGTCGAACTCCCCGACAAGTACGACGCGTCGAAGGCCGACCTCATCGCGCCCGACGAGGCCATCGACGACGAACTCATCAAGGGCCCGAACATCGGCGAAGTGCCCCTGAAAGACCCCATCCAGGCCAACATCGACGGCGAGGCCATTCTGAAGATGGGCGACAACATCACGACCGACCACATCATCCCGGCCACCTCGGACATCCTCAAGTTCCGCTCGAACATCGAGCGTCTCTCCGAGTTCACCCTCTCGCGCGTCGACGAGTCGTTCGCGACGCGAGCGAAAGAGGCCGACGGCGGCTTCCTCGTCGCCGGTGAGAACTACGGTCAGGGGTCCTCCCGCGAACACGCCGCGATGTGCCCGATGTACCTCGGTATCGAGGGCGTCCTCGCGCAGTCGTTCGCGCGAATCCACAAGGCCAACCTGTTCAACTTCGGTATCGTCCCCCTCGCAATCGACGAGGAGACGTACGAGAAGATAGAGCAGGGCGACGACGTCGCAATCGTCGACGACGTCGCGGAAGGCGTCGAATCCGGCCAAGAGGAGTTCACGGTCCGCATCAACGACGACTGGGAGGCGACGGCGACGCTCGACGCCTCCGAGCGCGAACGTCGTATCCTCACCGCCGGCGGCAAACTGTCGCTGACGAAACAGCAGTACGAAGAGGAGTCCGGCGGCGCGGCACCCGCGGACGACTGAACGCCTCGCCTCGCAGACTACCGTTCCCGTTTTTTCGCCCGTCGTGACCGCCGCCCGGAGCGTTAGCGCCGTCTCCGCCCCCGAGTCGTCGCGCTTTTGCGGACGCCTCTCGAAGGTCCGGCAGTGAACGAGAGGACAGGGAATCGGGACGAGTCGGCCGACCGGAGCGTGCGGGCCGACGGGTCGGGCGCGGGGGACGCCGCGCCGGGTGACACGGTCGTTCGCGGGGCGACGCGGTCGGACCTCCTCGACGTCTACCGCATCGAGAAGCGTTCGTTCTCTCAGCCGTGGCCTTACTCGGCGTTCGAGACGTTCCTCGACGAACCGGGCTTTCTCGTCGCCGTCCGGGGACCGGTCGTCGTCGGGTACGTCGTCGCCGACGTGATGCCGAACCACGGGCGCGGTATCGGCCACGTCAAAGACATCGCCGTCCGTCCCGACGCGCGCGGGATGGGTCTGGGTCGGTATCTCCTCGAACGCGCACTCGTCGCCGTCGCCATCGAGGGCGCGACGCTCGTGAAGTTGGAAGTTCGCGTCGGCAACGACGCCGCCCTCTCTCTGTACCGCGACGTCGGCTTCGAACCGGCGCGTCGCATCTCCGGGTACTACTCCGACGGCGAGGACGCGTTGGTGATGGTGTTGGACGTAGACGCGTGGCGGGCCTGAGACGACATTTCGGGGGCACGGACACTCGCGACCGTGCCTCGGACCGACGCGCCTCCGGAACGCCGACCGCCCGCCGTTCGACCGCACGGCCCTTGTACGACGGACGCCAACCGACGCCCATGGGGTACGCCTGTCCGGTCTGCGACACGCCGCAACGAGACGCAGAGCACCTCGCGAACCACCTCGCGTTCACCGCGATGCTCCACAACGACGACCACGAGTCGTGGCTCGACGAACGCGTCGACGCGTGGAGTTCGAAGAACGCCGAGGAACTCGGACCGGTCGTCGTCGAGTACGCAGAGGAGACGGAGTACGAGGAGGTGTTCGAGGACACGGTCCACGACCACGGCGGACACGGCCGCACGGGACACGACCACGGGTCGCCCGTCGAGGGCGCGCCCGACGCGACGTCGGGGTTCGACGCGGCGGCCGCCGGGACGGGCGACGCGGCGATGGACGACGACGCGCAGTCCGTCCTCCAAGAGGCGAGAGAACTCACGGCGCAGATGCGAGCCGAGCGTTCGGAGGGCGACGAGACGGGCGACGACGAGGACGCCGAAGAGCGGTAGCCGCCGACCGACGGAAAGCGGTTAGTGACCGCGCCGACGAAAGAGAGGCATGGAGACAGAGGGAACCCTCGAACCCGAGAGCGAGGCGACCGCCGAAGCGGCGTTCGAATCCGCCGGACCGACCGCCCAGTCGGTCGTCCGCGAGGTGGCGAAGGCGATGGAGTTCGACCGCGAGGAGTACCGCGACAGGGTGACCGGCGACGTGGTCGAGACGGCGCGGAACGTGCTGTTTGCGGACCGACTCGCCGTCACGGTCGGGAGTCGCGAGGAGTTCGACGCGTGGTGCGAGGAGAACCCCGAGTACGAGGTGACGGAGTTCGGGAGCGACTCGGTCGAACGCGTCGTCTGGCACGCCGCGCCGTTCGCGGGGGAAGTCGTCGCCGCCACCTTCCAGAACGAACGCGAGGCGGCCGTCGGAACGCTCAGACGGCGCGCGTTCTCCCGCCTCTACCGCCCGCGGTTCGAGGAGTCGGGCGACGCCGACGGAGAGAGCGAAGACACCGACGCGACGACCGACGCCTGAGTCGGCGCGCGTGCGAGTGGAACTAAGGGTTCGCGCGACCGACAGAGGGGCAACGCATGGCCGACGATGGACGCAGACACGAGTCGCTGGCGGACCCCGAGTGGCCGGTCGTGGAGTCGAAGACCGAGTACGAAACGGGGTGGTTCACCGGCGGGTACGACCTCGTCGAACAACCGGACGGGAGCACGAAACGCTACTACTGGGCCGAACTCGCGACGGCCGTCGTCGTCGTCGCAGTCGAGGACGGGCAGGTCGTCTTCGTCGAACAGTACCGACCGACGGTGCGCGAGACGCAGCTAGAACTGCCCGCCGGAATCGTCGAAAACGGAGAGTCGTACACCACGGCCGCCGCCCGCGAACTCCGCGAGGAGACGGGGTTCGACCCGTCCGCAACGTCGCTCCTGCAGGAACTGTGGTGTTCGACGGGCGTTCTCCGGCACCGGCGGGCGTTCGTCTTCGCGGAGGGTCTCTCGGCGGTGGACCGAGAGCTAGACGAAAACGAGTTTCTCTCCGTCCGCGCCGTCCCCGTGGCGGACGCACTCGACGTGGCGCGCGAGAACCCGACGAACGACGCGACGGTCGAAGGCGTCCTCCTCGCCCGCGAGGAGGGACTGCTGTAGTCCCGCAGACGGCCGAGGCGTCGGTTGTGGACCCGGCACAGAGGAGGACTTTTACCCGACGACGCGCTTCTCGGAGATATGGACGGCGAAGTCGACCCACAGGAAGTCGAAACGCTCCTCGACGAGGAGCAACCGCCCCGGGTCGTGGACATCCGCTCTCCCGGCCAGTTCGCCCGCGGACACATCCCGGGGAGCCTCAACATCCCCTTCGGAGAACTGCCGACGCGCGTCGCCGAAATCGACGACGCCGACCGAATCGTCACCGTCTGCCCACACGGACAGGCCAGCGTCCAAGCCGCCCGCCTCATCAAATCCTACGAGGGGACGGCCGACGCCCGCGTCGAGAGCATGTCGGGCGGACTCACGGAGTGGGGCGGACCGCTCGAAACCGACGACGGCGGCGAGACTGCTGACGGAGACGAGGGGCCGCAGGCCCCCTTCTGAGCGGGACGCCCGCGCTGGCAGCGCTCCGAGTTCGAATCGGCGACGAGAGAACGGACGGCGCGGTCGCTCACGGGAGGTAGCATCCGTAAAACGACTCGACGCCGGGCTGGGTTAGAGGACGGTCACGCGACGTTGAAGCCCTTCTCGCGGAGGAAGTCCTCCACGCGGCCGGTGTGGTTACCTTGGAGTTCGATGGACCCGTCTTCGACGGTGCCTCCGCAGGCGAACTTCGACTTCAGGTCCGAAGACAGACTGTCCATGTCTACGTCTTTGGGGTCGAACCCTTCGATGACCGTTACCTCTTTTCCGTAGCGACGCTCGTCGATGCGGATGGCTATCTCCTGAGACTCCTTGGCCACGTCTTCGCAGACGCAGAGTTCCTCAGGCAGCCCGCACGTCGAGCAGACCTCAGACATTACAGCCTGAAGGTACAGGATGAGGATATTAAACAGTATCGGGAATCTGCGTCGAGCGACTCGAACCGGTCGCTCGATTTCGGGGTGTCGGCGACGACGCGGAGGCCACCGCGTCGTCCCGCCGACTCAGTTTCGCCGGAGGCGTCTCAGCACCGGCGTCGATTCGCGTACCAAGCGGTCGACGACGGCGACGGCTTCGTCGGCTTCCTCGCGGGTGACGCCGTCGCCGTACCGGGCGCGTTCGTACGCCTCGCTCACCCGGCGCGCGTCGTCGTCCAGACCGGTTCGGGCGAGCGATTCGACGTAGGCCCGCGGCGTCTCGCCCGTCCGTCGGCTTCTGTGCCGCCGTTCGAGGAGGGCCTCCAGTCGCCGGTACGCCCGGACGGCGTCGTCTGCAGGGTCGTCGCGCGCGCCCTGATACTGAATCGAGAGCAGGCGGTACGCGCGTTCGGTCACGCCCGTTCGCCGGGCACCGGCGACGAGTCCGGCGAGTGCGACGAGTCCGAGAGCGAACGTCCGTCCCGGCGGGAAAGTCGGGAGGGAGGACCCCTCGTCCGTCTCGGTCGTCGTGTCGGCGCCCGGAACCGCGCCCGGCGGCGGCGTGGCGTCTCCCGAGTCGTCGGTGTCGTTAGACGGCGTCGGCGTCGCCGTCTCCGAGTCCGATTCCGTGTCTGCGTCCTCCTCGTCGGTGGGTTCGGGGTCCGGCGTCGGCGTCGGCGTGGCGGTGGTCTGCGTCTCATCTGTGTCTATGCCCTCCTCTCCGTTCTGCCGCGCTTCTGTGAGGCGGGTGGATTCGACCGTCTCTCGCGGCCCCGACGGCGTCGGGTCGAAGCGGACCCAGCCCACGTCCTCGAAGTACGCTTCGACCCACGCGTGAGAGTCGAGTCCCCTGACGACGCGCGTCTCGTCGTCGGCCTGTTCTCCGGGCGTGTATCCTGTGACGAACCGCGCCGGGACGCCCTCAGACCGGAGGAGGACGGTCATCGTCGTGGCGTAGTAAACGCAGTAGCCCGCGTCCATCTCGAAGAGGAACGCGTCGGCGGTGTTGCCCGACGGTTGGTTGACCGAAAGCGAGTAGCGCTTGTTCTCTTCGAGGTACGTCTCGATGGCGACGGCCTTGTCGTAGGGGTTGTCCTCGTCGCCCGCAATCTCGCTCGCTCGTTGCCGGACGCGGTCCGGAGTGCTGTCGGGGAGTTGCAGATACCGCTCTTCGATTTCGTCGGGATACTCGGTACTGGACCGTCGGAGTTCTTCTGACGTGTACAACGGCACGCGACTGGTGACCGTGTACTGTTCGCCCTCTCGGAGCGTCCGCGTGGGTCTGAGATTCCCCTGTTGGGTCACCTCGGCGTCGGAGGCGACGTCGCCTTCGAGAGCGACCGGTCGCCACGCCGACGGGAGGATGGAGATGCTGTCTTCGGCGGTCACCGTCTGTTCTACCGTCTCGGCGGCCCCCGGCGGGCCGCGCAACCGACCCGAGTAGCGGTTCGTGCTCCCGGTTCGAACCCACCCGTCGCCCGTGTAGCGGTCGTACGCCGCGGTCTCCCAGTAGTCGGCGTCGGAGCTTTCGACCGTAAAGCGAACTTTCGGCGACAGTCGGATGCTGCCCACCACGCTGATGCGGTCTTGGGCGTCGACGAGGTTCGCCTCCATCGTGGGCGACCCGCGGTTCGGGAGAAGCGGCGTGCCCTCCGCGCCGGGCACGACGGAGACAGTCGCCGCCGAGAGAACCATCGCCGCGAGCAGTATCGTCACCACGTCCACCTGCGCGACGCCCGCGCCGTACCGGTCGAACGTGGCCGCCGCGACGGCGACGGTTCCGGCGACGACGCCGACGAGCGTCGTCAGTTCCCCGGCGTCACCCGTGAGAACGAACAGACAGAGCGTGAGGCCGCCGACGGCGACGGCCGCGACGTACCGCCGCCTGACGGCGAGATACCACGAGAGAAACACCGGTCCGGGAGCGATGGCTATCGCCCAGACGCCCGCCCCGGTCAGTCGGAGAACGGAGAGACCGGTCAGAAGCGCGACGGTGTCGGCGACGATTCGTCCGGGCGTGAGCAGTTCGAGTTGGCTCCGCGGGAGGGTGTACACGTAGAGGACGAACCCACCGAGGAGGAGGGAGACTGTGACGAGGACGGCGGCGCGGACGCCGAGGAGCCGTCCGAAAAGCGTCGCGAACAGGAACGCACCGGCGACGATGCCGACGAAAGTCGTCCGCCCGCCGACGACGTTCGTCACGCGGTAGAGGACGCTCAGGTACGTGCCGGTCAAAACGAGGATGGAGACGAGTGCGACGGTGCGCGCGCCGGGGCCGCGGGTCGAGAGCGACCCGACCCGCTCTCGTGCCTCTGTGCTCACGCGGTCACCCCCTCTCGTCGGGCGGTTCGGCCCGCGGCGTCGTCGGGTCCGAGGGCGTCGGAACCGCGGACGAGTCGGTCGAACGTCGTCTCTCGGTCGCCCAGACGGACGGTCGTCGTCGTCTCGCCCGCGTCCACGACCACGTCGGCCGACGCGTCGGGGATGCGACCGCTCTCGGCGCGGGCGAGATGTTCCAAGAGCGGTTTCTCCTCGCCCGGTTCGGCCGCGACGACGCCCGAGGGCGTCGAGAGCGTCACCGGGACGCCCCGCCGCACGAGGGCGACGGCGAACGTCGCCGCGGCCTCCGCCATCCGGTCGCCCGCGGAGCGAACGCCGCCCGCGGAGACGGCGACGCTTTCGGTGTCCGCCTCCGGGACGTACTCTTTGACGATGAGGTCGCGTCGCTTGGCGCTGGACTTCCAGTGGACGTCTCGAAGCGCGTCGCCGCGGACGTACTCGCGGAGGTGGTCGAACTCGTCGCGCCGGGCCGACGGGCCGGGGTCGTGGACGGCGGAGAGTTCCTGCGTCGCAGACCCCGTGAGGTGACGGACGGGCGGGTAGACGAGCACGGAGTCGGTGCCGTCTGCGACCGTCTCGCTTCGGACGAGTCCGAGGAGGTCCTGTGCGACGAGAGAGAGCGGTCCGAGTTCGTGTTCACCGCGCGTTCGGTAGGTCACCTCGTAGGAGACGGGCGCGCCGCCGACGACGGCGTCGGCGGTCGAATCGCCCTCCAGTCCGACCGGAAGCGCGTCGGTCACCGTCGCGGGGTAACTCCGCGCCGCGTCGAGATGGAGCGTCACGGTTCCGGTGGCGTCGGGAAAGCCGTCGGCGGGCGTCTCGCGTTCGACGCGCGGCGGGTCGGCGCGATACACCTGTACGGCGGCGGCGACGAGGGCGACGACGGCGGGGAGAACGAGAGCGTTCAGAGACCGGGGACCGAACCACGCCGCGAGGACGACGCCCGACGCGACGACAGCCAAGAGCGCGACTCCGCGTCGAGTCAGGCGCATCGGTCACTCCACCGCGACCCTATCGAGCGTCTCGTCGACGAGAGCCGACGAACTCTCTCCGTCGCCGGTCCGCACGCGGTGGCCCCAGACGGAGCGAATCTCCGTCTGCACGTCGTCGGGGACGACGTAGTCGCGGCCGTTCAGGACGGCGCGCGCCTGCGAGGCCCGGACGAGGGCGATGGCACCGCGGGGACTGACGCCGAGTTCCGCGTTCTTCCGAGTGTACGCCGCGAGTCGGGAGACGTACGCGCGGACCGGTTCGCGGACGGTCACCCGCGAGACGGCCCGTTGGGCCCTCCGGACGTCCTCCGTGGACGCGACGGAGTCGAGCGAGTCGATGGGGTGGTCGCCCGCGACGCGCCCGAGAAGTTCCGTCTCTTCGGTCTCCGAGGGGTAGCCGAGGCGTATCTTCTTCATGAACCGGTCGATTTCCGCGACGGGGAGTTCGTACGTCCGCCCCGGTTCCACGTCGTTTTGCGTCGCGATGACCGTGAACGGTTCCGGGACCGAATGCGTCTCGCCGTCGACCGTGACCTGTTTTTCCTCCATGACCTCCAGAAGCGACGACTGCGTCTTCGGCGGCGCGCGGTTTATCTCGTCGCCGAGGACGACGTTCGCGAAGATGGGACCCGGTCGGAACTCGAACTCGTTCGTCTTCTGGTTGAACACGTTGACACCGGTCACGTCCGAGGGGAGCAAGTCGGGCGTGAACTGGACGCGCTTGAACGACCCGTCGAGCGACGTTGCGACGGACCGAGCGAGCATCGTCTTGCCCACGCCGGGGACGTCCTCCAAGAGGAGATGTCCGCGCGCGAGGACGGTCACGAGGATGTGGTCTATCGCGTCGGACTGTCCGACGATTACGCGTTCGACGTTCTCCGTGATTCGCGTCACGAGGTCCGACGCGTCCGCTACGTCGAACGACGCTGTTCGGTCTATCTCCGGGTCGGATACTGCATCTGCGTCAGTCATGGATCAGAGAGGACTGCGGGCGGACCGCACGCCGCGGCCGGTCTGACGGCTCGCCGTGCGAGGGGCCCACACGCACACGCAAGTCGGTTAGGCCCGAACGACCGTAACTTTGCTGGGTAGAGACCGCGCGTTCCGCGCCCGGCGACGCTCTCGGACCCGGAGCGGTCCCCGACCGGCGCCCGCCTCCGTGCGACGGTTCCCGTTTGCTTTTGTCCCTTCGTCGCCCTCGATAGCACATGCACGACGCGGACGGAACCGAGACGCGCGCGGACGAGGGGGGAGAGTCGCCGGACGCGGGCGCGTCGGACGGGAACCTCCGACCCGAGGGACCGCCGCAGAAACTGCGTTCGAACCGCGAGGAGTTGACGCCGATGCTGTCGCAGTATCTCGACCTCTGCGAGGCGCACCCCGAGGCGGTCGTTCTCTTTCAGGTCGGCGACTTCTACGAGGCGTTCTGCGAGGCGGCGGAGATGGTCGCTCGCGTCTGCGAGGTGACGCTGACGAAACGCGAGGACTCGACCGGCCGGTATCCGATGGCGGGCATCCCCATCGACAACGCGGCGTCGTACCTCGAACCCCTGCTCGACGCTGGCTACCGCGTCGCGATAGCGGACCAAGTCGAAGACGCAGAGGAGGCGTCGGGGTTGGTGGACCGCGCGGTGACGAACGTCGTCACCCCCGGCACCGTCGTCGAGGACGAACTGCTCGACGCCGCGACGGCGACGTACGTCGGCGCGGTGACCAGCGAGGGCGACACCTACGCCGTCGCCGCCCTCGACGTATCGACGGGCGACTGTCAGGTGACGAGCGCGAACCGGCCCCGAATCGCCGACGAACTCGAACGACTCGAACCGGCGGAACTACTCGTCGGCCCCGGCGTCGATTTCGACACCGACTCGCTCGCCTTCGAGACGATGGTCACGGACCACGACCCCGCGGCGTTCGACGCCGAGGCGGCCGCTGAGACGCTCTCCGCGTACCTCGCGAATCCCGAGGCGGTCGTCGCCGACGCGACGGAACGGCGCGCCTGCGGCGCACTGCTCGATTACGCGGAGTACACGCAGGGCAACGACGGCGCTCTCGACTACGTCTCTCGGGTCCGCCGGTACGACCCGCGCAAAACGCTTCAACTCGACGCGACGGCGCTGAGAAGCCTCGAACTGTTCGAGTCGCGGAGTCACCGCAGCGGAGACACCCTCGCGGACGCGGTAGACGAGACGGCCTGTGCGCTGGGTCGGCGGCGACTCGTCTCGTGGCTTCGCCGTCCCCTCGTCGAAAGGTCGGCCATCGAACGCCGCCACGACGCCGTCGCGGAGTGGGTGGACCGGCCGATGGCCCGGGAGACGGTCCGAGACGCGCTTGCGGACGTGTACGACATCGAACGCCTCGTCGCGCGCGTCTCCCGCGGCAGAGCGAACGCCCGCGACCTGCGCTCTCTGAAGGCGACGCTGGACGTGGTGCCCGAGGTGAAAGCGGCCATGTCGGACGTAGAGAGCGACGCGCTCGTCTCCCTGCGCGACTCGCTGGACGAACTCGAAGACGTCCGAAGCCTCGTCGGCGACGCCGTCCGACCCGACCCCCCACAGGAGATAACCGAGGGCGGCGTCATCTGCGAGGGGTTCGACGACGAACTCGACGACTTACGCGGGACCGAACGGGAGGGCCGCGAGTGGGTGGCCGACTTGGAGGAACGCGAACGAGAGCGGACCGGAATCGACTCCTTAGACGTGGGGTACAACCAGGTCCACGGCTACTACATCGAGGTGACGAACCCGAACCTCGACAGGGTTCCGGACGACTACACGCGACGACAGACGCTGAAGAACTCAGAGCGGTTCTACACGCCCGAACTGAAGCGACGCGAAGACGAGATTCTCGGCGCGGCGGAGAAAGCCGACGCGTTGGAGTACGAGGTGTTCTGCGAGGTTCGGGACGCCGTCGCCGCGGAGGCGAACAGGGTGCAGGCCCTCGCGGATTCGCTCGCGGAGTTGGACGTACTGACGTCCTTCGCCGCCGTCGCCGCCGGACACGGCTACGTCCGCCCGGAGATGGGCGCCGCGGACGTTCGAATCGAGGGGGGTCGCCACCCGGTGGTCGAACGCACACAGGAGGAGTTCGTCCCGAACGACGCGGACTTCACGGACGGCCGCCTCGCGGTCATCACCGGCCCCAACATGTCCGGGAAATCGACGTACATGCGGCAGGTAGCTCTCGTCTCCATCCTCGCGCAGGCGGGGAGTTTCGTCCCCGCCGACGCCGCCGAACTGCCGATACTCGACCGGGTGTTCACCCGCGTCGGCGCGTCCGACGACATCGCGGGCGGGCAGTCCACGTTCATGCGCGAGATGGCCGAGTTGACCGACATCCTCCACGACGCCACGGAGGACTCTCTGATCCTTCTCGACGAAGTCGGCCGCGGCACCTCGACGGCGGACGGTCTGGCCATCGCCCGCGCGACGACGGAGTTCGTCCACGACGAGGTGGGCGCGACGACGCTGTTTGCGACGCACTACCACGACCTGACCGCCCTCGCCGAGGAGTTGCCGGACGCGTTCAACCTCCACTTCACCGTGAGCAAACGCGACGACGGCGGACCACTCGACGACGCCGACGGCCCCGACGTGACGTTCCTCCACCGCGTCGCGGCGGGCGCGTCCTCGTCGTCCTACGGCGTCGAGGTGGCGAAGATGGCAGGCGTTCCGGACACCGTCGTCGAACGGGCCAGAGAGTACGTCCGAGAGGCAGAACGGGGCGCGGAGTCGGAGTCGCCCGGCGAAAGCCAAAACCCCGCCGAACGCCAAGAGGAAGAGACGACGAACGGCCGAGCAGAAGACGGCGCGTTCGGCGACGGCCCGTCCGCGAACGGCGACACCGGCGCAGACGACGAACCGCCCGCGGACGAGACGCTCGCCGCATACGTGGACGGGTTGGACGCGTCGGACGACGACGCGGACGCGACGCCCGCAGAACGCGACGTCGTCGCGGAGATACGCGAACTCGACGTCGCGGGGACGACGCCGCTTGAGGCCCTGAACACCCTGAACGAACTCAAACGAAGACTGGATGACTGAGGATTCGACCGGAACCGAAGCGGGGGTCCGACGACTCGACGACGAGACGGTGGCACGGATAGCCGCGGGCGAAGTCGTCACCCGACCCGAAGACGCGGTCGTAGAACTCCTGGAGAACGCCATCGACGCCGGTTCGACGCGAGTGACGGTGACCGTCGAGGGCGACGGGACCGACCTGCTCCGCGTCCGCGACGACGGGCGCGGGATGAGCGAATCGGACGCCGCCCTCGCCGTCGAACGCCACACGACGAGCAAACTCGGCGGGGCGGACCGAGCGTCGTCGGACCCCGCAGACGCCCTCGAAACGGTCGAAACGCTCGGATTTCGGGGCGAAGCGCTCCCGAGCATCGCCGCCGCCGGAACGCTCGAACTCGTGACGAACGACGGCGGCCCGCGCGGAACCCGCGTCCGCGTCGAGGGCGGAGAGAAGACGGTCACCGCCGCGGGGCGGGCGCGGGGCACCACCGTCGAAGTCCGCGACCTGTTCGCCGAGATGCCCGCCCGGCGGCGGTCGCTCGCCTCCTCTCGCGCGGAGTTCGCACGCGTCTCCGACGCCGTCTCCCGGTACGCTCTCGTCCACCCGGAGGTGGCCTTCACGCTCGTTCACGACGGCAGCGAGGTGTTCACCACCCCCGGGTCGGGGGCCGACGCCGACGCCGTCCTCGGCGTCTACGACCGCGACGTGGCCGGACAGAGCACGACGTTCGAGGCGGAACGAACCGTCGAAGACGACGGGGAGTCGGTGACGGTTACGGTCGATGGACTGCTCGCGTACCCCTCCGTGACGCGGGCGCGCCGCGACCACGTCTACACGGCCGTCAACGGCCGGGCGTTCCCCTCGAACGCGCTTCGTCGCGCCGTCGTCGAGGGGTACGGCGACCTGTTGCCGGACGGCCGCGCACCCGTCGCCGTCGTCCGCGTCTCGCTTCCGCCGTCGTGGGCGGACCACAACGTCCACCCGGCGAAGCGCGAGGTGCGACTGCGGGCCGGAGCGGCGGTTACCGAGGCGGTGCGCGACGCCGTCGCGGAGGCGCTTGCGACGGCGGACCTCAGGAGAAGCGGCGAACTCGACTTGGACCTCGAACGGTCGCTCGAACCGCTCTCGGAGACGGAGTCCGAGTTCGAGGACGCGACCGTCATCGGGCAGTACCGCGGTCTCTACCTGCTCTGTGAGTCCGACGGCGAGTTGCTCGTCGTGGACCAACACGCCGCGCACGAACGGGTCAACTACGAGCGACTCCGGGCCGCGACGGAGGGAGCGCCCGACTCCGCGGCGGTGGACCCACCGGCGACGGTGTCGCTGTCGCCCGCACTCGCCGCGACGGCGGCCGAGAGGCGCGAGGAACTGGCGGCACTCGGATACGATATCGACCCGTTCGGCGGCGGGACGGTGCGCGTCGCCGCGGTGCCCGCGCCGATGGGTCGCGCCGCGTCGCCCGAGAGCGTCCGCGACGCACTCGACGCTCTCGCGAACGGCGAGACGCCCGACGCCGGGCGCGAGGAGATGCTGAAGGACCTCGCGTGTCACCCGTCGCTGAAGGCTGGCGAGGAACTCTCAGACGAGGACGCGGCGGCGTTGGTCGAACGGCTCGGCGAGTGCGAACGGCCCTACGCCTGCCCGCACGGCCGTCCGACGGTCCTCACCATCGACGAGGAGACGTTGGTGCGCGGGTTCGGTCGGCGGGCGACGCGGATGGGGTAACCGGGAGGGAACGGCGAACCCGAATCGGCGACTCAGCGGTACCCGGCTATGATGAGGGCGATTCCGAAGATCAAGCCGACCGTGATGAGGGCGACGCCGCCGACCGCGTAGAGTTCAGCGGCGGTGTACTGAAACCGCTCGCCGTATCTCATGATCGCCGCCGACAGCAAGAGCGTGATTCCCGACCCGGTCAGGACCGTCGCGACGTCGAATCCGGCGGGGTTTCCGATATCAGGCATATAAACGAACTGTGAGGTGGGACCGGCATAGAACTGGTGCCCGGCCCCCGCCGGACCTACCACTCCTTGCACGCCTCGCAGACGAACCCGCCGTCGGCGTTCCAGAGGCGTTCGACGGACTCCCCGCAGGCGGCGCAGTCGACGCCCTCGGGGTCCCACCGGTACGTGGCGACGGCCGCGGACGCGTCGCCGTCGGCGGCGTCGGACGGTTCGGCGTCTCTCTCCTCGGTCTCCGCGTTGTCGTCCGCGGAACGCTCCCCGGTGAACTCTTCGAGCGACCGGTCCTCGGTCATAGTCGAGTCCACGGGGGCCAGCCTTTAACCTCGTCTCATCTCGTCCGACGGCCATCTGGGGTCACCGCTCCGTTTCGAATCGCTCCGAGGCGACGCGTCGAACGAGGACCGCTCTCGGGCGGTCCGGGAACCGCCGTCTCGGGGTGGCGGTCAGCGGATTCCCGGCGGTGGGGAGGTATCCATCAACACACAAATACGGGGAACCCGAACGGTCCCGCATGGTCACGGTACTGGACTTCGTCGTGATGCTGCTCGAAAGCGCCGTCGAACTGCTCGTCACCGGTGGACTGCGGATTCTCGGCACCGGCGACCCCCTCACGATACTGTCGTTCCTCGTCGGCGGGGCGTTGATAGCGTTCTCCGCCGTCGTCTTCGGCTTCCTCGCCCTCGGCGGGATAGTGAACTGGGCGACCGGTCTCGGGGCTAGCGCGCCGAGTCGTACGCCTCGGCCGCGAGAGTAATCGCCTCGTCGGGGTCGGGGCCCAACGGAGACCCGACGACGATGCCGTCGGCGTGGTCCGAGACGGCGGCCATGCGGTCTGCGACCTCTTCTTCGGTTCCGGCCATCGCGAAGGCGTCCACCATCGCGGGCGTCACGAGTTCGAACGCCTCCGAGAACGCGCCCGAGCTTATCTTCTCGCCGATATCGCCCGCCAGCGACCGGTCGAGTCCGTGTCTGTCGAGTACCGGCGGCGCCGCGCCCGCGGCGATGAACGCCACCGGGGGACGGGCCGCCTCGCGGGCGGCCTCTCGGTCCTTCGCGACACTGACGCTCGCGTACGCGAGCAGTTCGAAGTCGCCGCGTTCGTCGGGGCGGTCCGAGACGCCCTCCGCGGCGCGTTCGCGCGCCCACGCCACGTCGTCGGGGTGCGACCCGTTGAACAGCAATCCGTCCGCGTGCTTTCCCGCCATCCGACACATGTGCGGCCCCTCGCCGCCGACGTAGACGGGAATCTCGCCCGGCACCTCGAAGTTGAGTCCGGCGTCCGTCGCCTCGAACGTCCCGTCGTGAGAGACGCGTTCGCCCGCCCACAGTCTCTGTGCGACTTTGAACGACTCCAACACGGAGCGCAGGCCGCGTTCGTCTTCGAGTCCGAGATTCCGGAGCGTCGAGGGGTCGCCCGGGCCGATGCCGAAGACGGCGCGGCCCGCCGACAGTTCCGCGACGGTGGCCGTCTTCGACGCCAGCGTCACCGGGTGGAGTTCGTAGGGGTTGGCGACGCCCGGACCGATGCGGATGTCCGTCGTCTCTGTGGCCAGTCGCGCGAGGACGGCGAACGGGTCGCGGTTGTTGTAGTGACAGGAGACGAACGCCGCGTCGTAGCCCGCGGACTCGGCGCGGACGCCGCGTTCGACAACCTCCGGAACGGGATGTTCCGGCGTCAGTTCGACGCCCAAGAACCCCTCATCCGTCATACTCCCACCCCCTGAGGGCCTGCCGGACGAAGTCGCCCTCCACGTCGCGGAAGTGGGCGTCGCTTCCCCCGTGGTCGCCCCACTCGAAGTCGCGGACGACGACGACCGGCGTGCCGCCCGCCCCCTCACCGGCCACGAGGTTTGCGGCCGCCGCGAGTTCGTCGACGACGCTCTCTACGGTCACGCCGAGTTCTCGGCCGTCGCGGTCGGACTCGCCGCGCCAGTCTCGGGACGCCTGCAACCCGGCCCACCCGAGTGCGACGCCGCGTTGCCCGTGGCGGAACGGTCGCCCGCAGGTGTCGGTGACGACGACGCGGTCGGCGGGTAGTTCCCGACGGAGTCGCTCCGCGCTCTCTGCGGGTCGCTCCGGCAGGAGAAGCAGGTCGTGGTCGGGGACGTTCGAGCGGTCGATACCCGCGTTGACGCCGACGTGACCGAACCGCGTCTCGGTCAGGAGAAACGGCGACTCCATCAACAGGTCGACGCTCTCTTCGAGGACCGCCTGTGCGAAGCGCGGGTCTTTCTCCTCGCCCGTCGCCGCGCCGATGGTCGAGGCTATCTCCGTCGCTCGCGGGCCCGCCGGGAACTCGGAGAGGTCGGCCTGTCTGCCCTCGGCCTTCGAGACGACGGTGGAGGCGACGCAGACGACGTCGTCCTCGCGGAGGTCCACCCTGTCTCGGACGATGGCCGCCAGGTCGTCCCCCGGACGGATTTCCGGCACGTCGGGGACGGCGAATAGTTCCATACTGCGACGTGGGGACGGGCCAGTAAAAAGCGAGGAGATGTTGGAGAATGCGGCCGGTATTCGGACGGCGGTATCGTCCGTTCGTCCCGGGCGAAAGCGGGCGCAAGACCCGTTGTCTCGGGGGACGTACCGGGCGTATGGCCCACGTCGTGACCTGCTTCGTTCGGAACCGCGGTGCGATTCTCCTGACGCGCCGAAGCGATAGCGTCGGAACGTTCGCCGACCAGTGGGCGGGCGTTTCGGGGTACGTAGAGGGCGACCCCTCAGACGCCGACGACGACGCGCGGCGCGAACTCAGAGAGGAAGTCGGACTCTCCGAGTCCGACCTGCGCCTCGTCCGCGTCGGCGCGCCGTTGGACGTCTCCCACGATGAGGGCGAGTTCACCGTCCACCCGTTCCTGTTCGAGACGGAGACCAGAGCGACATCGCCGGACGAGGTCCGGCGGGCCGACGAACGGGGTCCGTCGACGACGACGAACGAGGAACTCGCCGCGGTGACGTGGGCCGACCCGACCGAGATGAGAGAGCGCGAGACGGTGCCTCGACTGTGGGACGCGTGGAGGCACGTCGCCCCCACCGTCGCGGACGTCCGCGAGGACGAGACCCACGGGTCGGCGTGGATAGCGGCGCGCGCACTCGAAGTGCTGCGCGACGACGCCGCCGACGCCGACGACTGGGACTCGGTCGCTCGAACGGCCCGCAAACTCCGCGACGCCCGGCCCAGCATGGCCGCCGTGTCGAACCGCGTGAATCGCGCGATGGCGACGGCCGACCGGACGCCCGAGTCGGTCCGAGAGCGGTGTATCGACCTCCTCCGAGCGTCGTTCGACGCCGCCGACGGCGTCACGACGGCGGCGACAAATCGACTCGCAGATTCGGACGCGACGGCCGTCGCCACCATCTCGCGGTCCGGAACCGTCCGACGGGTGCTCCGAGAGTCGGACCCGGACGCCGTGGTCGTCGCCGAGTCGCGCCCGGAACGCGAGGGCGTCGGCGTCGCCGAGTGGGCGGCGACAGAGACGGACGCGCGAGTCACGCTGACGACCGAAGCCGCGCTTCCGGCCGCGTTCTCGCGACTCGACGTCGACGCCGCCGTCGTCGGCGCGGACGCCGTCCTCCCGGACGGAGGCGTCGTCAACAAGACCGGAACGACGGGACTCGCACTCGCCGCACGGGAGGCGGGCGTCCCCGTCTACGCCGTCGCGACGTGCGACAAGGTCAGACCGACGGGCGAGGACGGCGTGGGCGACGAATCGTCGGGGTGGGCGGACGTCTACGACGGCGAGGCGTCGCTGTCGGTGTTCGCGCCGACGTTCGAGGCGACGGCCCCGACCCTCCTCGACGGCGTCGTGACGGAAGCGGGCTTCGCTGACGAAGCGGACGTCCGCGATATCGCCGAGGAACACGCCGAAAACGCCGCGTGGGACGACGCGGGAGGGTAGCGTCGGACCGTCGCGGCGCGAGAAGCGCCCGGAACCGAGAGGAGTGGATTCTTGACGCTCCGGCCTCACTCTCGACTCGGTGGCAGTGAAGACAGTTACCCCCTCCGAGCCCCTTGTGACGAGGACCACTCCCGAGCCACCGTCTACAGACGACGCGCGACTGCGGTTCTCGGTCTGATTCCGCCCGTAGCGAGACGCTCGGCGTTCCGCGCCCGATTCAGCTGACGAACTTCAACAGGTCGTCGCGCTTTTGGTCGTGAAAGTGCGTTTTCAGCGCCGAGAGTAGCGGTTCGACGTTCCCGCGCTTCGCGGAGATGGGCGCGATGGTGTCCTGCCACTGTCTCCACGGCGGTAGCAGTCCGAGTCGGTCGCACAGGTCGTCGAGACGTTCGTCCTCGTCGTCTACCTTGTCCATCTTGTTCACCGCGACGACGGTGGGAATCTCCAGTTCGCGGAGAAAGTGGAACAGTTCCACGTCGTGCGGTATCTCGTCGGGACCGGAGTGTCGGTCGATGATGTCGACGACGCTCTTGCCGTCGACGACGAGGACGCCCGCGAGGATGTCGTCGGCGTTGGCCTCGACGTACCGGACGATGTCCGTCGCGATCTGTTCGCTTCGGCTCTCCTCGACGCCGGACATGAACCCGAAGCCGGGCAGGTCGGTGAACATGAAACTCTCGGGGGCCCAGTCGTAGTGGTTCGGCTTGCGCGTCACGCCGGGTTTCTTGCCCGTCGTGAACTTGCTGTGGCCCGTCAACTCTCGCATCAGCGTCGACTTGCCGACGTTTGAACGCCCGACGAGGACGACTTCCTGTCGGTCCGGGCGGTCTTCGAACATGTGTGAACGGACGCCGCCGCGGCGGTTAATGCTGACGTTGACGACTCCGTGGAGTGCTCTCTCGAACCGCGCCCGAAACTGCTAACTGACACTCCACAGAGAACATCTCTATCTTCAAACACTCTTTCCTAAGCAACAATCTTATTACGGTTGCTGTGTAGGCTGAGACAGAGTCACATGCAACGGACTTCCGACCAGCCCTCGAACGGACCTCAGCCGGGCGACTCCCCGGAGGAACTCCGGCAGGCGCTTCGCGACGCGACCGCTCTCTTGAACGACGACGTCGAACGGCCGCAGTCGTTCTTCGTGGCGATGCAGTACGGCAACGGGACGGACTACGTCCACGCCCACGCCGACACCAACGACGACCACCTCGACCGGAAGGTGTACGACCTCTTCTCGCCGCTTGCGGTCCACGTCCAACAGGTCGCCGAGGCGGCCAACGCCGACCCGGAGAAGGTGCTCGAGTGCACCGCGGAGATACTCGGAAGCATCGAGGAACCCGCGCGTCTCGGTGAGTAGTCGGAGCGACGCGAGTTCTCGCCGCCGCGGCGTCTACCGTCTCACGGCGTGAACACCGGTCTGACGCAGCCGTCGGCTTTCTGTTTGAACATCTCGTACCCCCGCGGCGAGTCCTCAAGCGAGAACTCGTGCGTCGCCAGATACGAGGGGTCCATCTCGCCTTCCTCGACGTGTTCGAGCAGTTGCGGCACGTACCGCTGGCCGTGCTGTTGTGCGGTGCGGACGGTGAGGCCCTTGTTCATCACGACGCCCATCGGGAACTTGTCCATCACGCCGTAGACGCCGAGAACCGACAGCGTGCCGCCCTTCCGACAGGCGCGTACCGCCTGTCGAAGCGCGTCGCCGCGGTCGGTGTGGAGTTTCAACTGTTGTTTCGCGCGGTCGTACGCGTGGGCGACGCCGGTGCCGTGCGCCTCCATCCCAACCGCGTCGATGCAGGCGTCCGGTCCGCGCCCGCCTGTCATCTCTTTCAGCGTCCGGACGACGCTGTCTACCTCGGTGTAGTCGATGGTCTCCGAGCCCGCTTCGTTCCGCGCCATCCGCAGTCGTTCGGGGAAGCGGTCGATGCCGATGACTCGTTCCGCGCCCATCAGCGCGGCGCTCTGTTGGGCCATCAGGCCGACGCCGCCGCAGCCCCAGACGGCGACGATATCGCCGGGTTCGATGTCGCAGAAGTCCGCGCCCATGTAGCCGGTGGGCCACGCGTCGGAGGCGAAAAGCGCCTGTTCGTCGCTCAGACCGTCGGGAACGTGAAAACAGTTCTCCTCGGCGTGCGGCACGCGGACGTACTCTGCGTGCGACCCCGCGTATCCGCCGAACGCGTGGGTGTAGCCGTAGATGCCCGCGGTCGAATCGCCGAGCAGGGGCTCTTGTAACTCCGCGTTCGGGTTCGTGTTGTCGCAGAGCGACCACAGGTCGTCCTGACAGTAGCCGCAACTGCCGCACCCGACGAACGAGGGGACGACCACCCGGTCGCCCTCTTCGAGGTGTTCCACTTTACGCCCCACCTTCGCGACTTCGCCCATGAACTCGTGGCCGATGACGTCGCCCTCCTGCATCGTCGGGAGGTAGCCGTCGATGAAGTGGAGGTCCGAACCGCACGCCGTCGTCATCGTCACGCGGAGGACCACGTCGCGCGGGTTGACCAGTTCGGGGTCGGGGACGGTCTCTACGCTCAGGTCGTTGACGTCGTTCCAGCAGAGTGCTCTCATTGTCGTACGCTCCTATATCAGGTCTCCGCGTCCGCGAGCGGATGGATTGCTCTCGAGCGTCGGTATCTCGCCCGTCTCCGCGAGGCTCTTGAACCGGTGCAGCGCCTTCTTCGCGAGGACGGCGGGGACGAACCCCGCAAACTCCATCGCCGCGCGTCCGAGTCGCCCGCCGGGCGGGTCGAATCGGAGGCGGAGCGTCACTTCCGTCCCCTGGTCGCCCGGCGCCGACTCGAAGCGAACCGACCCCTCGTTGGCCACCGCGGCGTCTTCGAGCGACTCCCACCGCAGGAACTCGCCCGAGTGACTCTCGACGAAGCGAGTCTTCCACTCCATATCGCGGCCGAACGGGCCGGAAACGGTCCAGTGGAAGCGGTCCTCGTCCACCGGCGACACGTCCGCGAAGTGCCCCATCACCCGACTCAACTGCTCGGGGTCGCGCCACATCTCGTACAGTTCGTCGGCGGGTTTCCCGACGGTGATGGTCCGTTTTACGTCCGTCTCGACGGGGGCGGCCTCGCTCTCGTCTTCTCCGTCTTCGGCGTCGTCGCCGTCGTCGAACGCGTCCGGGAGGGGGCTTCGACCGGGGACGCTTCGGTGGAGCAACCACCCGCCGACCAACGCGGCGAACGTCCCCGGGAGCGTCCGCCGCCTGACGCCGAACACGAGAAGCGCGCCGCCGACGACTGCGGAGGCGATTCGCGTCCCGCGCCCCACGTCGTCTCCGGCGGCCAAGTCGGCCGGAATCGGCGTCTCGGCGTCCGACTCCCGGTCCAGCGCGTCCCGGATTCGAGCGATCATGGCGAGAACCGTCCGGCGTTCCCTCTCGTCGAACGACGCGTTCGACCGCCGCGCGTTCGACGTTCGACCGCGGTTCGCCGCTTCTCTCGATGTGTTCGCTGTACGGACATTAACTAGCACACCTCACCGAGGGGTATCAGGGCGTGGACTTGTGCATTGGGCCTGCAAACGCCGCGCAGGGGGCAAGGAGCCTCCGAGTTCCCGCCTCGGAGATACCGACGTACTAGTAGGGGGCGTCGCAACTGACGGCATGGAGAAACAGGACCTCCGCGAACGGGTATGGGACGAGTTAGAGGAGAGCGGAGAGGCACGCTTTCCGTATCCACCTCACGGGAGAATTCCCAATTTCGACGGTGCAGACGAGGCGGCGGAGCGATTGGCGGCGAACGAGACGTGGCGGGAAGCGGACGTGATCAAGTCCAATCCGGACTCGCCGCAACTCCCGGTGCGACGCGCCGCGTTGCGAGCGGGCAAAACCATCTACATGGCGGTGCCTCGATTACGGGACGAGAACTGTTTCCTCCGATTGGACCCCGACGAAATCGAGGACATCGACCACGCGACGACTATCGGCGGGTCCTCGGAGGTCGGCGTACAGGTCGGCCCCGAGGAGATGGAATCGATCGATCTGATCGTCTCGGGAAGCGTCGCGGTGAACAGCGAGGGCGCGCGGGTCGGAAAGGGCGAAGGGTACAGCGACCTAGAGTTCGCCATCCTCCGGGAGTTCGGACTCGTCGACGACGAGACGGCGACGGTGACGACGCTCCACGAGACGCAGTTCGTCGACGAGGAGATTCCGACGACGCCGCACGACATACCGATAGAGTGGGTGTTCACGCCCGAACGGAGCGTTCGGACGGACGCTCCGGCGAGCAAGCCGGAAGGGATCGAGTGGGACGTTCTGACCGAGGAACGGATGAACGAGATACCGATTCTCCGTCGGTTGAAACCGTAGTCGGGCGGTCGGTCTCAGAGAGTTCCGATCAGCGTTCCGATAGTCGCCGTACCGACCATCAGTCCGGCACCGAACCCGCCGACGCGCGCCATCGCGCGCCGCGAACTGCGCTCGGTCCACCGGGTTCCGGTGTCGAGTCGTCGCTGTGCGGCCTCGACGGCGTCGCCGACGGCGACGGACCCGGCCCACCCGAGCAGCCCGAACCCGAACCAAAGCGCGCCGAACGCGAATCCCGTTTCAGCTCCGGCGAAGGGGTCGGCGCCTGCGAGCAACACGAGCGCTGCGACGATGAGCGGTGCCGCGAGGAGACCGACGATGCCCGCGCCGCAGACGAGTCGGGTACGGGCGCGTAGCCACGTCGGTATCGACGCCATCCCTCAGTCGACGGCCTCCCGCATCCGGGGGTCGAGGGCGTCGCGCATCCCGTCACCGAGCAGGTTGAACCCGAGGACGGTCAACGCGAGGAACAGACCGGGGAAGAACGACCACCACCACACGCCGGTGAGAAGCCCCTGACTCACGCCGTTCGAGAGCATCAGCCCCCACGACGGCGTCCCGGCCGAGGCACCGAATCCGAGGAACGACAGCGCGGCCAAGTCGATGATCGCGAGCCCGAAGTTCAGCGTCGACTGGACCGTGATCGGTGCCAGACAGTTCGGGAGGACGTGCCTGACGAGCACTCTCGGGTTGGTCGCGCCGAGTGCGACCGTCGCGTCGATGTACTCGTTTTCGAGGACGGTCAGCGCCGCACCGCGCACGACGCGGGCGAACCGCGGCGTGTACACGAGCGTCAGCGCCGCCACCGCCCGCCACAGTCCGAGTTCGTCGGGGAAGATGGAGACGAGAGCCAGCGCCAACAGAAGCGACGGGAACGCCAACAGCACGTCCATCGTGCGCATGATGACGTTGTCGGTGACGTCTCCGTAGTAGGCCGCGACGATGCCGAGTCCGACGCCGAGCACCGTCGAAGCGCCGACCGTGACCGTTCCGAACAGCATCGCGTACCACGCGCCGTACGCGACGCGGGGCAGGAGGTTACGCGCCTGTCCGTCGGTTCCGAAGGGGTACGCCAGACTCGGCGACGCCCGATTCGGGTTCGTCCCCAACTGCGACCGGGCGATAACGTCCAAGTCGAGCGTTAGCCGCGCGTACAGCGCGACGACGAGCATCGTCACGATGATGACGATACCCACGATTGCGAGGCGGTTCGACAACAGTTGTGAGAGGAACGGCGAGGCGCGGACGCGGGCGGCTATCCCCCGGCTCTCCGTCTCGCTCTCGGAGATGGTTTCGGTGCTCATTGTTCGATCCTCGGATCGAGATACGAGTAGGTGATGTCAACGCCGAGATTCACGAGGGTGAACAGGAACGCGAACGTCAGGACCGTCCCTTGGACGATGGGGTAGTCGCCGACCTCGATCGCCTCGACCAACAGCGTGCCGATTCCGCCGATGGCAAAGACCGTCTCGGTCAGGACCGCACCGCCGAGCAGGCTCCCGAACTGGATTCCGATGATCGTGACCACGGGAATCAACGCGTTACGGAAGCCGTGTTTCAACACGGTGATCTTCGCTCCCTGCCCCTTCGCGCGGGCGGTTCGCATGTAGTCTTGGCGGATGACTTCGAGCATCGACGAGCGCATCATCCGGGAGATGAGCGCCATCGAGTAGACGCCGATGACGAGCGACGGCAACAGCATGTGCCGGACGGCCGACTTGAACATCTCCCAGTCGCCCGCGAGTAGCGTGTCGACCGTCACCAGTCCGGTCACGCGAACCGCGGAGACGTTGTATATCGCGGAGATCCGACCGCTCGTCGGGAGCACCCCGAGTATCTGCGCAAACAGCAAGATGAGAAGCGGGCCGCTCCAGAAGATGGGCACGCTGATTCCGGTCAGCGCGCCGACGCGAGTGGCGTGGTCGGTGATCGTGTCCTGTTTGACGGCGCTCAACACGCCGAGGGGAATCCCGAACACGATGCCGAAGAACTGCCCGAACATCGCGAGTTCGAGCGTGACGGGAAGCTTGTTGGCGAGCACCTGCCGGACGGTCGTGTTCCGGTTTATGATGTACGACTCGCCGAAGTCGAACTGCGCGACGTTGACGAGGAAGTCGAGATACTGACGCCAGAGGGGCTGGTTCAACCCGAGGTCGGCCCTGATCCGTTCGACGAACTCCTGGCTCGCACGCTCGCCCGCGATGGTGAGCGCCGGATCCCCCGGAGAGAGGTGGAGAATCGCGAACACCAGCGTCGCCACTCCGGTCAACACCGGGACCAGCAACAGCAACCGCTTGAGTACGAATCGTTTTGGAAACATCGGGAGAGAGGTGGGGTGGCTCGTCTACTCCAGCGAGACGAGGTTGAGGTACGGACCGCTGATCGCGGCGATCTGGAAGCCGCTCACGCGGTTCGCGACGCCCCGAAGCTCCTCGGCGTAGTCCAGATAGACCCACGGCGCCTCGTCGTGAGCGATCTGCATCGCCTCGTTGTACAGTTCGGCACGTTCGCTCTCGCCGGTCGTCCGCTGACCGGTTTCGACGGCGTCCATGTAGTCGCGATTCGCCCAGCCAGACCGGTTGCTCGTGTTGTATCCTTCGGCGTCGAAGCTAACCCAGTCTTCGCCCTCGGTGAGTTCGCCCTCTTCGACCTGCGGGTGCAAGAGGACGTACGCGAAGTTGTCGGGGTCGGCGTTGTCGGTGTACCAGCCAAGGAAACACGCGTCGTGTCGCCCCTGTGCCGTGTATTCGAGGAACGGCGAGAACGACTGCTGGTTGATCTCGACGTCGATACCGATCTCAGAGAGGTTGGACGCGACGGTCTCTGCGGTCTGGATCGGCGAGGGGTTGTACCCGCGCGGGTTCTGGAACGTCGCCAACTCGAACGAGAACCCGTCGCCGTAGCCGGCCTCTTCGAGGAGGCTCTGGGCCTGTTCGGGGTCGTACGGGTACGGGTCGAGGTCTTCGTTGTGCCCCAGCACGTTCGGGGGCAGCGGCTGGCTCGCCTGCGTCGCGAACCCGGCGTATATCTCGTTTACGATCGCCTCGGTGTTTATCGCGTGGCTGATCGCCTGCCGGACGCGGCGGTCCTGGAACTCCTCGACTTGGGCGATGTTGAACGCCATGTAGCCGATGTTGATTCCCTCGGTTCGGACGAGTTCGGCGTTTCCGGCGCCCTCGACCTGTTGGGACGACTGCGCGCCGAGGCCGTCGATGATGTCGAGTTCGCCGCTGGCGAGCGACTGCGCCCGCGTGGAGTTCTCGCCGACCGTGACGAACACGACTTCGTCGACGTTCGGCCCCTCGCCCCAGTAGTCGTCGTAGGCTCTGAGTCGAATCTGCTCGTTGGAGTCGTCGAGGGTATCGAGTTCGAACGGACCGGTACCGACCGCGTTCGAAGAGAGGTCGGTTCCGTACTCTTCGATCGCCGCCTCGGAGTGGACCGCGGCCGCGAACATCGCGAGGTTCCGGAGGAACGGCGCGTACGTCTGCGTGAGCTGAATCGTCATCTCGTAGTCGCCGTCGACCTGAATCTCGTCGATCCACGACCCGAGCGTGAACGGGCCGTACGCCGAGACGTAGTCGTCGCCGGCGTAGTGCTCGTAGTCGGAGTCGACGAAGCGACGGTACGTCGCGACGAAGTCCTGTGCGGTGAACTCCTCGCCGTTGTGGAACGTGACGCCCTCCTTCAGGGTGAGCGTCGCCGTCTCGCCGTCGAGCGAGTAGTCCGACGCGAGCCCCTCGGTCAGCGTCGACTCGCCCGGCTCGAAGTTGATGAGCGTGTCGTAGATCTGTTCTGTGACCTTCGCGACTTCGCCGCTCGTGCTGTTCTGGAAGTCCACCGTCGAGGAGTGGCTCCCGCGACCGTAGCGGAGGAGACTCGACTCGCCGTCGCCGCCGTCTTCGGTCCCGCTTCCGTCTTCCGTCGCGGCACCGCCGTCTCCGGTGCCGTCGCCGTTTCCGGAGTCGTCGGTACAACCGGCCAGCCCGACGCTGACCGACGCGCCGCCTGCGGCAGCGAGGAACCGCCGTCGCGAAACTGTATTGTCAGAGGATCCCATAGATATTGGCTATTCAGTAAAGTAAATAAATTTGCCGAACTAATTGCACGAGGGTCGGCGGCGAACTACTCGACGAGATGGCACGCCGCAGGGTGTTTCTCGCCGTCGAGCGTCGGCGGTTCTCGCTCGCAGATGCTGGTGAATCGGTCGGCGAGAAGCGACTCCGCGCCCTCCCAGTCGCCCTCGGCCACCAGTCGCAGGGCGCGGTCGACGGTTTCACCGGGCTTCCCCTCGGGGAACCGGTCGAACTGGGATTCGCGGAGTGCGGCCGCGACGGCGTCCGTCGACGCCGCGCCGCCGTCCGTCGTCGCGGTTCGTCCGTCCTCGGCGACCCGACGCCCGTCACCGGCCGCCGTCTCCCGCGCGGTGTCGACGTCTATCGACCGTCGCTCGACCCGTTGCCGGAAGTCCATGACCTCGCGGTACGCCTCCTGGTCGATATCCATCTCCTCGGGGGGGATGACCTTCGGGCACCGCGTCCGGAAGTGACAGCCCGACGGCGGGTTCGTCGGCGACGGAACGTCGCCTTCGAGGATGATTCGGTCGTCCGTGTCGGCGGTCGGGTCGGGTTCGGGGATGGCCGACAGAAGCGCCTGCGTGTACGGATGCATGGGGTCTGCGAACAGTTCGTCCGTCGGTGCCACCTCGACGATTTCGCCGAGATACATGACCGCGACCCGGTCGGAGATGTGCCGGACGACCGAGAGGTCGTGAGCGATGAACAGGTACGTCAGGTCGAACCGGTCCTGTAGCTCCTCCATCAGGTTGAGAATCTGCGCTTGGACGCTCACGTCGAGCGCCGACACCGGTTCGTCGGCGACGATGAACTCGGGGTCGACCGCGAGGGCGCGGGCGATTCCGACCCGCTGTCTCTGCCCGCCCGACATCTCGTGGGGGTAGCGGTCGTACTGACCGACTTCGAGCCCCACCGCTTCGAGCAGTTGACGGACGCGACGGCGACGACGCAGACGGTCGGTATCGCCCGCGGACAGCGTGACCGACACGCGCTCTATCTCCCCGCGGTCGGTCCGGTCGACGCTCGCGTCCACGCCGAGATGCTCGCGCACCTCTACGTCCACCTCGTCGTCGACGACGGTGACCGTCACGTGCGCCGTGGCGACGCCGCCGCCCGACCCGACGACGGCGTCGATTTCGTCGCCGACGGTGACGTCGACCCGATCGCGGGCGATTCCCGAGACGGTCACCTCGGCTTCGGTGCCGACGCTCGGGTCGCTCTCGGGCAGGTCGTGGATATCCAGCGGTTCGCGGACCGTCGCCCCCACCGTCTGGCGCGGGTCCAGCGAGGACAGCGGGTCCTGGAAGATCATCTGCAGGTCCTTTCGGGTGTCTCGGAGCGCCGAACCGTCGAGTTCGGTGAGGTCCGTCCCGGCGAACAGGACGCGCCCCCCGGTCGGTTCGGTGAGATGCAGTAGCGCGCGCCCGGCGGTGGACTTCCCGCAGCCGGATTCGCCGACCAGCCCGAGCGTCTCCCCTCTGTACACCGTGAAATCGACGCCGTCGACCGCTTTCACGCTCCGGCCGTTCCCGCCGAGGAACCTGTCGAGTATCCCGTCCTCTTGATCGTAGTACTTCCGGAGACCGTCGAGTTCGACGAGCGGTTCGTCCCGCAGGCGGTGGTCGGCGTCCGCGGCCAGCCCTTCGGAGCCGTACTCGCTCTCGTCGAAGTCTTCGAGGATACATTTCGCCCGGTGGTCGACGTCGTCCCCCCCGTGTTGGAGGAACGGAATCTCGCCGCTCGTGCACTCCTCGGTGGCCCACGGACACCGCGGCGCGAAGTGGCAGCCGTCGGGCATGTCGACGAGGTCCGGGACGTTCCCCTCGATGGGGGTGAGCCGGTCTTTCTCCTCGGACGGGAGCGACTCCAACAGCGTGTACGTGTACGGGTGCGAGGGGTTGCCGAATATCTCCTCGACCGGTCCCTCCTCGACTATCTCGCCCGCGTACATCACCGCGACGCGGTCGCACGTCTCGGCGACGACGCCGAGGTCGTGAGTGATCATCAGGACGGACATCCCGAGGTCCTCTTGGAGGCCGTCGATGAGGTCGAGAATCTGCGCTTGAATCGTCACGTCGAGCGCCGTCGTCGGTTCGTCGGCGACGAGCAGGTCCGGCTGGCACGCCAGCGCGATAGCGATGAGGACGCGCTGGCGCATCCCGCCGGAGAACTCGTGCGGATACTCGTCGATTCGAGCGCCCGGTTCGGGGATGCCGACGTCCTCTAACACCTCTATCGTCCGCTCTCGAACGTCCTCGTCGATGTCGCGACTTATCTTCGGGAGAATCTCGCGGACGGCGTTGAACCACGAGTCCTTCCGACGGCCGCCGTACTGGTGAAGCCGGAGACTCTCTGCGACCTGTTCGCCGACGGTCACCGACGGGTTCAGCGACGTCATCGGGTCCTGGAAGATCATGCTGATCTCCTGACCGCGGATGAACCGCAACGCTTCCTCCGGCGCGTCGGTCAGATCGACCGTGTCGCCGTCGACGAACGAGGGGGAGTCGTACCGCTCGCGGAAGGTCGCCGCGAGGTCGCTGTCGGTCAGTTCGACGGAGCCGGAGACTATCTCACCCGGGTCGTCTACGAGCCCCATCGTCGAGAGCGCGGTGACGCTCTTGCCCGACCCGGACTCGCCGACGAGGCCGACGGTTTCGCCCTCTCGAACTTCGAGGTCGACGCCGTCGACTGCCTTCACCTGGCCTCTGTCGGTCGAAAACTGCGTCCGAAGGTCAGAGACCGAGAGTAACGGAGACATACGGCGGGATTTTCCGTCTCGGTGCAAATATCTTTGCTTTCCGCGTCCGACGCCGCCCGAGAGGAACCTTTACCCGGGACAGTTGGCCTATGCCAGACATGGACGTTGACGAACACCCGCTGGCGGAAGAACGAGACGAGTGGGAGACCGTCGTCGAGGAGTGTCGAGCGCTGGCCGACGACTACCGCGAGCGCGGATGGGAGGTGTTCACCGCCGTTCCGGGCGACGTCGTCCCGGTTCCGGCCCCGGGCGACTCCCGGACGGAGAAGACCGGCATAGACGTACTGCTCTCGGGAGAGGAGTTCGCGGAGTTGTCAGCCCTCGTCGACGCAGTCGATTTCGACGAGTTCGAGGCGTTCCGGGCTTACGAGAACGGAATCGTCTACCTGACGCTGCTGTTTCGAGCCTCCGACGCGGAGACGGCGGTCTGTCTGCCCCTCTACTACCGGGTGACGGAAGCCGACCGGATGCTCGAACGCGTACGCGCCGGGGACGCGATGAAGACGTATCTCCACCCGCTGTCCGGCGAGGAGCGTCTCGAGTTCGACCACGAGGACCCGACGCCGCTTTTCCCGCCGCAGGACGTCTCCGAGGAGTAGCCCCGAACGCCGGTCTCTCCGCGCCGACTGCTCGCCGGGCCGAACCGCTCGAAGCGAGCGGGGCCGTCGGGCACCCGCCGCCGGAAAGTGTCGGCGAGAGAGGACAGACGCATCCCACCCGTCTCGGTCGGGTCGAGGAGTGCAGCGCGAAGAGTAATCCGCCGTCTCTCGGGGGGTGACGCCCCATATACACGTATTCTGGAACGAACGGCCACACCAGTTATCCGTTTTTGTGCCGAACCGTTGTCACTGACTGGAGTTGTCGACTGCCGCCCGTCGGGGCGAACTGAACGACGAACCAGCGGAGACCTGAAGCCATGAGCGAAACCCAATCACAGACGGACGCGGTAGAGACGGTGCTCGATCACGCACAGACAGACACGTCGCCGGAGGACGCCGGTATCGCCGAGGTGTCGCGGGCGGTGTTGCAGGACATAGACGACATCAACGACGGCGACCTCTCCGTGGAGGTGGTCGGACGCGCGATCGGCGAGGCGTTGGGGCGCGAAATCGGCGCGCGCCTCGGGAGCGAACTCGGCGAGTGGATCGGACTGCGGACGCGAGACGCGATACGGGGCGGCGACAGCGACGACGCAGGGTCGTTCACGGAGATGCTCCGGTCGTGGGTGAGCGCCATCGTCGAGTGGCTTCAAACGGCCGTGGGAGGAGCGATTCCCGGCGTCGGCGAGAGCGCCCGAGAGGCGATTCCCGACGCGGGAGAGGAGGCGGAAGACGTAATCCCCGTTCTCGGCGGGGAGGCGGAGTCCGACGGCGCCGACGACGAGAGCGGCGAGGACAGTCGCGACTCCGACGAGTCGGCGACCGACCCCGCCGACGTCGACCCCGACGCCGAGTCCGTGCTCGTCGAATCCGACGAATCCGACGACTCCGACGACTCCGAGACGGACCAGTCCGAAGAGAGCAACGACGGCGACGACGCGTCGGGCGACGACGGAACCGCCGACGAGACGGCGAGCACCGAGTCCGAGGAGAAAGCGGGCGGCGAAGAGCGACCCGAAGAGTCGGACACCGACGCATCCGACGCAGACGAGTCAGAGACATCCGACTCCGACGCGGCCGAAGCGAACGGAGACGGGTCCGACGGAGACGCGACCAAAGAGGGGATGAGCAAGCAACTGGACGAGATGTCGAAAGAGGACCTCCAGGGACTCGCACAGGACCTCGTCGACGAACTCAAACAGCGACAAGAAGAGACGGCCTGACGCCGACTACCGTTCGTTCGGCTTCGGTTTCTTCTCCGACGTGGAGACGCGGTGAGATTTGAGCGGGTGTCTCGACTCGTCCTCTCGGTTCAACTCGCGTTGAATCTCGTCCCACTCTTCGAACATGCCGTACTCCCGCATCGTCGCCATCCCCGCCAAGGCGGCCCGGAGTTTCAGCCCGACGAGCGGGATATCCGCGACGGTGATGAGCACGTCCGCCTCGACGACGGCGCCTTTGTCGAGGAGCATGTCCACCAGATCGACGATGGCGTGTTGGTCGCCCTTGCTCGGCTTCACGGCGACGCTCCCTCCAGGTCGTCGAGTTCCGGAGCGAACGTGTACGGCGGCCACGGACCGCTGAACCGCACCTCGACGCCGTCCTCGGCGGCGATGTCGTCCAGTATCGCCCCGACGTCGTCCTCGCGGTCCAACGGGGCCAAAATCGCGAACCGGACCGAAACGGTCGAATCGTCGTCGTCGGACTCCGCGCCGACGAGAGAGGCGCTCCGGTTCTCTCCCAACCGGCGGATTCGGTCCGCGTACCGGGCCAGTCGCTCGGCGATGTCTTCGGCCTCGGTCTCGCGGTGGTCGCGGACGAGGTCGTCTAACCGCTGTTCGTACTGCTTTCCGACGAGGAATCCCGTCCCTTCGCCGGACTCCTCTTTTCGCGTCCGGAGTTCCCCGAGGCGGTCGTCCGTCTCCGCGAGGCGGTCGGCCAACGCGTCGTAGTCGCGGCGCACCTCGATGCGGTACTCTCTGAGTCCGGCGAGTTCGTCGAGGGCGTCGCGGAGTTCCGCGTCGGACTCGCGGAGCCAGTTTCGGACGACGCCGTCGTCGCCGGTCAACACCGTGTCGAAGCGGACCGGAAGCGGCGTCCCGAAGGCGTCCGCGGCGGCGTCTATCACCCGCTGGTGAGCCAACAGCCAGCGTTTCAGCGTCGTCGGGTCGTCGCTGTCGTACAGCGAGTCACATCGGTGAACGACCGCGCCGAGAGCTCCGTCGGTCACGACGTGGACGGGTTCGTCTTCGATGCCCTCGACGTCGAACTCGGCGTCGTCGTCCACGCGGACGACGCAGTAGAGGTAGCGTCCGTCCTCGAACTCGGTGTCGGATGCGGGGGCGGCGTCACTCATCGCGTTCGACCTCCGGTGCGGGCTCTACCCAGTTCGTATCTTCGACCTGTCGGATGGCGTCTTCGACCAGTCCGTCCAAGTCGGCTCTGAGCTCTTCGACCGGTTCCTCGATTCCCTCCTGTTCTTTGAGCCCCTCGATTTCGGCTTCGATCGCGGCGAGTTGTTGGCCGAGTCGCTCTATCTCCTCGTCCGTGAGGTGGCCGGACTCCATGCGTCGGACCGCCTCGCGTTCGAGCGCCTCCACGAGCAGTTCGACCACGGTGACGACTAACGCCACGAGCCCGGTTCCGGCGCTCTCCTCGTCTATCTCGATGGTGGTCATCTGTCGTCTCGGTCTCCGTCGTCTCGGCTCGTCCGTTCTGCGGCCTGTTCGCCGTCCTCGTCGTCGGATTCGACGAGCACGGACTCGGCGTCGGGGTCGACGTCGGCGGGGTCGGCAGCCGACTCGTCGGAGTCGCGACCGTCCTCGCCGCTCTCGTCGTCGGCGGAGTCGTCCGACGCGGCGGGCGTCTCCTTCGTCGCCGGGGTCTGACCGCTCGCGGGCGTCTGAGCGGTCACGGGAGATTTCTCGGTCAGAAACTCCGCTTCGTCCCAGTCGTCTTCCCCGTCTCCCCCGTCTTCCTCGTCTTCGGCCTCGTCTCTCTGCGTTCCTCTGGCCTCCGCGGCGTCCAGTTCCGCCTCCGACGACTCGGTCACCGTCACGGGCGCCTCGGCCTCCGAGATGCCCTCGCGGCGTCCGCCCTTGGCGGCGGCCTCGACGCGGTCCATGTCGGTCCCCTCGGGGAACTCAAGTCCGTACTCGGCGGCCGTCTCGAAGGAGGCGATGGCCGCGCGGACTTTCACGCCGAGCAGTTCGGTGTCGCCGATGGAGACGACGATGTCGGCGTTGACGACGACGCCTTTGTCCAAGAGCATCTCGACCATCTCCGCGAGGTCGGTCTTCTGGCGGGAGGGTTGCTCAACCATCGGACTCACCCGTCTCCGAGTTTCCGGTCTCTTGGTCGAACCGAGAGCCGTAGATGCGCTTTCTGTTCGGAGCCGTCGAGTAGCGCGTCTCCCGCGGAATCGTCGAGTAGTGGGTCGCGTGCCCGATGTCCCCGCGGTCGTTCTGGATGGTCCTGACCGCGGTGGGGTTCCGCGACGAGGTGCCCTTGCTCCGATTGCTGGTGCGCTGTTGGTTCTTCTCGTACACCTTCTTCAGCTTCTCGTGGGCCTCCAACATCCCCGCGCGGAACTCGTCTACGGCGTCCATCGCCTTCGACTGAATTCCCATCTGGACCGCCCGCTGGTCGTACTCGTCGAAGCCGATTTCGTCGTCGCCGCCGACGAGTCCGCCGTCGGAGTCGCCGGCGTCGGACCCGCCGAGGAGTCCGTCGTCTTCGGCGTCGTCCGCGTCGCCGGTGAGAGCGTCCGTCGCACTTTCGACGAATCCGTCGTCTTCGTCCCCGTCGTCCTCGGCGATGAGGCCTTCCAGTTCCGCGATTACGTCGTCTTCCGCGTCGTTTGCCTCCGCGTCCTCCGAGTCGTCGAGGAGTCCAGAGCCGAGGACACCGTCGCTCTCGCCGTCGCCTTCGTCCCCGAGGATGCCGGAGTCGTCCGACTCCCCGCCGAAATCGAGGTCCTGTGACTCCTTCCAGAGTCGGCGCAGGTCCGTGGCACCCAGCATCTCGCGGAGTTCGACTGCGCCGAGGAGTTGCCGGTAATCGACCGCGTCCCCGAGTTCGCCGTCGCGAACGGCGTCCGGAACCTCGCCGGCCTCGATGGCCTTCAGGAGTTCCCCGCCGTCGACGGCGTCGGGGAGTTCGCTCACGTCGACGGCGTCGACGACGTCCTCCACTTCGTCGGCGGTGTGAATCAGTTGCCTGAGAGTCCGGATGGCGTCTTCGAGACTCCCCTCCTCGACCGAGTCTTCGAGGTCAGCCATCTCCTCTCGGGTCCGGGTCAGCAGTTCGTCGATGTCGACGTCGTCAGTCATCGCCACCGGCCTCGTCGGAGTGGATGCGAACCTGGAGGACGCCGTTGTTGATTCGCGCGTTCGTCCGGTCGTACGACGGGAGGTCGATGGGAATCCGGTCGAGTCGGCGGCCGTCGACGGTGACGACCAACTCACCGTCGTCCAGTCCGACCTTCACGTCGTCGGGGTCGAAGTCGCTGAGGTCGACGGTCACGACGGCCGTATCCCCCTCGTGGGAGACCGTCGACGGGAGGTCGGCGCTCGCGTGGCGTTTCGTCCGCGAGCGCTCCGTGCGCGGCGTACGCTTCGGCCCGTCGCGGTCCGGTCTGTCGTTCAGCCCGGTGTCGACCGAGTACCGGTACTCGACCGAGGACCGGTCGGTATCGAACAGGCCCGAACCGCTGTTTCGGCCGCGGTTTCCGAGCGCAGACAGTACGTTCGTCAGCGCCCGAAACCCCGCACCGAGCGACACGCCGTCCCGGTCGTCGGATCGGTTCTCGTCGTCGTTTGGGTCGTTTTCGTCGTGCATTAGCGTTTCACCTCTATCTTACCGCCGGACAGTTGGTCGCGCACTTCCTCGGCCAGTTCTAACTCCTCCTCGAGTTCCTCTTTGCGGCGCTCGTACTCCGGTTTCGAGCGTTCTCCCAGTTCGTACAGCAACTGGTTTTCCTTCAGTTCGTCCCGCAGCGATTCGATGTCGTACATCTCCTCTAACGCCAGTTGCTGGAGGACGTCGAGAAGCGAGACGAACGGCCGGACGAGCAAGTCGTCGAGGAGGAACATGGGTTATCTGTCGACGCCGACGTGGATGTCGACGAAGTTGTAGGGCGCCCACGGACCGGTGTACTGGACCAACACGTCGCCGAGTTCGGCTTCGAGTTCGTCGACCGCTTCGCCGAACTCGTCTTGGTTTTCGCGTTCGACCAGATACGAGCGATTCAACAGCAGTCGGTCGCTGAACTGGCCGTTCTCGACTTCGTTTATGCTCGCGTCCGTGAGGCGTTCGGCCGCCGCTTCGACGGCGTCCTGCGAGAGGTCGGTCCCCTCTTGGGAGACGACTTTCACGCCGAGTTCGACCGTTCCTTCCACGTCGTTGAGCGCTCGCGTGAACGCCGGGCGGGTGCCCCGAAGGACGTTCTTCAGCGCCCGCGCGTCTTTGAACGCCATACCGAACTGCATCGGAACGACCGTCCGGCCGTCGCCGTGTTCCATCACCTCCCGGAGCACCTCGTCGTGGGTCTGTACGTTCTCGTCGGTCCGTTCGGGGTCGGTCGTGTCGATGTCGGAGACGATAGCCGAGATGGACTTGTGGGTGATAGTGTACACCCGGTCTGCACCTCCGACTCCGGATAGCTCTAAATCGAGGTCCTCTGCGTCGGTTGCTCCGTAGACGTACAGGTTCTCTTCGCTCATGTGAATGGTCGCGCGGAACCACTGCCGTCAGCGGCGGCTATCCGCACACCAGTCTCTGAGGGGTGCGAGCGGGATAAGCGATGGTGTATATCAAACTCGATGAATGAAATATGGACGAATACGGGTTCGACTCCGGCAGTCGTTCAGGAAATAAAAACAATCACGGCACATTCCCTGTTCATCTTCACATCTCGGCCTCAAGCCTCATTACGGTGGGCGCTCGAAGATGATTTCAGGTCTATCACAATGGCACAACGAACACCGAACGCGTCAAGTCTGGCGGAAGTCCTCGACCGGGTCCTCGACAAAGGCGTCGTCATCGACGTCTGGGCTCGAATCTCCGTCGTCGGCATCGAACTGCTCACCGTCGAGGCGCGCGTCGTCGTCGCGTCCGTCGACACCTTCCTCCACTACGCGGAGGAGATAGCGAAGATAGAGCAGGCGAGCGCATCCGGCGACATCGACGAACTCGAGGAGATAGAAGTCGAAACCGAGCCGGCGCAGACACAGTAACCGACTGAATGACCGACGGCTCCGACCACAAACGGAAGGTGCGCGGCCTCAGCGTACGGTCCGACGGCAAAGAGACGAAACGTCGCAGTCGCGAAAAGAAGGACCTCGACAAACAGCGGTCCGAAGTCGACGGCGACGACGGAAACGACGGACCCCAATCGGCCCAGAAGGTCGCCCGACGGTTCGAGCCGTTCGTCGAAACCGACGAGACCGAAGCGCTCGTAGAGCGCATCCGAAACTGGTGGGGTGCCGAGCAACCGGTCCATCTCATCGGTCCGACCGGGTGCGGCAAGACGACGATGGCCGTCCAGTCGGCCGTCGCCCGCGGACGGCCGATCGTCTGGCTCGAAGGCGACGACGCCGTGGACACGGCCGCACTCGTCGGCGAACACGCCGGTAAAGAGCAGTACGCAGAGCGCGACCAGTACGTCAGAGACGTCGTCAAAAAGAAGTCCATCGTTCGGGACCGCTGGGTCGACAACCCCCTGTCGGTCGCGGCCCGAGAGGGAGCGACCCTCATCTACAACGAGTTCTCGCGGTCGAAACCCGCAGCGAACAACGTCCTCCTCTCGGCGTTCGAAGAGGGGATACTCGAACGCTCCACCGGGCGCGGGGCTGACCGAACCATCGACGTCCACCCCGATTTCAGGGCGATACTCACCTCGAACTCCGTCGAGTACGCGGGCGTCCACCGGCCGCAAGACGCCTTACTCGACCGACTCGTCGGAATCCACCTCGGCTTCTACGACCGAGAGACCGAGGTCGAAATCGTCGACTCCAGAGTCGACGACTTGGACCGAGAGAACATCGAGAAGATAGTGACTATCGTGCGCGGCCTCCGCGAGGAGATGGACGTGACCGTCGGAACGCGGGCGGCGGTGATGGCGGCGCGCGGACTGACGGCGTTCCCGCCGAGAGACGACCTCATCGTCGATATCTGCACGGACGTCCTCGCCTCGAAGGTGTCCTCTCGCGAGGAAGTCGAGGAGCTGAGGGACCAGATTGATTCCATAGTGGGAGGAATGTGACACTATGGGCGACGACACAGAGACGAGCGACGAGACCGAGCAGTGCATCGCTCTCACCGGCGGCGGAGAGCGCTGCTCTCGGGAGGCCGAGGACGGCGATTTCTGCTATCAACACGACGAGAGCGACGAAACCGTGGACGGGTCGGCGGCCGCCGACGGCGGTTCCGGCACCGAAAGCGAGAGTCGAGACAGCGAGAACGACGAGGAGTCGGACGTGGACAAAGTAAACGAACTGGAAGACGCCGCCGGTGGAATCGAACCTGACGACGAAGCGGAGGACGACGAATCCGAGGGAAGCGACGACGAGTCCGTCGACATCCTCGAAGTCCGGAAACTGGTCGAGACGACCGCCTCGGACCTCATCGGTCGGGAGTTAGACGGTATCTCCGAGATCAGAGCCGAGGAGGACGGCTGGTTGGTCGTCGTCGACCTGATAGAACGTCCGGCGGTGCCCGACTCACAGGACATCCTCGGGAGCTACGAGATAGAACTCGGAACCGGCGGCGCTATCCACGGCTACCGCCGCATCAACCGCTATCGACGAAGCGACACGGCCGATGTCGAGTGAGAGCGTTCCCGTCGGAACCGACCGTTTTCTGACCGACAGCGCGGGTCCGTGGTCTCCGCGTTCCGAACGGTAATCCCCTGAAGTTTTCCCCTCCCCCGCCAACTCTCAGACGTGCGTCTCGTACAGGTCATGGTTCCGACGGGAAAGCGCGAAGCCGTCGTTGGCGTCCTCGACGAGGAGGGCATCGACTACGCCCTCTCGGCGGAGTCGAGCAACCGTCAGTACGCCGCAATCGTCACGTTTCCCATCCCGAAGGCGGCGGTCGAACACATCATGAACCGCCTCCGAGACGTGGGTATCGAACGGGACTCGTACATCGTGGTCCTGTCCGCCGAGACGGTCGTCTCCCGGCGGTTCGACGAGCTCGAACAGGAGTGGGAAGACGAGAACCCGGACGGCGAGAACCGAATCGCCCGAGAGGAACTCATCGCCCGCGCCGAGGAGATGGCCCCCGAGACGACGACGTTCGTCGTGATGACCGTCATCAGCGCCCTCGTGGCCACCGCGGGCGTGCTCCTCGACTCGCCCGCCGTCGTCGTCGGGTCGATGGTCATCGCCCCACTCGTGGGGCCGGCGATGACGACGAGCGTCGGCACCATAATCGACGACCGAGAGATGTTCCTCCGCGGAGCGAAGTTGCAGGTGTCCGGCGTCCTCCTCGGCATCGTAAGCGCCGCCGTCTTCGCGGTGATACTCCGGACGACGAGCATCGTCCCCCTCAGCGGACCGGAGGTGTTCTCCATCGGCGAGGTGGAGTCGCGCCTCTCGCCGGACGTCCTGTCTCTCGTCATCGCCCTCGGCGCGGGGGCCGCCGGTGCGTTTTCTCTCGCCTCGGGCGTCTCCACCGCTCTCGTCGGCGTCATGATAGCCGCGGCGTTGGTGCCGCCGATGGCTGTGGTCGGTATCGGCTTCGCGTGGGGGTCACCCATGGCGGTGCTCGGATCGGCCGTTCTCGTCCTCGTGAACGTCCTCTCGATCAACGCCGTCGCACTCATCGTGCTGTGGCGGATGGGATACCGACCGAAACTGTGGGTCCAACAGAACGAGGCGCGGTCGATAATGATGACGCGCGTCACCACGTTCGCCGTGATTCTGCTCATCCTCACGTCCGTCCTCGGCGTCGCCACGTACGGGTCGGTTCGGAGCGCGGCGTTCGAAGAGGACGCGCGGGCCGCGATCGACAAAGCGCTTCCGCCGGACGCGTCGCTGGTCTCGATGGACGTCGGATACCGGAGTTTCCCGCTTTTAACCCCGGAACGGATCACGGTTACCGTCGGCTATCCGCCGGGCGAACCGCCGCCGCGCGTCGGCGACGAAATCGAGCGCCGACTCAACGAACAGGCGCCGGAGACGATCGACCCGTGGAGAGAGGGAGGCGTCCAAGTCGAACTTCGGTACATCGCCATCGAACGACCGGGCGGTGCGGCGGACTCGACGGCCGAGGACGACCCCGAACGCCCCGCGGTGGCCGCGAGGGGAGTCGGACCGACCCCGCGTTCGCCCGCGGTCTGAGTGACTGAAAGAGGTCTTTGTCTCTACGGCGGGTTGAATAGCTGAGCCGTCGATATACGTTCATGCGACAACGAGCGTACGTAGTTCCGATTGCACTGGCCGCCCTCGTCCTGTTATCCGGGTGTCTCGCACCTCTGCAGGCGGGCGGCGGAAGCGACGCCGGGGCGAGTGACCCCGCGACCATCTCCGCCACCGGGTCCGGGGAAGTGACCGCGGAAGCCGATCTAGCGGTCGTCTCCGTCTCGGTGACCGCCACCGCCGACTCGGCCGACGCCGCCCGCCAGCAGGTCGCGACCGACGCAGAACAGATGCGACAGGCCCTCCGTGACGCCGGCATCGCGGACGACGCCGTCGAGACGGTTGCCTACCGCGTCAACCCCGAGTACGACCACTCCGGAGATAGCCGCGATATCGTCGGCTACCGCGCGGTCCACACCTACAGCGTCGAAGTCGAACCCGACCGCGCGGGCGAAGTCGTGGACGTCGCCGTCGGCAACGGTGCGGACCAGATCGACAACGTCGCCTTCACCCTCACCGACCAAACGCGCGCCGAACTCAGAGAACGGGCGATAGAGAACGCCGTCGACGCCGCCCGCACGGACGCCGAGACGGTTGCGTCCGCGTCCAATCTCACCCTCGGCGACGTTCGGTCCGCCTCGACCGACGGCGGCGTCCAGCCGATGTACTACGAACGCGCCGCCCTCGAAGACACCGCCGGCGGCGGCACCTCCTTCGAACCCGGCCCGGTGACGGTGACCGCGACGGTCAGCGTCACGTACGAAGCCGAGTAATCGGAGAACTCCCGGTCCGGCACTCGCCCGACCGAAACCCCGCAAAACCCATCTTTCCGGTCGTCTCGAAAACGTCGGTCTGTGCCTCCGTTTCAGCGGCCGTCCTAAACACAGCACGCCAGTCAGTCGTGCGAATTACCGTGTCTTCACTGGGGGTAGTGAGACGGGTTCGGTGGTCGCCAGTTCGAAGTCTCTGGGCGTCAGTTCGAGTCGTGCTCTACGTAGAGACGGGTGAGTCCGCACTCGGGGCAAACGTGTGCGGTCGGTGTGAGTTTCTCTTTCGCGCCGAGTCCGCCGAGTATGCCCTGTTTCGGTTCGTTCGTCTCGACGTGGAGCGTGAACCCTTCAGCCGTCCGTATTTCGAGCGCTTCTAGTTCGACTCCACAGTCGGGACACCGTTTCTGTGAGTACATCAGTACGGTGACAGTCGGGGGTGAGTCATAGGGTTACTGCCGAGCCGACTCGGCCGTATCGACCACGAGGCGGTCAAAACACGTCGCTCGGTGGAATCTCAGCGGATACGTCCGTCCGACCTCACTCCTTTCGCGACGGCGGGATGTCGGGTTCGTATCCGACCGCGTCCACCGCGGCGTCTAACACTTCGTCGACGCCCTCGTGATTCGTGACGCTCATGTACAGGTCGGCCTCCACGTCCGTCGAGCGGTCGCTCTTGTTGCAGACGGTCAGCACGGGGACGGAGCCGAACCGGTCTTCGACGGCGTCGCGGAGTTCCAACTGTACGTCGAGGGGGTAGCCGCAGGCCCCACTCGCGTCGACGACGAAGATGACGGCGTCCGCGAGATGTTGAAGCGCGCTCGCGGCCTGCCGTTCGATGTCGTTTCGCTCTTCTTCGGGCCTGTCGAGGAGTCCCGGCGTGTCGATTATCTGGTAGCGAACTCTGTCGCGTTCGAAGTGTCCGATCTGGACGCCGCGCGTCGTGAAGGGGTAGCGCGCGATTTCGTTCGAGGCGCGGGTGACGGTGTTGACGAACGACGACTTGCCGACGTTCGGGTAGCCCGCGACGACGATAGCCGGTTCGTCGGTTCGGATGTCGGGTAGGTCCCGCAGGTCGTCGCGTGCCTGACCGATGAGAAGCAGGTCGTCGGCCACTTCCTCGACGATGTCGGCCATCCGGGCGAACGCCTGCTTTCGGTGCTTCCGCGCCTTGTCGGGGTCGGTCTTCCGGAGTTTCGGCTGGTACTCGCTTCGAATCTCCGAAATCTGCCGGCTCGCCCACGTCACTTCCGACAGCGCCTGTCGGAGTTCGTCCACGTCGACGATGGCGTCGGCGAGTTCGTAGTAGAAGGGGTCGACGGTGCCGAAATCGGGCCACTCGGTGACGACGTTCTCTAAGTTGTCCGAGAGGATGGAGGAGGCCGTCTGGAGCATCGACTGCTGGGCCTCTAACCCGGACTTGGAGCGACCGGAACGCGCCGCGCGAGAGAACGCCTTGTCGATAAGTTCCTCCGACCGCGGCGTCGTCGGTAGGGACTCGAAAATCATGTTGCACCGTCTACTCGGCCGAAGGGTAAAAGAGCGTCCTTTGGCGGCCCGGCCCGAGACGGCGTCTCACGGCCGCGTTCACCACGGCGGCCGTTCGCTCACCGCCAGTCGGACCCGGTACGGGAAGTCGCCGCCGTCGCGGCCTCCGTCTCCGTCGCGACTCTCCGCTCTGTCGTCGCGGCGTGAGACGCTCACGTCCCCCGCGAGGATCCACGTCCCCGCCCCGCCGCGTCCGAGTTCGTACACCGTGCCGACGGTTTCGCCCGGACTCACCGCGATTTCGGTTCCGAGACCGGTGACCGAGAGAACGCGGCGGCCGACCGTGCTCACGCCGCGGGCGTCGCGGTACTCGTCGCTCCAAAGCGTCGTTTCGGTCTCTCGGTCGTCGGCCCGGTGCGCGCCGACGACGCCGAACGGCATCGGCGGCCCCTCGGAGACGCGAACCGTCTCCGCGCCGTCGTTGCGGAGGGAAAGCGAGAACGCGGCGGGGTCGAACGGCGCGCGGGCGGACTCGCGGACGGTGGCCTCGACCGAAAGGGGAACGTCGCGCACGTCGCTGACGTACGTCGTGTAGTACCGGCCGTCCGCGCGGAGGAGTTCCGCCTCGCGCAGGCGTTCGACGGCGGAGTCGGGCAGGTCGTTCGCGCCGAAGACGCCCGGTACCGCGGCGGCCGCCCGGAGAGTCGGGCGGACCGGCGCGGAGAACGCCGAGAGTTCGACGCTCTCTCCGCGTTGGTCCGTCCCCAGGTCGTTGAACCGGAGTCCGTAGTCGAACCGTTCGGCTCTCGCGGCGAGTTCGTACCGCCGAGAGCGGTAGACGACGCCCGCACCGACCGACAGACCCGCGGCCGCGACGAGGAATCGGCGGCGATTCACGGAGACGGGTCCGCCTTCCGACAGGAAAACGCTTCCGGGGTCCGAGACGAACTGACCGCCACGACGCTTTTGCTCGCGAAGACGCTACGCTCGACTATGGCAATAGATTGGCGCGCGGTAGCCGTCGGCTTCGTCGTCATCGTCGTCGTCGGAGCCGTCGGTCTGAGTCTGCCGGTCGTGGGACAGATAGGCGCGGGACTGCTCGGCGGGTTCGCCGCGGGCTACCTCGCGGGCGGGAGCGTCGGGCACGGCGCGTGGAACGGACTCGTCGCCGGGTCGGTCGCGGGCATCATCCTCACGGTCGGACTCGCCCTGTTGGGCAGTCTCGTCGGCCTCGCGGGCGGCCCGGTCGGGTCGATACTCGGCGGCGCGGGCGTCTTCGTCGTCGGACTGTTCGTGACGCTGCTTTTCGCCGTCGACAGCGCACTCGCGGGCGCAGTCGGGTCGTGGGCGAAGGGCGTCTGACTACCCCTCGCCGCGCTCTAAATACTCGCGCTGAATTTCGACGACGTCGGTCGAGTCCTCGCAGTCGGCGTAGCGCCGCAAGGGTTCCTCGTTGAGTTCGAGGAAGGTGTGGCCCCACGTGAACTTCGAGAGAAGCGCCTCCGCGCGGTCGTTTCGGCCGAAGATGCAAAGCGCCGCGGCCAACGCCTCGACGGTGGTCAGTTCCATCGGCCGCCCGAAGTTGACGGGGTTCGCGGCGACGAGATACGGGAGGGCGCGGTGGTCGCCAGGAAGCGAAAACATCGCTTCGCCGGCCGACTCCCACGAGCAGTCGAGAGCGACCAGATTCGACGCGTCGCGGTCGGCCGGAGAGAGTGCGCGTTCGGCGTGGGGGTTCAACACGACGCCGTACGGCGTCGCGCGGTCCGACCGATGGAGGTCCGCGAGGCCGAACTTCGCGAGTTTTCGCGCGGTGCACTTCTTCGGGTCGTCGTCGCCCTCGTAGCGGACGTGGATGTCGTACTCCCGGCCGCCTCGCCTTCCGTCGGCGTCTCTGTCCGCGGTCACGTCCTGTCGCAGGCGACGCGCCGACAAAAGGGGTTCGTCGTGCCGCGGGCGACAGAGGCATGCGTCTCCTCGGAGAGGAAGTGGGTATGGAACCGACGGACGCCGACGAGACGCAGAGCACTTCGTCCGCCGGCCGGAACGCGGACCGTTCTGGTGACGACGACGGAAGCGGCGCGGACGGAACCGAACGAGACGAAGGGGCGGTCGCACGCGACTACTACGAGGCCATCGACGCGGGCGACTACGACCGCCTCGCGTCGCTTCTGACCCCCCGGTTCGTCCAGCACCGGCCGGACCGGACGTTCGAGGGGCGAGAGGCGTTCGTCGCGTTCATGCGCGAGGACCGCCCCGAGACGGAGACGAGACACGACGTGGTCGAAGCGTACCGCGCCGCGAACGGCGACGGGCGGGCGGTCCACGGGCGACTGGTCGGCGCGGACGGCGAAGTGCGCTTCGAGTTCGTCGACGTGTTCGCGTTCGACGGCGGGCGAATCCGTCAGATAGAGACGTTCACGCGGTGACAGAGAGCGTCACGTGTCGGTTCTGACCGCGATGACGCCGTCCGTGTCCACTTTGACCTCTCTGTCCGCGATTCGCAGCGACACCGAGAGGTCGGTGTCGGCCTCCCGGGCGGTGGCGAGTAGGTTCTCCGCCGCCTCGGGGTCGACGCCGTAGCGTCGGCTGACGCGTCGAGCGTCCACGCCGAGCGAGAGCGCGAGGGACGCGTCGAGTTCGTCGGACGCGTCGAAGCGGTGGCGTCCGACCGCGTCCCACTCCGCCTCTTCGTCGAGCATCATCGACTCTCACCCGGGTCGGTGCAGTGGGTCCGTCTGGGCATATTCGATGCTCACCGCGAAGGGGTAAGTAACGAACCGTCTGTGACTGCGAGTTTCGTCTGTTTCAGCCGAGTTAGCCCGTTAAACGACCGATTAAACGAGAACGCGTCGCGGTCAGTCCGTTCCCGCGCCGAGGGCCGACTCGCCGACCGGGTCGTGTCCCTCGATGCGTTCGCGGCCGCCCATGTACGGACGGAGGGGTTCCGGAACGGTGACGGTGCCGTCGTCGTTCTGGTAGTATTCGAGGATGGCGACCATGACGCGCGGGACGGCGAGGCCCGACCCGTTGAGCGTGTGGAGGTACTCCGCCGACTCGTGGCGTTCGGGCCGGTAGCGCAGTCCGGCGCGGCGGGCTTGGAACGCCTCGAAGTTCGACACCGACGACACTTCGAGCCACCGACCGCCCTCCTCGGGGCCGTCCTCCATGTCGTCGCCGGGTGCCCACACCTCGATGTCGTACTTTTTCGCCTGCGTGAAACCCAAATCGCCGGTACACATCTCCAAGATGCGGTACGGGAGGCCGAGGCGACGAAGGACCTCCTCCGCCTCGTCGACGAGTCCCTCGAATCGCTCGTAACTCTCCTCGGGGCGGACGAAGTTGACCATCTCCACCTTGTTGAACTGGTGGACGCGGACGATGCCGCGCGTCTCCGTGCCGTGTTCGCCCGCCTCGCGCCGGAAGTTCGGCGTGTACGCCTGCAGTTTCAGCGGCAGGTCGTCGTCGAGCAGAATCTCGTCGCGGTACATGTTCGTGACGGGTACCTCCGCCGTCGGGCACAACCACAGGTCGTCGTCGTCGTACGGGGCTTCGTTCGACTCCCCGAGGCGGTAGGCGTCCTCTGTGAACTTCGGGAACTGGCCGGTTCCCTCCATCGACCGCGAGTTGACCGGAACCGGGGGGAACACGTCCGAGTACCCCTGCTCGCGGTGCGTTTCGAGGAAGAACTGGATGAGCGCGTGTTCCAACATCGCGCCGTCGCCTTTCGTGAAGTAGAACCCACCGCCGGTCACCTTCGCGCCGCGTTCGAAGTCCAAGATACCGAGTTCCTCGCCCAGGTCGTAGTGCGGCGTCACCTCCTCGGGGAGGCCTCGCAGGTCCTCGAACCCCTCGCGGCGGAGTTCGACGTTCTCGGACTCGTCCTCGCCGACGGGAACCTCCTCGTGGGGAATCTGGGGAATCTCCATGAGAGCGTCCTCCAGTTCCGCCTCCAGTTCGTCGGCCCGGCTCTCGACGTCGGCCAGTTCGTCTTTGAGCTTTTGGGACCGTTCGATGGCCGCCTCCGCCTCCTCCTCCTCGCCGGCGGCTTTGAGTTCGCCTATCTTCGACGACGTCTGGTTGCGTTCGTGCCGCAGGTCGTCGCCGCGGTTCTTCAGCGACCGCCACTCCTCGTCGACTTCGAGAACTCGGTCTAAGTCCACGTCGTCGACGCCTTTATTCTGTAGCGCCTCCCGAACGGTCTCCGGGTTCTCGCGGAGGAACTGCCTGCTGATCATTGCCCCGAGATTTCGACGGACGAGGCAAAACCGTGTCGCATCCGCGTGCCGGCGTCGCGGTGCGAGCCGACTGCTCGGGACGGTACCGAACCGAGGCCGGGCCGCCGCACCCGTCCGAACGCTTTTGGCGCCGGGCGTCCCCCCTCTCGCATGGCGATTGGCGACGTGAAGGCCGTACCCGGCCACGACGACATCTACTACTTGGACACCGGGATGTACGACACCGAAGCGTACGGGTCCGTCTACATCGTGGACGCCGACCGGCCGACGCTGGTCGATTCGGGCATCGGGACGCACTACGAACGAACCCTGGAGGCTCTCGACGAGGTGGGAATCGACCGAGAGGACGTCGAGTTGATACTCCCGACGCACATCCACCTCGACCACGCGGGCGGGGCGGGATACCTCGCGGAGGCGTGCCCGAACGCGACGGTGATGACCCACGAAATCGGCGTCCCGCACCTCGTGGACCCCGAACGCCTCGTCGAGGGGACGAAAGCCGCCGTCGGCGACCAGTGGACGTTCTACGTCGACCCGAAACCGGTCCCCGAGGGGCGAATCGAACCGCTCTCCGACGGCGACGAGATATCGCTCGGCGACCGGACGCTCGACGTGATCGAAGCGCCGGGGCACGCGCCGCACCAGACGATGTTCTACGAACCCGGCGGGGAGGTGCTCTTTACCGGCGACGCCGCGGGTATCTGGGTACCCTCGACGCGCGACATCCGCCAGACGTCGCCGCCGTCGCAGTTCGACCTCGAAGCCTGTCTGGCGGACGTTCGGACCATCGAGGAACTGTCGCCCGAGACCCTCTGTTTCGGTCACTTCGGCCCCAGAGAGTACGACGACGACCTGATGGAGGCGTACAAGCGAACGCTCGTCGAGTGGGTCGAAGCGGTCAGGCGGAAACGCGACGAACTCGGCGACGACGACGCCGTCGTCGAACACTTCGCCGAACACACCGAGATGATAGACGTGTGGGGCGAGACGAAAGCCCGCGAGGAGGAACGCCTGAACACCCGGGGGGTCCTCGGCTATCTCGACTGGCGGGCGAAACAGGACGAAACCGAGGAGTGACCCGGCGTCGGCGGGCGTAAAACAACTCCTTTCGAGGGACGGCCAGTTCAACGACGAACAACGTTCGACTACACGAACGTGCATCGTTTTACGTGGGGAACGACCGAGTGAGGAGTATGGACTGGCGGGACGCCGAATCGGCCTTCGACGACGAGGCCATCGGCCACACGACGCTTTCGAGAATGTTCGAAGACAGCGCAGAGCGGAACGCAGAGCGCGTCGCCCAACGGTACAAAGGCGGCATCTACGACCGGTCGCTCGTCGGACGCGGCGTCGTCCCCGAAGCGCCGGACGGCGACTACGCCGACCTGACGTACGGAGAGATGCGCGGCGTCGTCCGCGCCCTCGCGGCGGGCTTTCGCGAACTGGGCGTGACGACGAACGACCGCGTGGGAATCTTCGCGCACACGCGGATGGAGTGGGCACAGTGCGACTTCGCGCTCCTCGCCGCGGGTGCGGCGGCCACGACGGTCTACACGTCCTCTTCGGAGCGACAGGTGCGGTATCTCCTCGACGACCCGAACGCGACGGGCGTCGTCGTCGAGAGCGCGGACCACCTCCGGCGCGTTCTCGCCGTCGAAGACGACCTGGACCTCGAGTTCGTCGTCGTGATGGACGAGATACCCGACGGAAGCGGGATGGCCGGGGCCGTCCGCGACAGAGACGACCTGCTGACTCTCGGCGACGTGCACGAACTCGGCGCGGCGGCGTTCGACGAGGCGACGTACGAGGGGTGGCTCGACGAACGCGACCCGGAGGACCTCGCGTCTCTCATCTACACGTCGGGGACGACGGGGACGCCGAAGGGCGTGCGACTCTCCCACCGGAACTTCCGGTCGAACGTCAACCAGTGTTACCGGCGGTTCGGACCGCGACCCGACAAAGGCGACGCGCCACGCATCGCTCCGGGGTCGGTCACGCTGTCGTTCCTGCCGTTGGCGCACGTCTTCGAACGCCTGGCGGGACATTACCTCATGTTCGCGGCGGGCGCGACTGTCGCGTACGCCGAGAGTCCCGACACCCTCAGAGAGGACTTCCAACTCGTCGAACCGACCACGGGGACGAGCGTTCCGCGGGTGTACGAGAAACTGTACGATGCCATCCGCTCGCAGGCCTCGGAGTCGCCGCTGAAAGAGCGAATCTTCGAGTGGGCCGTCGACGTGGGGCGACGCCACCACGAGAGCGACGCCCCCGGCTACCTCCTCGAAGCCCAGCGCAGACTCGCTGACAGACTCGTCTTCGAGCAGGTTCGAGAGGCCCTCGGCGGCAACATCGATTTCTTCATAAGCGGCGGCGGGAGCCTCTCTGCGGACCTGTGTGCGCTGTATCACGCGATGGGGCTGCCGATTCTGGAGGGCTACGGGCTGACGGAGACGTCGCCCGTCATCGCCGTCAACCCCGTCGAGGAGCCGAAAGTCGGGACCATCGGACCCCCCGTAGAGGACGTCGAGGTGAAGGTAGACGACACCGTCGTCGGCGACGACATCCGGGGCGCGGCGGGCGGCGACGTGGGCGAACTGCTCGTCCGCGGCCCGAACGTGACCGACGGCTACTGGAATCTTCCCGAGGAGACGGCCGCGGCGTTCGACGGCGAGTGGTTCCGGACGGGCGACATCGTCGAACTCCGCCCGGACGGCTACGTCGCCTTCCGAGAGCGAGCAAAGCGGATTCTCGTCCTCTCGACGGGGAAGAACGTCGCACCAGGCCCCATCGAAGACGCCTTCGCCTCCAGTTCGGTGGTCGAACAGTGCCTGGTTTTGGGCGACGGCAGGAAGTTCGTCTCCGCGCTCGTCGTCCCGAACTTCCAGGGCGTCCGCGAGTGGGCCGAAAGCGAGGGGATAGACCTTCCGGAGGACGCCAGAGACCTCTGTCGAGACGACAGAGTGCAGGCGCGGGTGGACGCGGAGATAGACCGCGTCAACGAGTCGCTCGAGTCCTACGAGCGGATAAAGCAGTTCCGCCTCGTCCCCGAGGAGTTCACGGAGGAAAACGAGATGATGACGCCGACGATGAAAAAGAAGCGACGGAACATCCTCGACCGGTACGCAGACCAGATAGATATGCTGTACCGCGACTCCGACGACGGGGACGAACGACCGGCCTGACCGACCCGTCCGTTTTCGAGCATTCGCGTGGTTTCGTCACGTTTTCCGGACAGGCATCCAGTTCCGTCCCCGGAAAGAGCGTCTGAAATGTATGGACTTATGCGTGTTCGTCGCATCGCCCCAGTCACATGGAGGTGTCATAGTGGCTACCGCCGAAGGTGCGAATCTTATCCCTATCGTCGCGGCCATCATCGGTATCGGAGTCGTCTCACAGATCCTCTCCGACCGATTCCAGGTTCCGAGCGTCGTCTTCTTGCTGTTCTCCGGAATCGTCCTCGGCCCGGAGGTACTCGGAGTCATCGGTCCGGGTTCGTTCGGGAACGCGCTCTCGGCCATCGTCGGCCTCTCGGTCGCGATAATCGTCTTCGAGGGTGCGTTCCACCTCCGGGCGTCGAAACTCCGGGAAGCGCCGTCAGCCACGCTCGGGTTGGTGACCGTCGGCGCGGTGTTATCGCTCCTCGGAACGGCCGTCGCGGTTCACTTCCTACTGGACGCCGCGTGGCCGATTTCCTTTCTCATCGGCGCGTTGCTCGTCGCCACGGGACCGACGGTCATCACGCCGATTCTCGAAGTCGTCCCGGCGCGGGACCGAGTCGAGGCGGCGTTGGAGGCGGAGGGTATCGTCAACGACGTGACGGCCGCCATCCTCGCCATCGTCATCTTCGAGGCCATCATCTCCGGCATCACCAGCGCTCCGGAACTGCTCACCCTGTTTGCCGAACGTCTCGGGGTCGGCATCCTCGTCGGCGGACTCGTCGCGGCGACCGTCTACTACGCGCTCCGGTACGTCGACCTCTCGCCGGGGAACGCCCCGCAGAACGCGCGATTGCTCGTCCTCGCCGGCGCACTCGTCGCCTACGGTGCCGCCGACACGATTGCGACGGAAGCCGGCATCGCCGCGGTGGCGACCGCCGGTATCCTCCTCGCCAATCTGGACGTGCCCTACGAGGAGGACATCTCCGCGTTCAAGGGGGACATCACCCTCCTCGTGCTCTCGTTCGTCTTCATCGCCTTGGCGGCGCTCTTGCAGTTCGAGACCCTCCTCGCTCTCGGCGTGGGCGGACTCGGCGTCGTCGTCGCCGTCGCACTCGTGGTCCGACCGCTCGGCGTCTTCCTCTCGACCGTCGGCGACCGGTTCAGCCGACAAGAGCGGACGTTCATGAGCCTCGTCGGACCGCGCGGCATCATCCCGGCGTCCGTCGCGACGCTTTTCGCCATCGAATTTCGTGCACAGGGGCTGACGGAGGCCGCCGACCTCCTCGTCGGAACCGTCTTTCTCGTCATCCTCGCGACAGTCGTCCTCGAAGGCGGGTTCGCCCGCCGAATCGCAGAATACCTCGACATCATACCAATGCGTGTACTCGTCATCGGAGGCGGAAAGGTGGGCAGAGAGCTCGCCGCCCGCCTCGAAAACCGCGGAGAGAACGTAGTGTTGATCGATCAAAACCAAGAGGCCGTCGAAATCGCCCGCAACGACGGGTTCACGGTCCACAAAGGCGACGGCACCGACACGGACGTGCTCCGCTCGGCCGGGGCGGAGAACAGTCGCATCGTCGTCGCCGCGACGGGCGACGACGACGTGAACCTGCTCGTCGCCCAACTCGTCAACTCGAAGTTCGACCCCGAGACCATTCTCGCGCGGGCGAACAACCCCGACAACGTGGACGCGTTCGAGGAACTCGGCGTCCGGACCATCTCGGCGACCCGCGCCACGGCGCAGGCGATGGACAACTACATCGAACGGCCGGCGATGATGGACTGGATGGGCGAGGTCGGTCACACCGGCGACATCCAAGAGGTCGAACTGACGGCCGAAGAGCACGTCGGACGCACCGTCCGCGAAGTCGGGCCGGAACTCCCCGAGGGATGTATCATCGTGTTGGTCGCCAGAGACGGAAACACGCGCGTTCCCACCGCCGACTTCACGCTACAGAGGGGTGACCGAATCACGGTCATCGGCGCCAACGAATCGGTTCGCGAGGCGCTACAGTACGTCCACCCCGACGACCGGTAGTCGCGGCGGGGACTCGCGCCTCGGCGGCGTTCACCCCTCGTCGCCGCGACGTCGAAACGCCGCGGCGGCGGACGCCGCAGTCACGCCGAGGACGCCCGCGACGGCGTCGAATCCGGGAATCGCTCCGCCGGTTTCCGTCCCCGGTGCCGCGGGCGTCCCGACGTCGCTCGCTTCGACTTCTTCGACTCCGAGCGTCACGAAGTCGCTCGGACACTCGGACTGACTGTTTATCACGAGTACGCTCCCCGAGTCGATGACGGTGCCCTGTTGGGTGGTCGTGTAGAGCGTCACCTCCTCTGAGGGTCGGTCGCCCGTCGTCTCGAAGATGGTGGCGTCGAAGGCGGTGATGTCGTCTTCCGCGCCCACGAAGTTGCAGTCGCCGACGCCCGTGGCGTCGGCCTGACGGTCGAATCCGGTCACCTGAAGAAACAGGCCCACGTAGTTCGACTGGTCGAACGTCGGCGCGTCCGTCGGCAGGGCGGCCTGTGTGGTCACCGGTTCCGCGGTGTCGTCGGTCTCCGGCGGCCCCGTCTGTGACTCTCCCGTGGTCTCGGCTTGGGCCGCCGCGCCGCCGACGAACGCCGGAAATGAGGCGGCGACACCGGCGGTTGCGGCGCCTCCGAGCAGTCGTCGGCGCGTCACCGTCTGTGCGTCCCGACCCGACCCAGAACCGTCTGTTCGGTGTCCGTCGGTCACGGGAGGTCGTTCGTCCGGAAGGCCGAAAAGAATCGTGGCCGACTTCGGCCGCCGGTTCAGCCGACTCAGCGGCTGAATTCGATGGCCGCGCCCTGACCGAACCCGACGCAGAGCGTCGCGAGTCCGCGCTCTTCGTCGCGCTTTATCATCTCGTGAATCAGCGTCACCGGGAGGCGCGCGCCGGACGCGCCGAGGGGGTGACCGAGGGCTATCGCGCCGCCGTTGACGTTGTATCGGTCTTCGTCGATACCGAGTTCGTCGCGGGCGTAGACGGCTTGACTGGCGAACGCCTCGTTCAGTTCGACGAGACCGTAGTCCGAGATATCGCGGCCGCTACGTTCGAGGAGTTGCCGCGTCGCCGGCACCGGACCGATACCCATCACCGTCGGGTCCACCCCGGCGACGGCGTTCGTTCCGACCTCCGCGAGCACGTCTAAGCCGTTTTCGTCCGCGAACTCCCGACTCGTGACGAGAACCGCCGCCGCGCCGTCGGTTATCTGCGAGGAGTTGCCCGCGGTGACGGTTCCGTCGCCGGTGAACGCGGGCGAGAGGTCCGCGAGCGCTTCGACGGAGGTGTCGCGGCGGATTCCTTCGTCGTCGGTGACGACGCCGTCCTCGGTCTCTATCGGGACGATTTCGTCGTCGAAGCGACCCGATTCGGTCGCCTCCGTCGCCCGACGGTGACTCCGGACGGCGTACTCGTCTTGCTCGTCGCGGGAGACGCCCTTCTGTTCTGCCACCTTCTCCGCTGTCATCCCCATCTGGAGTTGGAAGATGTTGTACTTCTCCGACAGTTCGGGGTGGAGATGCTGGTAGGAGTCGCCGTCCATCGGGACGCGACTCATGCTCTCGACGCCGCCCGCGATGATGCACTCGCGGTTCCCCGCGGCGATGGCGTCGGACGCGGAGATGATAGACTGCATCGAGGAGGCGCACCAGCGGTTGATGCTCGTCGCGGGCACGCCCTCGCCGAGTTCCGAGAGGAGGGCGATGACCCGCGCGACGTTGTTGTCCTGTTCGCCGCGTTGCTGTGCGACCCCCCACATCAGGTCGTTCACGTCGGCGCTCTCTACTCCGGTCTCTTCCAGTATGTGGTCGATAAGAGCGACCGAAAGGTCCTCGCTTCGCGTGTCTTCGAAGACGCCGCCGGCCTTTCCGAACGGGGTTCGGTACGCGGCCGCGATGACTGGCGTAGGCATACTCTCGGTTCGAACGTCTGTAGCCATAAATGGGGCAGAACTCGAAGGAGAACGCACGGAGTTTCACGTGTCCGGGGTTTCACGGCGGACGCCGCCTCGGGCGTCCGCGACGGCGAACAGTTCCGGCGCGACGTCGGCGGAGGCGTGCTGTCTGGTTCGCGTCGCCTCCGACCGGTCCGGTGCGGCGTCGTTCGCCGCGGACGACTCCCCGTCCGGCACCGTCTCAGTCGTCCGCCGTCCCCGTCGCGTCGGCCGGCGACACCTCCTCGTCGTCGGCGAACGGATACCACGCCTGTTTGGCGTCGTACATGTACGGGTCTCGGTAGTCGGTCTCCTCGGGTTCGGCGAGTTCGACGATGGATTCGGTGCCGAACGCGTCGACCCACTCGCGAAACGTCTGGCCGTCCTCGCGGTGGGCCGCGAACGCTTCCAGTAGGTTTCGAAGCGCGCCGGGCACCTCGTCCGCGGGGACGCGTTGGCGAACCCACTCGACGAACGAGGGGTCCTCGCCGACGCCGCCGCCGACGCCGATGTCCAACGCTTCGACCATCTGACCGTCCTTGCGCGCGCGCATCCCGAACAGGCCGATGTCGGCGGTGTTGGCCTGCCCGCAGTCGGCGGTACAGCCCGAGTAGTGAATCTTGATGGTCTCTACGTCGTCAGGGAGGTTCACGTTCTCGGTGAGCCACCTGAGCAAAAGCGCCGTCCGGGCTTTCGTCTCCGTCAGCGCCAGCGAACAGAACTCCGTACCCGTACACGCCATCGCGCCGCGAGTGAACGGAGTCGGCTCGGGTGTGTACGTCTCCAAGAGCGGTTCCGAGAGCAGAGCGTCGAGTTCGTCGTCCGGAACGTCCACCACGATGGGGTTCTGCCGACGAGTGAGTCGAACCTCCCCGGAGCCGTACGCGTCCGCGAGGTCGGCGAGCGCTATCGCGTCCCGGGCGGGCATGCGTCCCACGGGGACGCTCAGGCCGACGTAGTTCCGCCCGTCGTTTTGGTCGTGGACGCCGACGTGGTCGGCTTTCCCCTCGTCCGGCGACCGACCCGCGTTGTAGGTGTACTCCTCGCGGAGGCTCTCTCCGGCGCGTTCGAGTTCGAAATCGACGTACTCGGCCTGCAACAGGTCGCGGATTTCCGCGGGGCCGCGGTCGTCCACGAAGAAGCGCGCTCGGTTCTTCGAGCGAACGTCTCTGTCGCCGTGGTCGTGGTAGAGTCGTACGAACCCGCTGACCACCTCGTACGCCTCGTCTTCGTCCGCCACGAACACGTCGAGAGGGCGGGCGACGCGGGGTTCTCGGCTGCCGAGTCCGCCGCCGACGCGGACGTTGTAGCCGAGGACGGTCTCTCCCTCGACGTCCTTGCGCGCGGGTTCGAGGCCCACGTCGTTGATGCTGTCTTGGGCACAGCCCTCGTGACAGCCGGTGACGCTGATGTTGAACTTCCGCGGCATGTTCGCGAGAGCGTCGTCGTCGCGAAGTTCCTCTTGGAACCGGTCGAGAAGCGGCGTCGTGTCCACGAGTTCACCGGCGTCCTTGCCGGCGACCGGACAGCCGACGATGTTGCGCATCGTATCGCCCCCGGCCGAACGCGTCGAGACGCCCACGGACTCCAACGTCTCCCATATCTCGGGCACGTCCGAGAGGCGAATCCAGTGCAGTTGGACCGACTGCCGGGTCGTCAGGTCTATCCAGCCGTTGCCGAACTCGGGGTTCGAGACGGGGCCTCTCGCGTAGTCGCGGGCCACCTCGGCTATCGTGCGGAGTTGGTCCGGCTTCAGGCGGCCGTCCGCGTTCGTCAACCGCATCATGAAGTAGCCCTCCTGCCCGGTGCGCTGGTGGAAGATACCCCAGAACTTGAACCGGGTGAACCACTCCTCGCGTTCGTCCTCCGGGATGGACTCCCAGCCGTCTTCCGCGAACTCCAGAATCTTCTCGCGGACGGCGTCGCCGTACATCTCCTCTTTGTACGCTTCTTTCTTATGCGCCATCGCGAATCACCGACGGAGTCTCCGCCTTCGGTTGCGTGTGCGTGTGAACGTTCATTCGTCGGTGATGGCTGTGGCAGCCACGCACATAGTGTTAACCGTTGAAAAACAAAACATATGAGCATATATTCCCGGCTTCTTCGTATTTATAATCACCAGTGCAGAATATAAGGTGGTTTACTTCCACTTCTCGAAGTCAAAAGTTGACATCTTCGAACGGGTATAACGAACGATGATTAACTATTCCGCGCGGAGAGCCGCCGGGCTCCGGTGCGGCGAGAACGCGCGAAAAAAGACGGGAGGGGGAATCGACCCCTCACTCGCGCGCGACGGACCCGAGGTCGGCGCGCGTGTCCACGTCACGGAGGATGCCCGGCGCGCCGTGCGCGGCGGCGGTCGATTCGGAGACCACGGCGGGCGATAGCGCGGACACGAGGCTCCGAAGGTCGTGTCGTCCGTCTCGGAGCGTCTCGGTGCAGACCACCTCTCCGGCGCGGACGTGCACCGCCAGCGGAAGCGGGTCGACCATCCCGTTCCACCGGACGACGGCCCCGACCGACCCTCGCGCGCGGGCGCGAAGGTGAGCGAGGAACGTCGTCGTGAGCGCCGGCATGTCGCAGGGGACGGCGACGGCGTACCGACAGTCGGTGTTTCTGAGCGCCGTTCGCAGACCGAACAGCGGACCGCGGTCCGACATGGGGTCGGGCGCGAACGTCACCGGGACGGCGACGTCCGAGAGGGCCGCCGCGAGAGAGTCGCGTTGGTCCTCCCGGCAGTTGACGACGAGGTGGTCCACGAGGGGTTCGAGCGTGTCCGCGACGCGGGCGACGAGTGGGACGCCGTCGAGCGATGCGAGAGCCTTGTCGCCCCCGTCGAAGCGCGTCGAACGGCCGCCCGCGAGAACGATGCCGGCGGTCCCCGCGTCGAGTCGCCGCGCGTCGGGGGCGCCCGCAGTCTCCTCACGCGCCATCTGTCGTGCGTCGCGCGCCGTCGAGGGGTCGTTCGGAGGCGCGTCTCCCCCGGTACCGCCGACGAACGACCGGCATCAGTCGTCCGCCTCCGCGGAGAGGGCGGTCCGTCTCGACTCTCGCGTCGGGTGGAGGAGGCGAACGGCGCACTGCTTGAAGTTCGGCTCCTTCGAGTGGGGGTCCACCGCGGGGACGGTGAGGCGGTTCGTCGCGGGGTGGTGGATACTGCACCAGAGCATCCCTTCCGGAACCGTTTCGTCGGGTTCGACCACCCCGGAGACGGTGCCGCGCCGGGAGTCGACGAGCGTGGTCGGGCGGTCGTCGTCCGCGTCCGAATCGGCGTCATCGCCGTTCGGAGCCTCGTCGAGTGCGTCCGCGTGAGCGTCGAGCGTCCGCGGCGCGGCGCGGATTTCGAGGGGGTCCGGGTCGGCCACCTCTCTGGACCGAACCCCCGTGTTGTATCCGTCCTCCTCGCGGGCGGTGGTGAGAACCAGCGGGAAGTCGTCGTCCGCGGGTTCCGGAAGGTCCGGCGCGTCGAACGCCAGCGTCGAGACGCGCGCCTTCGAGGACGGCGTCTCGAACGCCCACCCGCCGTCGGTCCGGTAGCGGTATCCGCCCGATGAGGAGAGAGTCGGCGCGGGCCACCGAACCGCGCCCTCCGCGTCGAGTCGGTCGTAGGAGATACCGGCGCAGTCGGCCTTCGTCCCCGCCGTGAGCGCTCGGAACTCGTCGAACACCGCCTCGGGGTCGACGCTCGGGTCGGAGAGCAGACCCGGCGAGACGCGGCGGGCCACCGAGGCGACGATGTCGAGGTCGGTTCGAACGCCCGTCGGCAGGTCCGTCGCCGCCCGGACGCGCGAGACGGTTCGCTCCATGTTCATCGTCGTCCCTCCCTGTTCGCCCCACGTCGCCGCCGGGAGAACCACGTCGGCCAGTTCCGTCGTCTCCGTCCGGAAGGCGTCCTGCGCGACGAGGAACGTCTCGTCGAGGGCCTCTCGCACCCGGTTCGCGTCGGGGAACCCCACCGCGGGGTTCGTCGCGACGGTCCAGACGACGGCGGGGTCCGAATCGAGCATGGAGACCGGTCCGGGGCCGGGGTCGTCGGGGAGGCGTTCGACCGGGACGTCCCACGCCTCGGCGACCGCCCGCCGTTCCTCGGGGTCGTCGAAGTCACGGTGTCCCGGCCACGACCCCTTCGAAGAGCAGACGCGCGTCCCCATCGAGTTCGCCTGTCCCGTCAGCGAGAACGGTCCCGACCCGGGGCCGAGGTTGCCGGAGGCCAGACAGAGGTCGACGAGTGCGCCCGCCGTCGCCGTCCCGCGGACGCTCTGGTTGATTCCCATCCCCCAGTAGAGGAGCGTCCGGTCTTCGAGGGCGTCCGCGAGGCGGTCGACGTCCCCGGTTTCGACGCCCGCGGCGTCGGCGGCGGCGGCGACGGTCGGAAGCGACGCGCGGAGTTCCGCGAACCCCTCGACGTTGTCGGCGACGAACGCCTCGTCGACGCGGTCGGTCTCGACCAGTCGGGCGAGAACCGCCTTCGCGAGGGCCAGGTCGCCGCCCGGGGAGGGTTGGACGTGGCCGTCGGCGAACCCGGCCGTCTTCGTCTCCACGGGGTCGACGACGAGGAGTTCGCCGTCGGTGGCGGCGTCGGCTATCCACCGGAACATCACGGGGTGGGCGACGGCGGGGTTCGCGCCCCAGACGACGTGGACGTCGGCGTCGGGAACGTCGTCGTACGTCGGCGGCGGCGCGTCGCTTCCGAACGCGTTGTAGTAGGCCGTGACGGCGCTCGCCATGCAGAGCGTCGTGTTAGCGTCGTACATCCGGGTCCCGATTCCACCGCGGGCGAGTTTCCCGAGGGCGTACGCCGCCTCGTTCGTCTGTTGCCCGCTTCCGAGGACCGCCACCTCGTCGGGGTCGGCGTCGCGGGCCTCTCGGAGGCGCACCGCGACGGTAGAGAGGGCGTTCTCCCACGTCGTCGGGACGAGTTCGCCGTCGCGCCGGACGTGCGGCCGGGTCAACCACTTGCCCTCGGGGTTCGCGGACTCGCGGATACCCCGTCCGCACGCGAGGCCCTGGTTGACCGGATGGGAGGGGTCGCCGCGGACCGATTCGACGCCGGCGCCGTCCGCTCTCTCCCTGTGGACGTGGCCGCACCCGACCGCACACCGCATGCACGTGGTCGAAACCTGCCTCACCACTGCGACCACTCACAGCGGGTATTCGACTCTCTTCCCCTGTTCTCCTGTTCGAACATACACCGTTTCACAGTATTACGAGACATATGCGAGTATAAATCGCTAATCGTTGAACAGATAAGTTGCCCGTGTACTGTTCGGTAGTGGGGGTCAGACCTTGGTGACGTATAACCGATATAAGGTGCCGAGAGCGTCCTCGACGGCGGTTCGTCGGACGCGGCGGCGAGGGCGAAGGCTCTTCGACGGTCTTAAGCGTTCGTGGACGGAACTTCTTACGGATGAGTAATCGGGCTCTCGAGGTAGTCGAATTTCTCCTCACGGCTCATCTCTACGGGGAAAACCGGGGGTTAGACGAGAACGACCTGCCGCCGCGGTATCGGCGGGTGTTCTGGTCGGAACCGGAAGATGACGCCGAGACGGACGAAGACGCCCCAATCGGTATCGAGCGACCGCTCGTGGTTACCGAGAGTACGGCGAGAAAAGCAACTGGCGTGGAACATCCGTGGGACGCGATTTCCGACCTGATGTTCACCCAAAAAGAGGACTTCTCCGGCCGCATCTCGCTGACGCAGCCCGAGATGGCGACGGAGTGGTATCTCGAACGGGCCGAACCCGACCGGTTGGAGACGAACCCAACCATCGCGGCGACCGTGGAGGACCGCGACGACGTGGACGTCACCCACGCCGAGGCGCGCGAACGCACCCGGCCGATTCAGGCCGACCGAGTCTGGATAGACAGCCTCCTCGACCAGTACTTCGACGAGGAAGAGGACGCCGAGATGCTGGACTTGGTGCAGGTCCGCGCGCCCGAAGAGATAGAGATGACGCTCGAAGACTTGGTCCTCACGCAGGACCAAGAGGGCGAGATTCAAAAGCTGATGAAGGCCATCGAACACCGCGAGTACCTCGCGGACATCGGCCTGCGCGAGATAGGGAAGATTCTCTTCGTCGGTCCGCCGGGGACCGGTAAGACCACCGTCACGCGCGCTCTCGCTCACGAACTCGGGCTCCCGTTCGTCGAGGTGAAGCTCTCGATGATAACGAGCCAGTATCTCGGCGAGACGGCGAAGAACGTCGAAAAGACGTTCGAGGTGGCGAAACGGCTCTCGCCGTGTATCCTCTTTATCGACGAGTTCGACTCGGTGGCGAAGACCCGCCGGTCCGACGAACACGCCGCACTCAAGCGCGCGGTCAACACCCTGCTGAAGAGCATCGACGACATCTCGCTCATCCGCGACGAGGTCATCCTCATCGGCGCGACCAACCACCCGGACCAACTGGACTCCGCGGCGTGGCGTCGCTTCGACGAAATCGTGAACTTCCCGAAGCCGGACCGCGGGATGCGGTCGGACATCCTCCGCATCATCACGAAGCGGATGGACGTCGCGGAGTTCGACCCCGACGCCGTCGCGGACCGCACCGAGGGACTCACCGGGTCGGACCTGCGGATGGTGCTCCGAGAGGCCGTCCTCGAAGCCCTCACCGAAGAGCGGATGTCGCTCACCCAAGAGGACATCATCGACGCAGTCGAGGATTTCGAGGAACGCGACAACCTCAAGAACATGAACATGATGTCGGACGGCGAGCAGTTGGTCGCGGGCGACGGCAGCGGTCACGACGACGACGAGGGACACGACCACGACCACGACGAAGGGCACGACCACGACTGAGGCGACTCGACTCGCCGTTTTCTCTCGACGGCACGGACCCGCGCGACACCGCCGAACCGAGACGACTAATTGTCCGGCGGGCGGTTAGTCGTCCGTGAACCGCCGCTTCGTCACCGTCGGCCTGTTCGGAACGCTCGCGACGCTTTGGGGTCTCTCCTTTCTGGCCATCTCGGTCGGTCTCGAAGCGCTCGAACCGGTGCTGTTCGCGGCGTTCCGGTACGACCTCGGCGCGGTCTTGCTGTTGGGCTACGCCCTCTTCAGCGGTGCGACGTGGCGGCCGACGGACCGCGCGAACGCCACGGCCATCCTCGGGGGCGGCGTGTTCCTCGTTGGGATGAACGCGTTCCTGTTCGTCGGCCAGCAGACCGTTCCGAGCGGTGTGGCCGCCATCATGCAGAGTCTCATCCCCATCGCCACGTCCATCTGGGCGCTCGGACTCCTGCCGGAAGAACGCGTCTCGCCGGTGGGAGCCGTCGGCATCGGTCTCGGATTCCTCGGCGTCGCTCTCATCGTCCGCCCGGACCCCGCGAACCTCCTCGGTGACCGCGTCGTCGGGCGACTGCTCATCCTCGTACAGGTCGCGGGCGTCGCGTTGGGCGGCGTCCTCATCCAACGGGCGCGCCCGACGCTGGACAACGCCGCGCTGTCGGGGTGGTCGATGCTCGTCGGCGGACTACTCCTCCACGCGGCCAGTATCGGCGTCGGCGAACCGTTCGCGCTCCCGGCCACCGTCGAGACGGGGGCCGCAGTCGCGTATCTCGGTATCTTCGCCACCGCCGCCGCCTTCTTCATCTACTTTCACCTGTTGGAGACGCAGGGCGCCCTCGAAACGTCGCTCGTCGCGTATCTCGTCCCGGTGGTGGCGACTGTCGTCGGCGTCGCGGTGCTCGGCGAGACGGTTACGCTCGCGACGCTCGCGGGCTTTCTCGTCGTCTTCGCGGGGTTCGTCGTCCTGAAGCGGCGGGCGATAGCCGACCTCGTGAGCGAGACGGCCGGTGCGGTCGGACGGGCGGGCGACTGACTCCCGCGCCGAGGCGCTTCGACTACGCTTATCAACCGGCGGAGACGTACATCGTGACGATGCGGGTCACTCTCCTCGGCACGGGCGACACGACGGGAACGCCGACCGTCGGGTGCGACTGCGACACCTGCCGGTCGGCGCGCGAACGCGGCGTCGAACGCAGTCGCTTCTCCGTCCACGTCGAGAACGAGCGAACCGACGAGTCGCTTCTGGTGGACTTCAGCCCCGACTTCCGGCACCAGTTCCTGACGCGCGACGTTCCGCTCCCGGACGCGGGCGTCGTGACGCACGTCCACTTCGACCACATCGACGGCCTCGGCAACGCCTACCGGGTGTTCGACCGTCTGCCGGTTCACGCGGCCGACGAGACGGACCCCGAAACCGGCGAGAGCGTCGCCGAAACCGTCGCCGACAAGTACGACTACCTACAGCAGGTGAGCGTCCACGACCACGCGCCCCTAGAGCCGTTCCGCGTCTGCGGGCTGGAGTTGACGCTCGTTCCCGTCGACCACCCGCCGCTTCTCTGCTACGGGCTGGCGGTCGAAGACCCCGAGACGGGCGCGAAACTGTCGATATCCGGCGACACGAACTACGCCGTCCCCGAAGCGTCCCGCAACGCGCTCAGGGACCCGGACCTGTTTCTCGCGGACGCCATCGTCCCGGCGTCGCTCTGCGAACACCACCCGCTCGGCGGTAAACATCACGACGACGAGGGTATCCCGCGCACGTTCGGGACGAAACACATGACGAGAGAGGGCGCACTCGCGTTGGCCGACGACCTGAACGCGGCGCGGACGCGTCTCGTCCACACCGCGCATTTCTACCCGTCCGACGAGGCGTTCGAAGAACCGCTGGCGGTGGACGGTGAGACGTACGACCTCTGAACGAGAGCGTCGCGGGGGGTGTCAGACGAACCGGTCGAGTCCGCTCTGCCGTCGAGCGACGCCCTCGGCGTCTGCGACCCACGGGGTCCGGGCGTCTCGGAGGGCGGCGGCGTCCACGTCGGGCGCGTCCCCGTCCTCGCGCGCCGCGCAGTCTGCGCCGCACTCCCGAGAGGGGTCCACGATGCGGTCGAACTCCGAACACCGCGGTCTGCCGTCGGCCGTCGCGTCGGCGTGGACGCAGGACGGGAGGTCGTACGTCCGCCAGCCCTTCCCGTAGGCGCGTTCGGCGACGCGGCGTCGCGCGCGCGCCTTCTCGTCTGGGGAGACGACCGCCACGTCCGTCCGGAGCGGCCGTTCCGCGACGAGTTCGACGCCCGGTCGGTCCGTCGGGAGGGGCGTCGCCTCCCGTCTGACCGTCCGGTCGCCCGTCTCGGGGTCGAACCGCCAGACGCCCACCTCCTCGGGCAGGCGGTTCAGGTGGGCGCGGGTGACGTAACTCTCGGTGGCGAGGACGACGCGGTCGAAGAGACCGAGGCTCACGTCGGTCCGCAGTTGGCGTTCGAGTGCGCCCGGCGCGTCCAAGTCGGGCTTGTTCTCTATCCCGACGAGGCCGGAGAACCACTCGGTCGGGTAGTGTGTCGTCCGGCGCACGTACTCGCGGGCCCCGCGGCGTTCGCGCTCGAAGAAGCCGCTCTCGACCGCTCTCTCGACCGCGGTTCGGGCCGCCTCGGGAGAGCAGTCGAACGCGTCGCGCCAGTACACCGCCCGCCCGACGCCGACGTCGCTCTCTATCGCCCGTCCGGGGATGGCGTCGGCGGTAATCGCCGTTCGCTCGTCGAACCGCGGCCCCGGAACGACCGCGCAGATGTCGGCGATGCGGCGGCCGGGAGCGACGACTGCGGAACCGAGTTGTCGGCCGAGGACCCACTCTTCGTCCGATTCGAGGTGGGCGCACAGCGCGACTTCGAAGGCGAATTCCCGCGTCCGGTCGTCCGAGACTGACACGGGGGACTCTCCGTGCGGCGCGGACAAAAGCGCCTCGCCGGACCGCCGATAGATGATGACGGGGAGACGACACGAGAGTCCGGTGGCGTCCGAGAGACAGTCACGAAATTCGGCACTCCGGAACGACCGCCGAAACTCGCGGACTGCGGCCCGGCGTCGGTTGCAATCGCCCGGGAGATGTCGGATAGGAGAAAATAACTACTTTAGTGAATACGCCTCACCTCCGCCGACGGATGCACCCCGGAAACGAGCGGACACGAACGAATCGAGACGGGACAGAGGAGACGAATCGAGTGAGGAGGCGGGCGTATCTCGGACTCGCGGCGACTGCGGCGGCGTCCGCACTCGCCGGATGTACCGGCGAGGAGGCGACGGTGAGTGCCGCGCGGCGGCCACCGCGAGTCCCCGAGGGCCGGATAGACGACGGCGGGTGGGAGCAGATGGACGACGTGACGGAGGACCCGGCCTTCGAGCAGTCGGTCGGACCGGTGACGCTCACCGCATCCACGCGGACGCTCCTGTACGAGGACACGACGCTTCGGACGGAGATAGCCGACGAGACGTTGGGTCGCGCGGACGCGCAACTCGCGACGTTCTTCGCCACGCGGGCGACGTTCGACCCCGACATTACGAGTCTCCCGGCGGGCGCGGGGCGACAGCAACTCCTCGACAGAGTCGAGAGCCAATCGCGGCGGGCGTTCACCTCGCGCATGGAACAGGCGGGCCTCACGGGCGTCGAACGGGTCGACGAGGAGACGATGGAGACGGCGTCGGGCGCGGAGGCGCGACTGACGAACTTCGAGGCGGCGTACGCGTTCGACGGCTTCTCCGTCGGGTTCGGCGACCGGAAGATAACCATCGACGGCGGCGAGATACCCGTCGCGGGCCACCTCGCGGCGTGGATAGGGGACGACTCCGTCCTCGTCACGGGTGGCGCCTACCCCGCCGAGAACTTCGCGCGGGAGGTGACGAAGACGCCCTCGGAGGCCATCTCTCTGACCGTGGACGTGGATTTGGGCCTCGACCCGGAGACGTACCGCGAGGAACTGTTCGGCCTGATGAAGCGGGTTCGGTAACCGCGTCGTCGTCGAACCGCGGGTTCACGCCGCGCCGACGGAGACGACAGATACTCCCTACTGCGGGGAGTTCACACGTCACGGGCCGTATAGCGGCCGCCCCGCGACTATAACAGCAACTTTATCAGGCGTTCGGAGCGAAACTTCCCCAAGATTACTTCAAGAGGTCAATGGTGACGCAAAATCCACAACAACCGGAGGTGAACATCGGACTCGTCGGTCACGTAGACCACGGCAAAACGACCCTCGTACAGGCGTTGTCGGGGTCGTGGACCGACCAGCACTCGGAGGAGATGAAGCGCGGAATCTCCATCCGACTCGGGTACGCGGACGCGACGTTCCGCCGAATTCCCGGCGCGGACGAACCGGAGTGCTACACGGTCGAAGAGACCGACGAGGAAGGAAACGAGACGGAGATACTGCGAACGGTGTCGTTCGTCGACGCACCGGGTCACGAGACCCTGATGGCGACGATGCTGTCGGGCGCAGCGATCATGGACGGTGCGGTGCTCGTGGTGTCGGCCACGGAGGACGTGCCGCAAGCGCAGACGGAAGAGCACCTGATGGCGCTCGATATCATCGGTATCGAGAACATCGTCATCGCCCAGAACAAGGTCGACCTCGTCGACCGCGACCGGGCCGTCGAGAACTACGAACAGATCCAAGAGTTCGTGAAGGGCACGGTCGCAGAAGACGCCCCCATCGTCCCGACGAGCGCACAGCAAGGCGTCAACGTTGACCTCCTCATCCAGACGATAGAAGAGGAGATTCCCACGCCCGAACGCGACGAGGGCGAGGACGCGCGGATGTTCACCGCGCGGTCGTTCGACATCAACCGCCCGGGCACGACGTGGGAGGACCTTTCGGGCGGCGTCATCGGCGGGTCCGTCGTCGACGGGAAACTCTCGGACGGCGACGAACTCGAACTCCGCCCGGGGCGGGAAGTCGACGAGGGCGGCCAGACCGAGTGGCGGCCCATCACGACCGAGATTCGCTCGCTGCAGGCGGGCGGCCAGACGGTCGACGAAGTCCGGCCCGGCGGCCTCTGCGGCGTCGGGACCGGCCTCGACCCGAGTCTCACGAAGGGCGACGCCCTCGCGGGACAGGTCGCGGGCGAACCCGGCACGCTTCCGCCGACGCGAGAGGAGTTCACGATGGACGTCGAACTCCTCGACAGAGTCGTCGGCGAAGACGAGGATTCGGTCGAAGAGATTTCCACCGGTGAACCCCTCATGCTCACTGTGGGGACGGCTACCACGGTCGGTGCCGTCACGAGTGCGCGAAGCGGCGAAGCCGAAGTGTCGCTGAAGCGTCCCGTCTGCGCCCAAGAGGGCGCGAAGATAGCCATCAACCGGCGCGTCGGCGCGCGGTGGCGGCTCATCGGCATCGGGACGCTGAAGTGAGGACGGAGACGTGACCCGGACCCGGAGGGAGGCGTGACGACGGTCATCATGGACACGAACGCACTGATGGCACCGGTCGAACTCGACGTGCGACTGTTCGAGGAACTCGACCGGATACTCGCCGCCGACCTCGACCTCGTCGTCCCCCGTGCAGTCACGGCGGAGTTGGAGAAACTCTCCCGCGGGGGCGGCACAGAGGGCGTGGCGGCCAGCGTGGGCGCCGACCTCGCCGCGGACCGGTGTCGCGTCGAAGCGACCGACGCACAGTACGCCGACGACGCAGTCGTCGAACTCGCAGAACGCGGGTGCGACTACGTCGTCACGAACGACAAGCCCCTTCGGGACCGACTGCTCGAACGCGGCGTTCGAGTAATCGGTATAAGGGGTCGGGACAAACTCGCAATAACGGAACCATAGCCAATACGATGTACAAACGGGTACGACTCAAGGACACAGTCGAGGTCCCGCCGGAGCATCTCGCTGACGTGACCCCGAACCGGGTCAAGCGACTCCTGCAGGATAAGCTCGAAGGACGGATGGACGAAGACGTAGGCAGCGTCGTGAGCGTCGTGAACGTACACGACATCGGTGAGGGAACGGTCCTCCCCGGCCGCGCCGGCGTCTACTACGAAGCAGAGTTCGACGCGCTCACCTACGACCCCAACATGCAGGAGGTCGTCGACGGAGAGGTCGTCGAAGTGGTCGAGTTCGGCGCGTTCGTCGGAATCGGTCCGGTCGACGGACTGCTGCACGTCTCGCAGATATCGGACGAGTACCTCGCCTACGACGGCGAGAACCAGCAGCTCGCCTCGACGGAGTCGGGGCGGACGCTCGGCGTCGGCGACTCGGTGCGGGTCCGCATCGTCACGAAGAGCATCGACGAGCGGAACCCCCGCGACTCGAAGATCGGTCTCACGGCGAAACAGCCGGGACTCGGCAAACACGGCTGGCTCGAAGAGGACCGTCAGAAAAACGAGGCGGCCACCGGAGCGGAGGGGAGTTAGATGGCGAAGCCGCGTCTCGCCTGCCGGGAGTGCCACTACATCAACCAACCGGACGCGAACGTCTGCGAGAGTTGCGGCGCGACCACACTCACGGAAGACTGGGCGGGGTACGTCGTCATCACGCACCCCGAAGAGAGCGAGATAGCAGAGGAGATGAACGTCAACGAACCCGGCGGCTACGCGCTGAAGGTTCGCTGACGCCGAAGAACGATGCTCCGGCTGCCTCGCGACCTTCGCGACGAGTTCAAAACCCCGTTCGGGCCGGTGTACCGCAGCGCGGACCGGCTTCTCGAAGACGCGGGAGCGCCGATAGTCGCCGTCGGCGACGTCGTCACCTACCACCTCCGCGAGGCCGGACGCGTCCCGGACGTGGCCGTCGTGGACGGGAAGACGAAGCGCGAAGCCGTCGACGAGACGGTTCGCCGCGCCGTCGCCGACCCCGACGACCCCGTCGAGGTGGCGAACGAAGCCGGAACCATCGGCGAGGAGTTACTGGCCGCCCTCGAAGCGGCACTCGCCGGGGGCGACGCGCCCGTCACCGTCGTCGTCGAGGGCGAAGAGGATTTGGCGACGCTTCCCGCAGTCGTCGCCGCGCCCGTCGGCGCGAGCGTCGTCTACGGGCAACCGAACGAGGGGATGGTCCTCGTCTCCGTCACCGAGGAAACGAAACGGGAGATGCGCGAGTTGCTGGCCCGGATGGAGGGCGACGCCGACGCCGCCCTCCGCGTTCTCGGCGTCGAACCGTAGCGACGGACCCGAAGCGGTCGAACGCCGCACCGGAGTCGCCGTCCGGACGCCGGCGTCGGAGCCACGGCCACGCCCGCCCGCGTCTGTTCGTCCCTTCGAAATCCTTTTACTTGCCTCGGGAGCATTTTAACCCAACTGAACCATGGAAATCGAAGTCATCTCTGAAGATGAGAACCCGATGTTACACCGGAGCGACGTTCGCTTCGAGATAGTGCACGAAGAAGCCTCGCCGTCCCGTCTGTCGGTCCGCGACAGCCTCGCAGCGAAGCTGAACAAAGATTCCGACGAAGTCGTGGTCCACGAACTCGCGACGAAGTTCGGCATGCGAAAGACCGTCGGCTACGCGAAAGTCTACGACTCGCCCGACTTCGCGCGCGACGTCGAACAAGACTACATGCTCGACCGAAACAAGATAGCTGCCGACGCCGAAGAGGCCGAGGCAGAGGCCGAAGAGGCCTAACTCCGGGTCGAACGGACTCGTAACCCGTCTTCGAATTTTCGATGCGAGTTATCGGAATAGAGGGTACCGCGTGGGCCGCCAGCGCCGCCTTGTTCGATAGCGACGCCGACGAAGTCGTCATCGAGTCGGACCCGTACGAACCGGACAGCGGTGGCATCCACCCGCGCGAAGCCGCAGAACACATGGGCGAGGCGATTCCGTCTGTGGTCGAGACCGTTCTCGACAGGGCGGCGGAGACGGCGGAGGGCGAGACAATAGAGATAGACGCCGTCGCGTTCTCCCGCGGGCCGGGTCTCGGCCCGTGTCTCCGCATCGTCGGCACCGCCGCGCGCGCGCTCGCACAGACGCTCGACGTCCCGCTAGTCGGCGTCAACCACATGGTGGCGCACCTCGAAATCGGCCGGTACCAGTCGGGGTTCGACTCGCCGGTCTGTCTGAACGCCTCGGGCGCGAACGCGCACTTGCTCGGCTACCACAACGGTCGATACCGCGTCCTCGGTGAGACGATGGACACGGGCGTCGGCAACGCCATCGACAAGTTCACCCGACACGTCGGGTGGACGCATCCCGGCGGGCCGAAGGTCGAACGCGCCGCGAGAGACGGCGAGTTCCACGAACTCCCGTACGTCGTCAAGGGGATGGACTTCTCTTTCTCCGGCATCATGAGCGCCGCAAAACAGGCCGCGGACGACGGCGTCCCGGTCGAAGACATCTGCGCGGGCCTCCAAGAGACTATCTTCGGGATGCTCGCGGAGGTGGCCGAACGCGCCCTCTCGCTGACGGGGACGGACGAACTCGTCCTCGGCGGCGGCGTCGGGCAGAACGACCGCCTGCGCGAGATGCTCCGGACGATGTGCGAGCAACGCGGCGCGGAGTTTTACGCGCCCGAACCGCGGTTCCTCCGCGACAACGCCGGGATGATAGCCGTCCTCGGCGCGCGGATGTACGAGGCGGGCGACACGCTCTCGGTGTCCGAGTCCTCGGTAGACCCGAACTTCCGGCCCGACCAGGTGCCGGTGACGTGGCGTGACGGCGAGGAGTCCGTCGCGCGCGCCCCGACCACGGACGGAGCGATTCGCGGCGCGGAGGCGACGGTGACAGTCGAGTCCGGACGCGTCGAAAAGCGGCGCGTTCCGAAGACGTACCGTCATCCCGAACTGGACGACAGGCTCCGACGAAAGCGGACGGTCGCCGAGGCACGCCTGACGAGTCAAGCGCGGCGCGTCGGCGTCCCGACGCCCGTCGTCCGGGACGTGGACCCTACAGAGGGCGTCATCGTCTTCGACTACGTCGGCGAGGCGGACCTCGCGGGACATCTCACGGCCGACAGATGCCGGACCGTCGGCGAACATCTCGCTCGAATCCACCGCGCGGGGTTCGTCCACGGCGACCCGACCACGCGGAACGTCCGCGTCGGCGAGGACCGAACGTACCTCATCGACTTCGGCCTCGGATACCACACCGGTCACGTCGAGGACCACGCGATGGACCTCCACGTGTTCGGGCAGAGCGTCGAGGGGACGGCGACGGAACCCGACCCACTCCTCGGGGCGTTCGAGGCGGGATACGAGAGCGTCGGCGACGACGCGGTTCTCGCACGCCTGCGGGAGATAGAGGGTCGCGGCCGCTATCAGTAGCGGTCGTCGCCGACGGCGCGGCGGCGTTCCGAACGTCGCCTCGCGAGGCGCACCGTTCGAGAGGACACCAAAACGATTTATCGGCCGCCCGCGTAATCGTGTAGTATGGCAGACAAACCGCAGACCGGTGAGATTCTCGGCGTTCCGTACAACTTCGAGCGACCGTCGATGGGTCGGATGCTCTCGTCGTACTGGCAGCCCGACAAGGGAATGCTCGTCGAGAAGCCGTTCGGAATCGGGTACACGCTGAACATGGCCAACTGGCGCTCGTGGGTCGCGCTGGTCGTCGTCGGCGTCCTCCTCTGGCAGGAGCGTTCCTCGGGGTCCGACACCGCTGCCGCCGCAGACGAGGACGGCCCGGTCGAAGTCGTCGTCGACGACGACTGACCGTCGGACACCGACGCCTCTTTCTCTCGACCCGCCCGACTCCAGAGCGGATGCTCCGATACGTCACGACGAATCCGGGGAAGGTCCGCGAGGCGCTTCAGTATCTCGACGAAGTCGAGCGACTCGACTACGACTACACCGAGGTACAAGGCTCAAATCTCGGGCCTATCGCCGCCCACGGCGCACGCGAGGCGTACCGACACGCCGGCGAACCCGTCCTCGTGGACGACGCCGGACTGTTCGTCGAGGGGTTCGAGGGGTTCCCCGGCCCGTACTCGTCGTACGTCGAAGAGACACTCGGCGTCGAAGCGGTCTACCGACTCGTCGAGAGAGAACTGGACGAACCGCGCCGCGCGGCGTTCAAATGCACGCTCGCGTACTGCGACGGGACGGAGTTCGAGGCGAGTCCCGACCCGATAGACAGAGATGACCGAACCGCCGCGGCCGCCGCGGGTGCGGAACGTGACGGCGAGGAGACCGAACTCCTCCCCGTGAGACTGTTCGAGGGAACCGTTCGCGGGCGTATCGTCCCGCCGCGGGGCGACGGCGGGTTCGGCTACGACCCCATCTTCGAACACGACGGGACGACGTTCGCGGAGATGGACGCCGAAGCGAAGAACGCGGTGTCCCACCGCGGGCGGGCGTTGGCGAAGTTCGGGGAGTGGTTTGCCGAGCGAACGGAGTGAGCGAGGCAAACCTCGTGAGACGAGCGTAGCGAGTCTCACGGAGGTCCCGCGAGGGAGCGAAGCGACCGAGGGGGAGTGCTCGGAACGAACGGAGTGAGCGAGGTGAAGAGCGAACGGAAATATCGGGAGTCTGTACCGCAAGAATCACTCCCGCGGGTCGCGGTCCGGTCCGGGATAGTCGCCGCCGACGACTTCCGCGTAGAGGCTCTCCGCGTCGAAGAGCGTCGCGAACGCTCGCGGGTGGTGGACGCTCACAGGGAACTGACTGCCGAGCGTCGCACCGGCCTCCGATGACGTCAGTCGGTCGTCGAACGAGAGGATGTGCATCGCCCCGCCGCGGTACGCCGACCCGAGCGCCGGGTGGTCTTCGGGGGGGTGCGAGACGGGGTCGCGCCAGTTTTCGGCTCGCTCTCGCCACGCCTCTGCGAGCGATTCGTCGCCCAGCGATTCGACGACGGCGCGGGCGTCGTCGAGGAGGGGGTCGCTGGCGACGAGCGTCGTCCACGAGTGCTCGCGGAGGGCGTCTAACGCCTCTCTGGAGTCGTCGTCGCCGAACAGGTCCGCCGCGAGAACGTCGGCGTCGGCGACGACGCGGGCGGGATTCCGTTCGACGTCCTCGGGGTCGGGGACGTCCGAACCGTCACTCATCGTCGCCCTCTCGTCGCGAATCGAGCGTCTCGCGCACGTCGTCTACCGTCCGCTCGAACGACGCCGCGCGGTCGAACAGGTCGGTCCACGAGTTCATGCGAGGATGTTCGGTCCGCGGATAGAAGGGCGGTTCGGTCCTCGAACCCGGTCAGGCCGACAGCGCTCGGTCGAGGAGACGGTCAGCGACTGCGCCGACGAGAAACGCCGCGCCGACGTTCGTCAGAAGTCCGACGACGCCGACGGCGCAGACGAGAAACAGTCGGTCGCTCCGGGCGGCGGCCCGGGCGAGGTGCCACGCGACGAGAAGGAGGAGGACGCCGAGGAACGCGGTGGGGAACGCGACGACGACGCCCGCGACGCAGGCCGCCGCGAGGTAGCAGACGCCGAGAAGGACGTTCGCGCCGCCGGTCCGCGCGCCGAAGGCGTGTTTCCCGGCCAGTCCGCCGCTTCCGTGGCACATCGGCAGGCCGCCGAACGGAACCGCCGTGAGACACATCACGCCCATGCTCCCCGCGAGTCGGTCCGGCGGCACGTCGGCGTCGAACAGGTCAGAACAGAGAAGCGAGGTGGCGACGGCGGCGTTTCCGGCCGTCATCGCCAGTTGTCCGAGCGTCGCCTCCGCCGCGCCGAGCGTCGCCGTCGGCGTCACCGGGACGGCGGCGAGAGGAGGAAGCGACGGGGAGACGCCGCCGACGGCGGCGACGGCGACGAGAACGCCAGCGCCGAGGACGAGAAGCGACGAGAGGCGGGCGCGTCCGGCGGCCGCCGCGAGCGCGACCAGACCGACGGATACGGCCGCGAGCGTCGGGTCGCCCGCGGCGAGTTCGACGCCCGTCGTCGCCAACAGGAGTGCGACGGCGAGTTGGACGCCGCGAATCGCCGCCTCGCCGACGAGCGACTGGACCCGGCCGAGCACGCGAAAGCGGGCGGCGACGACGAGGACCACACCCGCCGCTAAGCCGGCGGCGACGAGTTCGCCCGCGGTTATCGTCCCCGCGATGGCCAGTCCGACGAGCGCCTTCATCGGTTCCACCGAGAGCGGAAGCCCGTACAGCAGACCCCAGAGAAGTTGGAAGACGCCGAACCAGAGCAACGCGGTGCCGACCGAAATCGGGGTGAGCGCTCCGAGAGCGACGACGAGGGGAAGAACCGTCACGGAGTCCCCGAGCGCACCCGCCGCCTCACCGGCGTCGAAGCGGAGCGAACGACCGGTGTGAACGTCGGTGAGACCCATCGGAGAGTCGCTCACGGGGGCCTCACTTCAACGTTTTCGGTAACCTTCACCGGGTATGTCGCGGGCGAACGAAACCGCGCGGAGTTACGTTTAGAGGAGTACATTTATTTCGGGCGCTGCCATCGTTGTTCCCATGTCGATACAACGGCGGCGGTTCCTCCAAGCGGCGGGCGTCGGAACGGTTCTCGGTCTCAGCGGATGCACGAGCGACGAGACGGGATCGACGGCGACGCAGGAAGACGAAACGCAAGACAGCGTCGAGAGCGGAGGGCAGCAGTCGGGAGGGTCAGGCGACAGGGAGTTGACCCTGGCGACGACGACGAGCACGTACGACACCGGACTGCTCGACGAACTGAACGCGGCGTTCGAGGAGTCGTTCGACGCGACGGTCAAGGCGGTGCCGCAGGGAACCGGGGCGGCCATCGAGACGGCGCGGAACGGCGACGCCGACGTCATTCTCGTCCACGCCCGCGGCGCGGAAGACGAGTTCCTGCGGGACGGGTTCGGCGTCAACCGTCGCGACGTGATGTTCAACGACTTCGTCATCGTCGGCCCGGAGGACGACCCCGCGGGAATCGGCGGAACGTCGTCGGCGACGGAGGCGTTCGCCACCATCGCGGAGACGGAGTCGACGTTCGTCTCCCGCGGCGACGACTCGGGGACGAACAAGAAGGAACTGAACATCTGGGCCGAGTCCGGCGTCGAACCGTCCGGACAGTGGTACCAAGAGGTCGGAAAAGGCATGGGCGACACGCTGGTGCAGGCGAGTCAATCCGGGGCGTACACCCTCGCAGACCGGGGGACGTATCTCTCGATGCAGAGCGAAATCGACCTCGTGATTCACGTGCAGGGCCCGCTGAAGGACGGCCCGACCATCCTCAAGAACCCCTACGGCGTCATCCCGGTGAACCCCGCGAAGTACGACGACGTGAACTACCAACTCGCGATGGCGTACGTCGGCTTTATCACCGGTCCGGAGGGGCAGGACCTGATAGACAACTACACGGCGAACGGGTCGCAGTTGTTCTTCCCGAACGCTCTCTCCGAGGAGCCGAACTTCGCGCAGTACGTACCCGAAGACTGGGACGGGTCGAACCCCTCCCGAGAGGACATCACGTTCCAGTCGTGGGTCGACCAGCGCGTTCCCGAGGACTTTTAATCCGACGGGAAGGGAGAACTACCCATGTTTCTCGGCGGCACGTTGGGGGACCTGAACACGCAGTATCTCGTCAGCATCACGCTCGTCTCGTTGTACGTCAGCACCGCCGCAGTCGTCGCCAGCACCGCCGTCAGCCTCCCCGTCGCCGTCGCCGTCGCGTTCGGCGACTTCCGCGGAAAGTCGCTTCTCACCTCTCTCATCTCGACGGGGATGGGCTTTCCGAGCGTCGTCGTCGGATTGGTCGTCCTGCTCACCCTCTCGAACTCCGGTCCCCTCGGCGACTTCGACCTGCTCTTTACCCCGCAGGCGATGATGATTTCGCAGACAATCCTCGCGACGCCGGTGGTCCTCAGCGTGTCGCTGTCGGCCGTCGAGGCCGTCTCCGCGGACCTGCGCGACGCCGCGTTCGTCGCCGGCGGGACGCAGACGGACGTGGGGCTTCTCGTCTTGCGCGAGGCGCGGTACGGCATCGTCACCGCCGTTCTCGCCGGGTACGGCCGCGCGATAAGCGAAGTCGGGTCGGTGCTCATCGTCGGCGGCAACATCGTCTTCTCGGACCAGACGTCCTTCACGCGGACGCTCACGACGGCCATCACCGTCGAGGCCCGTAAGGGGAACGTCGAGACGGGCATCGCACTCGGAGTCATCCTCCTGACACTCGTTCTCGGCGTGAACGCACTGGGTTCGCGGTTCCGCGACCGGACGCCCGGCAACTCGGCGTCGGGAAGTCGGGGGCGGGGGTCGCACGGCCCGACCGGAAACGGAGGGAGCGACAGGTGACCGACGCCGACCACGCCCGTAACGGCCGCAAGCAGACGGACCGAAAGGGGAGAGACGGAACGCAGAGCGCCGAACGCGAGGGGACTCGCCTCGCCGCCGAAGACGTGACTCACGGCTTCGGCGGGGGTCCGATATTCGAGTCGGTCGAGTTGGCGGTCGAACCCGGGGAAGTGCTCGCCGTCGTCGGTCCCTCCGGGACGGGAAAGACGACGCTCCTGCGACTGCTGGCGTGCTTCCATCCACCGACGGAGGGCGTCGTCAGCGCCGACGGAACGGACGTGTGGACGCTCTCTCCGGCCGACCGGTTGGCCGTCCGCCGCCGCGTCGGGATGGTGTTTCAGGTTCGGAGTCTCTTCTCTGCGACGGCGGCGACGAACGCCGCCTACGGACTGCGCGTCCGCGAGTCGTGGAGCGACCGCCTCCGCGCCGCGATGCGTCGGATCGTCGGCCGCGACTCGGTGCCCGAGGCGGCAAAAGACGCCCTCTCGACGGTCGGAATGGCCGACAAAGCCGACCGACACGCCTCGTCGCTCTCGGGCGGGGAGGCCCAACGGGTCGCCATCGCCCGCGCACTCGCGCCCGACCCGGACGTACTGCTTCTGGACGAACCGACTTCGAACCTCGACCCGCGGAACACCGCGCTCGTAGAGGAGGCCGTCGAGGCGGCCAGAGACCGCGGTATCGGCGTCGCAATCGCGACCCACGACATGCAACAGGCCCGACGGGTGTCGGACCGCACCGAAGTTCTCTTGGACGGGTCGATAGTCGAGTGCGGTCCGACCGACCGCGTGTTCGAGGACCCCGACGACGAGCGAACGCGGCAGTTCGTCGCGGGCGAACTCGTCTACTGATTTTTACCGCCGGGGGCCGTCGGGGCGCGTATGGTCGACGACTGGTTCGAGGCGTACCTCGACGCCGACGGCGTCAGTTTCGACGACGACGACGCCGCACTCCTGCGGGCCGTCTCCGAGACGGGGTCTGTCAGCGCTGCCGCCTCGTCGCTCGAACGGTCGCGTCCCCGGTGTCTCTCGCGACTGCAGGAACTCGAAGACGCGTTGGGGTCGCTCGTCGAACGCCGTCGCGGCGGGTCCGACAGCGGCGGAAGCGAACTCACCCCCGCCGGGCGCGACGTTCTCGCGCGGTTCGACCGCCTCCACGCCGCCCTCTCCGGCACCGCGGGCGTCCCCGAGACGATGGCACCCGGAACCGTCACCGGCGTCGAGGGAGAACTGTGCGACGTCGAGACGGAGGCGGGCCGGGTCCGCGCCATCGGCGACGAGGCGGTTCGAGAACCGGGCCGCCCGGTCCAAGTGAGCGTCAGAGCCGACGCCGTGACGCTTCACGCGCCGGACGACGCGCCCGCGCCCGGGGCGACGAGTGCACGGAACCGACTCGACGGCGCGGTCGAAGCGGTCGAACGCGGCGACGCCGTCGTCCGCGTCGCCGTGGACGTCGGTTTTTCCGACCCGTTGTGGGCGCTCGTCACCGCCGATAGCGCGGACCGACTCGGACTCGCTCCCGGTGCGGGCGTCGTCGCGTCGTGGAAGGCGACGGCGACGCGGGCCACGGCCGTCGAGACGGTCACAGAGAGGGACGGAGAGGGAGCGTAATCGGGCGGGACGGGCGGGGGCGCGAGTCCGTGCGTCGGCAATCGATAGGGTCTGCTCTCGGTGCCCGTTCCGGCGACGTCGCGGGTCACGCGTCCGTCTGACACGGATTTAAGGCGAGTCGTTTCCGATATCCTCCCGGGCGCGCACGACGGCCTCAGTTCCCATCCTCCCGACGCGCGCCCGGCACACCCACCGGCGGCGCACTCCTCCCCCCCATCGCGCCGCCACCGCTCACGTTCGCTCGACGTGTTACGTCTCGCTTCCGAGAAGCACCGCGCGCACGCTGTCTAAGCCGTCCCGTTCCGTGACGAGAGCGAGTTGGTCGCCCGACTCGATTTTCGTCCCCGGGAGCGGAATCGTCATCGCCTCTCTTTGCCGCCCGTGGGCGTAGATGATGCCGTCCTCGCCGAGATCGATGTCCGATATCTTCCGGCCGACGACGGGCGAGTCCTCCGGGACGTTCACGGTCGAGAGTCCGAGTTGCTCGGTCAGGTCGCCGATGGCGTTGAAGTTCCCGCCGAGAAGCGCCGTCTTCGCGCCCGCCGCGCCGAGTCGTTCGGGGTAGACGACTTCGTCTACGTCGTCTGCGTACTGCTCGTATATCTCCTGTCTGTAGTCCTCGCTGATTCGCATCACGGTCCGACAGCCGAACTCCGCGCCGATCATGCACGCCGCGAAGTTGACGTTCGGGTCGCCGGTCAGTCCGCCGACGGCGGTGGCGTCTTCGATACCCGCGCGGCGAAGCACAGACTCGTTGCTCCCGTCTCCCTCGACGACTTCGAATCCCGCATCTCGGGCGCGTTCGGCTTTCGTGTCCAGGTTGTCGACGACGACGACGTCGTGTCCCTCCTCTTGCAGCACTCGGGCGGCGCGGGCGCCGACGCGGCCGTACCCCACGATAACGAATCTCATGACAGTACCTGACGACCGCCGAGGATAAAAGCTTGAACGGGCGTCCGCCGTCGGTCAGCCCGCGCGGAGTTCCTCGATTCGGTAGTGGATGGAGTCTACGACGGACGAGAGCGTCCGCGTCCCGAACAGACCGACGAGAATCGCGCCCACCGTGTCGAACAGCAGGTCCATGATAGTGTCCTCCAGGCCGTACTGGACGAGCACCGCCTCCGCGCCGAAGTAGTCGGCTCCGAGGCGCACGAAGAACTCCAACACCTCCCAGAAGACGCCGAACGCGAGGGTGAACGTGACGATGAACACGAACATGAACCGACGGGGGAGGTAGACGGCGTCCGTGTACCGGTCTATCGCCCGCGCGGTGGCGTAGCCGACGCCCGCGACGATTGTCGCAGAGAGGGTGTGCGTGACGTGGTCGTACCACCAGACGTGGTCGTACAGGCCCAACATCCCGACGGCGTGGAGGAAGACGGCGAGCGTTATCCACAGCGTCACTCCCGGCGACGGGCGGACTTCCCAGTCGTGACTCACGAGGGCGGGGAGGAACGTGACGGCGAGGGCCAACACGCCGTTGACGACGATGCTGACGTTCCGCGCGAGGAGGCCGGCGACGAGGATGCCGACGATGGCAAACTGCATCGCGTAGACGGCCAGTTGGCGCGGCGCGAACGTCCGTCGCCGACTGTTCATACCCTCACTCTACGAGCCGAGCGGGATAAACGGCCGTGATGTAGGAGTGATAACACTTGACACGACAACGTTTTTCCCTTCATCCTCCTACGTGGTGGCGATGATGGCAACAACGCACGCCCTTGCGGGGGTTGTGCTCGCCGTCGTGTTCGCGACGCTGTTTCCGGAAACGGCCGCGGGGACGATACCGATACCGGTCGTAGCCGCGGCGCTCGGGGGTCTGTTCCCCGACTTCGACCTGTACGTCGCACACCGAAAGACGCTGCACTTTCCGGTGTACTTCAGCGTGCTCGCGGTGCCCGCACTCGCCGTCGCCGCCGTCGTTCCCACGACGCTCACGCTGTCCGTAGCGCTGTTTCTCGCCGCCGCGGCGCTTCACTCCGTGATGGACGCCTTCGGCGGCGGGCTAGAGCTGAAACCGTGGCTGGGCACGTCCGACCGCGCCGTCTACAGCCACTACCACGGCCGGTGGGTCCCGCCGCGACGGTGGATTCGCTACGACGGCGCGCCAGAAGACCTGGCGGCGGCCGTCGTCTTCGCCGCGCCGACGCTGTACGTCTTCGACGGTCACGTCAGAACGGGCGTCCTCGTCGCTCTCGGCGTCTCCGCCGCCTACGTAGTCCTCCGAAAGCCGATGGTGACGATAGCCCAACGCGTCGTCGACGCGCTTCCGGCGGGCGTGTTGGTGTACGTGCCGAACCGGTTCGTCGAAGACTTCCGCTGATTCTTTCGATGCGGGCGCTGGCGCGGTACCGCGGTCGGTCCGATAGCCCGCGAACGCCCGCCGCGTCTCACTCGACGCCGCGCAGTTCCCTCACCGTCGCCGTCAGAACGCCGTCGGGATAGATTCGCGTCCGCTCTTCGCCCGCAAGCCGTTCGAGTGGGCCGCTTTCGACGCCGTCGCCGACTCTGGCGACTATCGCCCGGCGGACGCGGACGACGACGGTGAGTCCCGTCTCCGCCAGCCTCTCGCCCGAGTGTTCGAACGGCGGCGGGAGGTCACCGACGTGGCGCGCGACGCGAAACGCCGACGAGAGCGACGGGGCGTCGACGTACAGTTCGCCGAACGGCCCCGTAGACACCGTCGCCGTCTCTCCGTCGACGGTGAGCGTCAGGTCCGCTTCGACGCGGAGGACGCTCGATGCGTCGGACATCCGTCGCTCAGTCGTTCGATTCCGAGGTTCGGACTCGAATCGTCCCGTCGAGTCCCCAGCGGGCGTGTTCGGCGTCCTCGCCCGTCTTGCTCGGAACGTCCACGGTCATCTCCTCGAACTCGTAGGTTATCTCGGCTCCGCGGCCCGTGAGTCGGTCGTACAACCCGACTGCGAGTTCGGGCCACGTCGTCGTCTCGTCGATGCGGTCTGACGTCGGAACGTCGTCTGCGCTCATACGGTATCGACCTAGGACAGAGCCAGCATAAGTAATTGGGACGACATATACGAACTAGTTCTCCCGGCGATTTCTGCGCGACGTGCCCGTCGAATCCTGATAGACACATCAGTCGAGAATACATAGTCGCGCGTCGCAGAGGGAGACGAGACGAAGTGCGAAGGGGCGAACACGGCGTCCGCGGGGGCGGCGAGAGCGAGAACCGGTCGAGGGGCTACCGGCCGTCGGTGCCCTGCGTCTCGCCGTACGCGCCTTCTTTCCGGAGTTCGCCGGTCTTCCGCAGGACGCTCGGCGTTCGGCAGACGCCGGGCGCGCCCGTCACCTGCGGCACGGTGCAGTTGTTGCAGTTCTCGCACGTCGCTTCCACCTCCTCTCCTTCGGTTCGGAGGAGTCGCGCGGCGATTCGGGGTTCGGCGTAGAACGGGCGGCCCATCCCCACCATGTCGCACCGGTTCGCAGAGAGGAGGCGGTCCATCTCCGTCCGCCGCCGGACGCCGCCCTCCGCGAGGACCGGAATCGAGACGGCCTCACGGACGCGAGCGCAGAACGGTTCGTTCCACGCGGGGTCGAACGACTGACTCCGCGCGTGGAGTCTGTGCGCGAGGGCGACGAGGCGCGGGCGGAGTCGCCCGCCGAACGCCTCTCGGTAGCCCTCGCGGAACTGCGACCCCGACCACGCGCGTTCGGGGAACTCGCCGCGAATCAGACTCATGTCCCAGAAGACGGAGCCTTCGACGGGGACGACGGCGTCGAATCCCACCTCCTCAAGTCGCCGGGCGACGCGGACGCCGTCTTCGACGGAGAGACGGGAGCGAACGACCGAAGGCGACGCCGTCTCGGCGGGCACCTTCGTCACGACGGGCACGTCCTCGCCCACCCGCTTTCGAATCTCCTCGTAGACGAGTTCGAGAAACCGCATCCGCTCTCGGAGACTCCCGCCGAACTCGTCGTCTCGGGCGTTGTAGAACGGCGAGAGGAACTGCTGGACGATGCCCATGTTCGCGCCCGCGATGTGGATTCCGTCGTACCCCGCCGCCACCGCGTGTTCGGCGCACCGGCCGAAATCCGCCGCCAGTTCGTACGCCTCCGCCGTCGTGAGAACGCGCGCGTCGTACGAGAGAATCCCCGCCGCGTCGAGCAGTTTCAGCGGCATCGGCAACGGCGAGACGGCGAGTTGCTCGGGTGCGGAACGCTCCTTTCGGTAGGCGGCGTGCCACGTTTCGAGGCTCCGAATCCCCCCGTGGTCGAGTTGCGCGAGTATCTTGGCGCCGTGGTCGTGCACCGCGTCGGTGAGAGGTCGCAGGCCGCGGACGAACTCCCGGTCCGCGAAACTCGTCATGTTCGGCGCGACGTGCCCCGTCTCCTCGCGGACGGGACTGGCCCCCTGACAGATGAGGCCGACGCCCGACGCCGCCGCGGGTTCGAGTTCTTCGCGGAGGACGTCCACCGCGTCGGGCCCCTCGCCGGCGCACTCTAACAGTGGCGCGCGATAGAGGCGGTTCCGAACGTCGAGTCCGGAGATTTCGATCGGGTCTTCGAGGGCGGGAGCCACACGCGACAGTACGCCCAGAGCGGATTAAGCGTCCCGCCCGGAGTGTCGGCGCGGGGGCGCGGCGGTGGCGACGTCGTCACCCGGTGACGCGGACGCCCGCAAACCGTTAATCTACCTCGAGGCGACGCGTCCGTATGGCCTGTCCTCACCTCGCGTACCACCGGTCGGCTAACGGCGAGGAGTTCGACGAACCGCGAGCGTACTGCACCGTCGCGGACCGGTTCGTCCAACCGATGCGCGCCGACATCTGCAACGACCGCTACGGTCTGGACCACGCAGACCACTGCGAGATATACCGCGCCCGCAACGGGGAGGGAGAGTCGTGACCTACGAGTCGTATCTCGCGGGCGACCCCCTCGTCGTCACCGCGGCGTTGACGGGCGGCGTCCACGGGAAGGAGGCGAACCCGAACCTGCCGGAGACGCCCGAGGAGATAGGCAAAGCGGCCGCGGCGGCGGAGGCGGCGGGCGCCGCGGTGGTCCACCTCCACGCCCGGCGACCGAACGGCGAACGGTCGTTCGACACCGAGCGTTTTCAGGCGATAGACGACGCGGTGCGGCGGTACGCCGACGACGTGATACTCCAACACTCGACGGGCGGCACCGGCGCGCCCGCCGAGGACCGCCACTTACCGCTTCGGACCGACCCGCCGCCGGAGATGGCCTCTCTCGACATGGGTCCGCTGAACAGATACGATCACCTGACCAGCGAGAACACGCGAGCGATGGTCGATTCGCTCCACGACGAGATGCGAGAGCGAGGAATCAAGCCCGAACTGGAGGTGTTCAACGACGGCCACCTCAACGAGGTGTACGGCTTGCTGGAACGGCGAGAGGTGGCCGACCCGGTGTACGCGACGCTCATCTTCGGCGGCGGAACGCTCACTCGGCCGCGTCCGCGGAACCTGCTGAACGCCGTCGACAACCTCCCCGACGGCGCGCAGTTCAACACGCTCGGATTCGGCCCGCACCAGTTGCCGTTCGCGACGATGGGCGTCCTGTTGGGCGGGCACGTCCGCGTCGGACTGGAGGACAACGTCTACTACCGCCGGGGCGAACTCGCAGAGAGCAACGCGCAACTGGTCGAACGGACCGTCCGCGTCGCGGAGGAACTCGGGCGTGAAGTCGCCACTCCCTCGCAGGTCCGCGACGTACTCGGCCTGTAACCGGGCGAGAGCATCCCAGAGGCTACTCGGGTCGCTCCCGTACCTGCCCGGTATGCCGTCAGCGTTCCCGGACGCCGCCCACGTCGCGGCCGTCGGAAGCGACTCGGCGAGGCGGGCGTCGACGCCGTCGGAGTCGCGCCGCGTCGAAACGCCGTGCGACATGAGTGAACCGACGGGGTCTCGGTGCGACGTGACGAAACGAGAGAGTTCCCTCACCGGCGCCGAGAAGCCTCGAAAGAACGCAATTCGGCATCTCCGCTCCCACAGAACTATACCCGTCGGCGGGAGAGAGGGTGGTATGCGCGGACTTGCCAAGACGAGTCGGAGCCACGGTTCGATGGAACTGGTCGACCGAGAGAGACCGGACCCGGGGCCCGACGAAGCGTTGATAGAAGTCGACTACGCCGGACTGTGCGGAAGCGACGCGGGAATATACGAGTTCGAGTCGGCGTTCGAACGGATGACGCTCCCCAACGTCATCGGTCACGAGTACTCCGGCCGCGTCGTCGAAGTGGGCGGAGGGGTGACGAACTTCTCGGTCGGCGACCGAGTCGTCGAGCGACCGATTCGCGGATGCGGCGAGTGCTATCAGTGCCGAATCGGCGAGGAGAACGTCTGTCAGAACGCGGTCATCACCGGCGTCGACCACGACGGAGCGTACGCGGGCTACATCGCCGTGCCGGAGTCGGCGCTTCACCCCGTTCCCGACGACGTGCCGCCGAAACACGCCGCGATAGTCGAACCGACGAGCATCGGCGCGCGCGCCGTCATCGAGAACTCCCGCGTCGGCGCGGGCGACCGAGTCATGGTCGAAGGGCCCGGTCCCATCGGCCTCCTCACGGCCCAAATCGCCGACGCCCAAGGCGGCGAGGTGGTCGTCGCGGGCGTCGGACAGGACACCGAGTACCGCCTGCCCCTCGCGGAGGAACTCGGCTTCCGGACGATAAACGTCGAGAGCGACGATTTGGACGCCCACCGCGAGACGCTGACCGACGGCGTCGGCTACGACGTGGTGTTCGACACGACGGGGCACCCCTCGGGACTGACGATGGCCGTAGACGAGGTGCGAAAGGGCGGACAGATAGTCCTCGTCGGCCAGACGGGCGAGACGACGATGCCGTACTCGCCGTTGGTCCGCGCGGAGGTAGACCTCCAGTGTTCGTACGCCTCGATGTACGACGATTTCGAGCACTCGCTTCGCCTCATCGCCTCCGGCGACGTGGACTGCGAGACGTTCCTCGACGACCGGTTCTCGCTTCTCGACGCCGACGAGGCGTTCGAGACGTTCGTCTCCGGCGGGACGTGCAAGCCCGTCTTCGACGTCTCCGAACTGCGAGGATAAGTCGCGAACCGTCGGTTCCGCCGCGCTTGCCGGCCGCGCGTTCGACCGGGCTCTCCCCGGGTCGAACGCCTCACTCCGTGTCCGCTTCCGGATTCTGCTGGCGTCGGTACATCGCGGCCATCTCCCACAGTATCTGCTCTATCTCCTCGCCGTCCGCCGCCGTCTCCAGTTGTCTGTAGAGGTCCTCAGAGATGGTCAGTTGGGGCATTTCACTAGTGGTGATTGGTGACACGGCAAAGTATGTTCGGGCCCGTCGGATTCGGGTGAATCACCGATTTCGAGTGGGGTCGCGGTAGGGGTGAGACCGGCGTGCCGGTCGTACCGCGGACGGGCGAACCCGCCGAACACGGGTTTAAACGGAAGCGGTTCGATGAACGCTCATGTTACGACGCGAGGTGCTCCGCGGCGGTGCGACGATGGGTGCCGTCGCCGTCGCGGGCTGTGCGGGAGATTCGGACTCTCCCGCCTTTCGGGAGGGGTTCGAGGAGGGAATCGGCGACTGGGAGAGCGGTGCGGCCATCGGCCCGGAAGTCGACATCGAGGAGTTCGAGTGGGAACTCGGGGTGTCCGACGCGGAAGCCGCGACGGGCGACCGGTCGCTGCGTATCTGGAACGAGGGCGACTACGACGACGGGGTGACGTGGGGCGTTCACCCGGTCCCCGTCGAGTCCGGGCGGTCCTATCAGGCGACGGTGAACGCGCAGTTCTGGAGCGAATCGGAGTCGTTCAACACGCTCCGGGACGCCGTGGTGCGCCTCGGACCCGAACCGCCGGACGTAGAGGAGGACTTCCCGCAACCGGGCGTGAACACGACCGACCTCGGGGAGACGCCGTACGGCGGCCTCCGCGAACCGCTCTGGCTCACCGACGGCTGGCGGGAGTACAGCTTCGAGTGGACGACGCCAGAGATATCCTCGGAGACGCTCTACGTCGCCCTCGGCACCAGCGTCATCTGGGAGGGCGACGCGACCCACTACGTCGACGACGTCTCGGTCGAACTGGAAGCGCGATGACGACGAGTCTCAACGGCTTGGTCGGTGGCGCGGTGGTGGGGGTCCTCGCCACACTCGCGGCGCACGCTGTCGGCGGGCGGGAGGCGACGGAGACGGCCTCGCGGTGGAGAGCGTACCTCGTTCCGGTCGCGTACGGAAGCGCCGCGGGCGGCCTGTTGGTCGCACTCGAACTGTTCGTCCTCGGGATTCTCGCGGTTCCGCCGTCGAGGGGCGAGGCGCTTACCGTCGCCGTCGCGTGGAGTATCGCGCTTTTGGTCGCCGCACTCGCCGTCCGGCGGTTCGCCCGCGAGACCCGGTTCGGGCGACTCCAGCCCAGAAAACTACTGGTGTATCATTGGTGTCCGGAGTCGGACTCGGAGTCCGGATTCGGCTGACGAGGATTACGTGACGCGGGGTGTCGTCGTTCGTTCTCTACCAGAACGATTAGTGATACGTCCCGTCGTTCGGTGAAAACGAGTCGCTTTCGAGTGTCGGAATTGCGAAGAAGACGGGCAGATGCCCTGTAAGCCTAGGCCGGGATTTGAACCCGGGCTCTCTCCGTCGGGCGATTTGGGGCACGCGGCCCCGCGCCCTCCGGAACCGGCTGTACCGCCTGTCGGTTTAGCTGGCTGTACCCGACAGACAATGAGCCTGAAACCGACTCCGCCGCACGACGCGAAGAATCGCTACCTCAACGACAAGAAGCCCGGCGTTACCAAGAAGACAATCAAGAATTACCGTACCACCACTCGGCAGTTCTGCGACTGGCTGGACGAGCAGGGTGTCACGGACCTCACCGACCTCGACAGCGAGATTATCCAGCGGTACAAGGAACACCGCCTGTCGAACGTGAAGGTCATCACGGCCCGGCAGGACATGATGACGCTCAAGCAGTTCATCGAGTTCTGCGAACACATCCAAGCCGTCCCTCGGGGCATGGCCGACATGGTACGGATTCCTTCCGTGAGCGAGGATGACGAGATTTGTGACGACCTTCTGACCCGGGAAGAGGCATCGGACGTGCTGGATTTCCTCGGGAAGTTCGAGTACGCGAGCAACCGTCACGTCACTCTGCTAATCCTCTGGAAGACAGGTATGCGTATGAGTGGGCTTCGAGCACTCGACCTCGGAGACTTTGACGACGGACGACCTGCCCTCGAACTCCGTCACCGGCCTACATCCGGAACGCCGCTGAAGAACAAAGAGAAGAGCGAGCGAGACGTACTGATTACGTCCGAGACGGCAGAGGTCCTCCGTGACTACGTGGAGAGGAACAGAGAGGATGTGACAGACGAAGAGGGACGGAAACCGCTTCTCGCGTCCAAGAGCGGGCGTGTGGTTGAGACGACGATTCAACGCTACGTCTACACCGCGACTCGTCCCTGCTACTACAACGGCGGCGAGTGTCCGTTTGACCGCGACCCTGAGACTTGCGAGGCAATGTCGTGGAACGCTTCATGCAAGTGTCCGGGTAGCGTCAGCCCGCATGCTCTACGGCGTGGGTATGTGACTACTGCTCGAAACGCAGGACAACCAAAAGACGTGACCGGAGAACGTGTGAACATGAGCGGGAAGGTGCTTGACAAACACTACGACAAGGGAACTTCTGCTGAGAAGGCAGAGAGGCGTCGGGACTACATTAGGGATATTTGATTTAGCGATTTCCCATGTCCTTTTGGCACCCAAGGAAGGGGATTAATATGTATTAGAAGTATTGTACGGAGTAGAGATGTTTGGAGCATCGTTCGACACTCCTAAATTTGACCAACTGTTGCTCGTGGGAATAGGTCTTTTAGGAGCGATATTTTCTGGATATCTTTTCGTACAAGCCCTTTCTACTTCAGATAGCGGGACAATATCTGGTTCCGGAATATATACAGTCATTTTTTATATGCTGTCTCTTGCACTATTTATTCGATACAGAGCTTGGCGGCGCAAGCAGCGTGAGGAGTAATTATGGGGGAGGAACGTTTTCAATTCGGACTCTGGGACCTTTTGAGTGTTGTATTTGGCGGTCTTGGTGCTGGTATGGGTGTCGGATTAGCTTTTTTACCGGATTCGCTTCCGGGGTTCCTTTCAATACAGCTCATCGGAGCCATTGCAGTACTCCTTACTGTCCTATCACTTCTAATTCAGGCAGTTTCGATTGAAGAGGAAACAGAGGAAACAGAACAAGAAACGGTAGAAGTTCCAGTTTCAGTATATAATAGTCATTTGGGAAGCATTCGAGAAGCAGGATATTACGAGGGGCGCTATAATCGATACCGAGAACAGTTAATTACCGAGAGAACAGTTGTTCAAGAAAACCATAGTCTTGACGAGTACCGGGAAATTAGTAAAAACAGGAATCTTGATGAATTCACCGATACTGGTGACGAGGAAGATGAAGAAGAGGAACAGCACAGTACGGAAGATGAGGAAGAGAATACTAATCAATACCCATCACACGTCGAAAAGAAGGTAACGAAGCTTGAAAAAGAGGTAGAGAAGGAACTAGAGTATGAGTGACACAGAGCGTTATCTCTCGCAGTCATTTGCATGAGAAGGATTGCGGTAAGCAGGTAACTATCCAGAAGGCGACTGACAACAGCACGTTCGAGTACTGAGGCACACCACTTGTCCTTCCATGCTCTCTGGTTCTTCGAGCTTAGATGAGTTCCTGTTTCTGTTCCTCAAGATACTCATAGGTCATATCAGATAGCTGGCTGACCATCTGAAGAAACAATCTCATCACCAGTTGTACTATTTCGCCAATATCTGCATATGTCATAAAAAACGCAAAATCTTCGCTGTCCCACTCTTCAAATATATCTTCAACCGTTTCTGCAAATTCCTCAGTTGTTACTCCGTTATCGTTTAGTGCAGCTAATAGATGTCCGAAACCATCAGACATATCTCCGGCGTTATTCATCAACTCCGTGAAATCCATTTCCGGATAGGATTCTCGCTGAGCCATTTCAAAAAGCTCGGTCAGAATTTCTATACCCTGCTTCTGGCTGTTGACCTCTGCTACACTACTTGCCTTTGAATATAGCTCAGAGAGAGTTCCAACATGATTCGCGGCTTCATCAGGGACGCCCTCGGGATAATTTCGAGCTTTCACGTACAACTGGTCAGAGAAATCGCTCAAGTCGCCCAATATCGCGTCGTATCCGATTTCAGACCTCAACCCGGCACGGTAGACTGTTTGGTTCCCTCGGCTGGCCAAGTTTTGGCAGTCGTCGAACCAGTCCTCAACCTCGGTTTCTGCTTTTCGTTGCTGTTCTCTATAACGTCGCCACTCGTGCCCGCCAACAGCTCCGACCAGTCCACTTACTATCGGAGTAACCTCCATTACCGGAAAACCTGACAATCCCGCTTGAAGTATCATGAATGACTGTTTCGTGAGAAGGTGTTGTTAATCTACCTTACAGTCAAGATATGGAGTATTTCTGAGAGAGTTTCTTCTCCGCACGTTCCAGCATCTTCTCTATGCGTCGTAGATTCATCTTTATCAATTTGAGCGACATGTAGACAAAATCGGGGGAGTTGTCTGAGCGACTAACGTTTATCTGCCATTCTTCGATAGGATTGATGTTTTAAGCCGAAGGAGTGACCGGTCACCAACTCCCTTTGCCAAATGCGTGGGAGGTAGTACCGACTGTAGTACTGCCTGTACTACGGGTTGAAATATATCCGGTTATAGAATCGGAGTACTATTTCGGTGAACATCAAGAAGGGCCGCAGCAGCCTATGATAAATGTGATAGAGCGGTGAATCTGTCTGACCTATCTCGGCGTACAACTGTAGGGGGACGGACCAACGCCAGAGACGACGGCTCGCAGTAACCGGACACCACACGTTGTCAACCTCTGGGAGAGCGGTATTCACAGTCGAACTGGTGAAGAGTTAAGAATACATCTCACCGGCCACCACCTCGCCTGCGGCTCGGGACGGTGGCCGCGGCCTTCTTGAGGAAAACCGCTCTCGCCAATCCATAGCCTGTTGTCAGCACCGGAACTCATAACAGTCCGAGTATCAGTACCTGTTTTCCGACCTGTTCTACTTACAGTAATGGTAAACGGTTTATATACCCCCTCTCCCACGAGGTCGTCTACAACCAACCACTATCTGCACCGGCGTCAGTCGAACGCCAGTTGAACTGAAGTGCGTCGTCCGTCTGGTAACGGTCGAAATTCGTAGATTCCAACTTTCCGGCGCGAATCCGATGCTCCACCTTCCCATACACCTTGGCGAATTGTCTCTCAGAGATACCCGATTGTTCCCGTATCTCGGTAAAGAGAGAGTCGTTGGGCTTGGACGCAGGATGGCACTTTCGTCCTTTCCCATCTGTATGGACCGTGTACGCACAGACGCAGAATGCAACAACCTCAGCAGGGAACCCCATGTGTTGGAGGTCGAGGCGCGTGAACGACTCAATGGCTCTCCGTCTCTGAGATGGCATCATCTCCAGTTTGTCCGAGAGAGTTGCTGCGAGGTCCCTGTTCATTCGATATGTTAGGTATTCGTAGTTCATTCGGTGACCATTGACCAACCCCTGATTGTTTCGGTCCAGATACTCGTAGTAGTCTCTCTTGTTCAGGGGGTAGTGGTCAGTAAGCCAGTCACCATCTCCATCCCAGTCTGACCAGCCAATATACGTCGCGTTGTTCGTGTCCGGCTTCACTAATTCGGCATAGGCGTGGCTATCTGCTGTAGCTGTCATAGTAATTCGTTGAGCCCGAAGTGCGTCAGAGAACTACCTTTCAGAACTATTCGCTAAACTGGTTGGTAGTCAACTGACGATACGAGAAAGCTCTACAATAGAATATGTGTGCTCAAGCAGTATAGTTCTTTCTTAGAGAGTGTCTGCGGGGGAGAACTGACGAAGAAAGAGAATTGGTCCAGAGGTTAGCTTAAAATTGAGAAAAATTTGCTGACCGACTAACGTTGTTCGCCTTCGCCTGTGGGGATTGATGTTTTAACCCCTTGGGTGGCGAGCCTTCTCGCTGAAACTCGCATTTAGAAAAACCACGGTACGCAGGAGGGTAGTTGCGCACGCGGGTGTCCTTGATATAGAGTAAGAAGCAGCAAAATAATCCGCAAAACGGGTAGAATTGCTACGCTCTAATCGGCGGAAAAGTTATGGTAGAAGGGCGCAGTCTACGAATTACAGTCAGCGCCGCAGGCGCAAGCCTAGGCCGGGATTTGAACCCGGGCTCTCGTCCTTACCAAGGACGCGCTTTACCGCTAAGCTACCCAGGCGCGTCTTCTGATAATGCCGAACTCTCTTTAGGCGTTTCGATTCTGAGGCGGTACGACACGGAGTTTCACGGGCGGGCTATCGGTCCGTCGCCGACGAGGGAACGCGGTCGTCGGACCCCGAGTCCGTGGCCGAAAGCGACGCGATTCGGTCGGTGGTCGCCTCCGAGAACGCCGTCGCGGCGGGGACGAGGCCGCCATCGACGTCGCACTCTCGGCCGAGGTCGGTCGCGTACTCCAACAGAGCAGGCGGTGCCTCCCCGCCGGCGGAGGTGGTTCCGGCGATGACGGCCAACGCGAAGATGTCGGCCTCCAAGTTGCGGTCGAGTGCCGCGGTGTCTGCGCCCTCGCGGCGGCGGTGCGTCTGGTCGCGTCCGAACGCCCGAACGACTTCGACGGCGCGGGTGGCCGCGTCGGTTCGGGCGAGGAGGTAGAACCCCCGAGCGACGAGTACGTCCGCCGCGAGAACGTCCAGGTCGGCGGTGATGTCGCTGTCGTCGTCCGTCGTCCACGGAACGTCGTGAGCGAGCGAACGAGTGAGTCGGAGGCCTTCGTAGATGAGTTGTACGCCGGCGGCCTGTTCGGCGAGTTCGTCGCTGTCACCGGACGCGGTCCGGTGAGCGGTCGGTCCCCGTTCGGCGTCTGCGTCCACGTTCGAGTCGACTGCGCGTGCGCTCAACAGTGTCAGCACCGCGGGCGTCATCGAGGTGTCCGAGAGGCGGTCGAACAACACCTCTTTGAGGCGTTCGGGTTCGATATCGTCGAGCACTTCGCGCGCGGCATCGCGGGCCCGCACGGCGTCGTCCATCGGCCGAATGTTACGGCGGGAAGGGCAAAGACCTTTGGAAAACCCACCGGAGAACGGTGCATGATTCGGACGACGGCGGACGGACGCGTTCGGACGGTGACTATCGACCGACCCGCCCAGAGAAACGCGCTCGAACCGACTGACCTCGACGCGTTGGAGGCGGCCGTAACGGAGACAGACGCGTCGGAGACGCCCGTGGTCTACCTCCGCGGCGCGGGCGAGGACGCCTTCTGTGCGGGCGCGGACTTAGACGCCGTCGCCGGACTGTCGGACCCCGAGGCGTTCGCCCGCCGCGGCCAACGCGCCGCCGCCGCCATCGCCGAGGCGGACGCCGTCGTCGTCGCGGGAATCGACGGGGCGGCGCGCGGCGGCGGCGTCGAACTCGCTCTCGCGTGCGACGTTCGGGTCGCCACGCCCGCCGCGACGTTCGCCGAACCGGGCGTGCAGTTCGGCCTGTTCGGCGCGTGGGGCGGGACGGCCCGCCTCCCGCGTATCGTCGGCGAGGGCGAGGCGATGGATTTTGCGCTCTCCGGACGAGTCGTCGGCGCGGCGGAGGCGCGGCGGATGGGATTGGTGTCGCGCGTCACCGACGACCCGCGGTCGGTGACGACCGAGATAGCCCAGAACCGCCCCGACGCGCTCTGTGTCGTCAAAGAACGCCTCCGCGACGACGCCGGAGACGAGGTGCGCGAACGGGCGGAGGCGGAGGCGTTCGGGCGTCTGCACGGCCGTTACGCCGACGACATCGCCGCCGAACGCGAGTGAGAGCCGAGACCGAAAAGAGAGCGACTCAGGGTCGAAGCGACTCGGGCGCGGGCGGCATGTGGCGCTTGTGTTCGCTCCGTTCGTACAGTTCGACGACGCGGTCGACCGTCGCCTCGTCGACGCCGAGATGCCGGACGGTGGCCGCCTTCGAGAGAGGGCCGTCCACGTGGAGTGCGAGGACGGCATCGATGGTGTCGTAGTCGACGCCCATCTCCTCTTCGTCGGTCTGTCCCGCCCACATCTCCGCGGAGGGCGTCTTCGACACCAGGTCGTCCGGGACGCCGAGAGACGCCGCGAGTTGCCGGACCTGCTGTTTGTAGAGATTCCCGATGGGGTTGCAGTCGACCGCTTGGTCGCCGTACTTCGTGAAGTATCCGAGAAGCGCCTCCGAACGGTTGCCCGTCCCGAGGACGATCTTGTTCTCGTAGTTTGCGACGAAGTAACCCAACACGGCGCGGGTCCGCACGTAGACGTTCCCGGCGGCCTGTTTGTCGTCTGCGGCCTCGGGGAACACGTCGAAGAACTCCTCTGCGATGGGCTGGATTTCGATGACGTCGTACTCGATACCGAGCATCTGGGCGACGCGTTCGGCGTCGCTCATGTTCTCTTCTGCGTTGACTTCGCTCGGCATCACGATACCGTGGAGGTTCTCTTCGCCGAGTGCCTCCGCGGCGAGAAACGCCGTCGTGGTGCTGTCGATGCCGCCGGAGAGGCCGAGGACCGCGCCGTCGGCACCGGCGTCGGAGACGACGTCGCGAACGAACTGGAGAACGTGGTCGCGGGTCGTTTCGAGTTCCGAATCAGAAAGCCGGAGGTCGAGTGGCGCCGACCGGCCGAGGACCGTCGTTTCTTCGCTCATCGACTGCAGATACCGTCTCGGAGAACTAATAGGCACGTGTTGTCGGCGTTCGGTGGACGAGCGTCAAATTAGGTCGGGTATCTTCGAGTATGTGAGAACTGGGAGCGTCAGAACGGTCGAGATGTCGCTACCGGAAGCGAGTCGCGCGTCGAAAATCGAGGGGGCCGTCGCGCGGGCTAAAGGAGCAGTGCGACGACGGCTAACACGAGGAACACCACGACGAGAATCTTCGCGATGTCCATCGACAGTCCGGCGATTCCCTGTGCACCGACTGCGTACGCGACCAGTGCCAGTACGAAAAACACTAGCGCGTAGTAGAGGAAGTCACCGCTGAACTGTACGGGCGATAGTACCTGAGCGAACGTTTGCTGAAGCATTGGTGTTACTCTCCTGCCCAATATCTCCGGTGTACGGGCCTGTGTCGTCGCCGTTCCCGTTTCCGTTGGACTCGGGCACGTACAGATACTCCCGTTACCGCAAAGACACCCCTGCCAAACCACTTTGGAAAACGGTTGGATGCCCTGACTGTGTGAATACTTCCGAGCGGGCTATCCGAGGTAGCACGTCGTGTTACACGAACTACACTTGAGGGCGCCGTCGTGCGACAGCATCACCCCGTCCGAGCACTTCGAGCACCGGCCGCAGATGCCGACGCCCGTCGCCCGTCCGACCGCCTTGAGCGCCGTTTCGAGGTACCGTAGCTGTTCTGTCTGTCGCTCGACTGCGGCCGCTAACGCGTCGAGTTGGTCGGTCGTGCTGTCTGCGTTTCGGACCATGCTGAGGAGGTTTTCGGTCATATCGGTCACTGTCTCGTCCGAGTCGGACGCGGTTCTGCCTGTCTCGAACCGCCTACTCGACCCGTTCTACGCGCCGCGACGGTATCTCTTCTCCACCTACGTACTTCGGTCCTCAGGCCGAAATACCGCCGGTTTGGACGGGGAAATCGAAGACGACTGAGAGAGAACCGAGGCGGCGTCGCACGGCGGCCGCGGACTCGTCTCGCACTCCGACGGAGTACGTCCGGAGGAACTCCTCTACGAGTCGCTTCGAGAGTGAATCGCGGTTGACGTAGAGGAACGCGAGTCGAACGAGAGAGGTGGGCGACTCGGTCAGTTACTCGTCAGCGTCTTCGCCCTGTGGCGACGGGTTGTTGTGCGTCTCGGGCTTCGAGACCTGTATCCCCGGGTCGTACCCTTCGACGTCCTGTTGGTTGATGAACGAGAACGTCCCTTCCCCGTCCGGCGCCGCGCCCGACGTCCAGGGCGCTTCTGGGTCCGACTGCCCTTCTACGTCCGTCGCCATGAACGAGTAGTTGAACTCCTGGTTCTCCTCGTCGTCCGGGAAACTGTCCGGAATCGGGAACACGTCGAACACCTCCTCGGAGTCGCCGAGGTCCTTCAGGATCTGTATCCACTGGTTTTGGTGCATCGTGTCGCGGGCGATGAGATACGAGAGCATGTCCTTCATCCCGGGGTCGTCGGTCATCTCGTAGAGGCGGCAGGCGAGTTGTCGCCCCGTCGATTCGGCGGCGATGTTCGAACACATGTCGGCCGCGAGGTTGCCGGAGGCGACGACGTAGTTCCCGTTGAACGGCACACCGTTGGCGTCGACGAACAGCGGATTCAGACCGCCAGAGAGGAACTGCCGAGGTTGGAGTCCGGCGAGGGTCGTGTAGTCGTCGCCGTGTTTCATCTCCTCTTTCAGTTCGACCGGCGCTCCCTGGAGGTTCTTGTGCACCGCAGTCGAGAGCATCTCGATGTGGCCGAACTCCTCGGTTGCGGTGTTCATGAGCGCCCGTTTGTACGGCATGAACTCCTCAGTCTGCGGCAGACCCGCCGCCTGCGCCATATACTGCAGCGCAACGCGGAGTTCGCCCTCGACGCCGCCGATGGCCTGCTGTAGCATCTTCGCGAATATCGGGTCCGGGTCTTCGACTTCGACTTTGTACTGGAGCTTACTTCCCTCGTGGTAGAACATCTATGACACCACCGGAAGCAACAAACCGATATCGTATATATCTGATACGGCATCTGGCTGAGAGTGCCTCTATCGGAAAATTAACCGGACTACTACGCTCAGATACTTTTGTATGTATGCTGGTATAATCACCGAAGTTGACTAACTGATTGTCATTTTTTCCGGTTCCGTTTCGGCGAGAGATAGAGACCGGTCGAGAGCGGATTCGACCGTTCGCCCACCGTCCCGACGGAAGTACCCTGAATCGGGCCCCTATTCGGACGACGCGCCGACGAGAGTCTCGTCTCGCATCCCCTGCTCTAGGGAACGGACGTACTCGTCTGGGTGTTCGAGAACCCACTGCCTCGCGGCGTCGAAGTTGTACGTCTCCAACCCGTCGAGTACGTCCTCCGAGAGCATGTCGTGGGTACCCATCTGGCGCATCGTCGTGAGTTCGCAGTGGACCTGACGCGGTACCGTGACCGGTCCCGTATCGGACTCGCTCATGGGCGTCGTCTCACGCGGCTCGCACTTAGGCTTCAGTATCAGTAATCCCGTCTGTACAGCGGAGAGAACGCTTCTCCGTCGTTCGTGCCGGTGGTCGGTGCGGGGCGATATCCGACGGCGTTCGGAGTGTACGTCCCGAAGCGAGAAGTCGAACCGCGAGAGAGATAGTGCGTTTGGGAGTGCCTCTGTCCGCAGTCGTGATTGTCGGCGAGAACGCATATCGTTAGTGGCCACTGCCGTCGGTTCGTCCGGGTACCGCGTCACGGCCCGTGGTCGGTTCCCCTCTCACCCGAGTCGAGAGCGAAGGGGTGTGAGTTTCGCAACCGATATAAAGCGCGGAGCCGTGGTTTCGAATCGTCGTCTCCACTCTCCGAGTGCAGACGAAGCGTGACCCGCACGGAGCGCCGATGGTCCAGTGGTAGGACATTAGCTTCCCAAGCTAATAGCCCGGGTTCAATTCCCGGTCGGCGCATTCTGCGACGAACGAAGCGAGACAGGCAGTCGCGTCTCAGTCCTCCGCCGTGGTCGTCTCGCAGGCGCCGGGGGTGTCTTCGACCCAAACGCCGAGTTGGCCGTCGGCACCGATTCGTCCTTCGAGGCCGTAACACGGGAAGTCCGTCTTCTCCGTGGCGAACGTGCGCCACTCCTCGCGTTCGTCGATTCGGAAATGGACCGTGTAACTCTCCGCGTTCTCGGTCCACGGCCCGTCGACCCGTCTCGTCGTTCCGTCCGAGTCGGTGCCGAGTCGATACGACGACCAAAACGCCACCTCGCCGCGGCGTTCCACGAGGACGTGCATCGTGTGCGCCTGGTCGTGCAGATTCACCACCCTGACGTAGCCCAGACTCGTTTCCTCGTCGGTCCGGGCCGACGTCGAGTCGCGTTCGGAGTCAGTCTCCGATTCTTCGCCACCCCCGTCTTCGCCCCCGTCGTCGTCGTTTCGGGCGTTCGTTCCTCCGCACCCCGCGAGGCCCGCCGCGCCGACGGCGGAAATCGAGAGCAGACGGCGTCGAGAGAGCGTCCGAGAGCTACGGCCGTCGCGTCGGTTCATGGACGCGACTCCGTAGCAGGGGGCAAAAGGTTTGCCGTCGAGAGTTACAGAGAACAGAGACTGTCGGCGGCGACGTCTCCGATTCGGTCGCCGACGCGGACGCCGGAGTAGACGGGACGCGCCCGACGCCACCGAACTGCAGTTCGTCCGGGTGGCGGGGGATGCCGCACGCGCGCCAGTCGCGCGCCGAGGTGGTAACCTCGCGCCCACCCGTCCGTCGGTTCCGGGTCGGTCACCCGAAGAAGTCGTCGAACGCTCGGGAGTCGAGGAGGTCCAGAAGCGTCGCGGTGGCGTCGTCGTCGAACCAGAGGCGGCGACGCCACCACGGACCGCGGCCCGAGTCGTTCGAGAGTCGGGTGACGAGTTCGTTCGCGTCCGCACCTGCCGCCGGGGAACTGAGCGGAACGACCCGGTCGAAGAGGCGGGAGTTCGGCGTTCCGGCGACGAGAACCTTCGCGTCGAACGGGTCGCGCTTGACGTGGGCGTTGTTGGCGAATCGCTCGCGATCGACGGTCGAGAGCGTCTCGTACTCCTCGCCCGTCACCGCGAACGCCACCTCGAACGCGCCGATGAGGTAGACCCCCCAGTCGGGCGAGAGATACGGTTCGGCCTCGTCGTACTCGCCGTGGAAGTCGAGCGTCGCGTAAAACAGGAGCCAGTCGCCGGGGTCGAGCGTCGAGAGCGGACCGGCCTTCACCGCGTGGTCGTCGCCGTACGTGTACGACTCGCAGTACGGATACGTCGCGAACTCCGGGTCGAGGTGGACCGGTCGGTCCATCGCGTCGGACGGGAGTTCGACCGGCGGGTCGAGGTCCGCGTACGTCGGCACCGTGGCAACGGGCAGGGTGGGTTTTCGTTCCGGTATCGGGACGTAGACGAACGTTCCGTCGGGATACACCGGCCCGCGGACGCCCGGGAGGTTCGTGTTGGCAGCGACGTTGATGGCTATCGCGCGGGGCATGGTCGAGAGTACAGACTACGTGGCGGCCGATACCGACGGTTCGAACGCGGAGACGCACGCGCGATTACGTGAGTCGACCCGCGCAGTTCCAGCACCGGTCGAACGTCCGGTCGGGTTCGTTCTCCACTCCGCACCGGGGACAGAGGCGCGCGGTCGGTCCGTCGGGCGCGTCGTCCCGCAACTCGGTCGCCTGCAGTCGCGGGACGCCCACCGCGTCGCGTCCCCCGGGTGCGGTCCGGACGTGAGACTCCCCGTTCGACGCGTCGTCCCCGTCGGCGCCGAACGGCGTCTCGTACTGGACACCCTCGTCGTCGCCGAGGAGGTACCGGTACACCACCAACTGGAGCACCGTGAGGCCGATGGCGTAGACGACTATCCATCCCCACGCGTCCATACTGTGCTAGACGGTACCAGGGCACTTTATCCTTCGGACGAATCGGCTGATTTTGCCTCGATTCGAACTCGGACCCCGTTCAAGAGGAGTCCGGTTTGGAGAGGTCGCGGCCGAACTCGTCGAACGTCTCGAGGTCGTCGGGGAGGTCGTACGGGATCTTCCGTTCTTCCTGTCGGTTCGTGAGTCTGTCTTGAATCGGGTCCGCGACGGACTCCCACCCCGGCTTTACCTTCACGCTCTTTGCGGGGATGCCGACGACGATGTGGTGGGCGGGCACGTCGCCTTGCACCGCCGCGCGCGCGCCGACGACGGCGTTCTCGCCGATTCGGCAGCCCGCGCGGACCATCGAGTCGTAGGTGATTCGGGCGTCGTCCTCGACGACGGTGTGAAAGTTCTCGACTCTCGTCTGGTCGACGATGTCGTGGTCGTGGCTGTAGACGTGGGCGTTGTCGGAGATGGACACCCGGTCGCCGATAGTCAGTTTCCCCCTGTCGTCCAAGTGGACGTCGTCGTGGACGACGGTGTTGTCGCCGATGGTGATGTTGTGGCCGTAGGTGAACGTGATACCTTTGAAAAAGCGGCAGTTGTCCCCGCACTCCTCGAAGAGGTGGTTCGCGAGCATCTGCCTGAATCGGAGCGCAAAGTGGATGTTGTCGGCCATCGGCGTCGCGTCGAACTGCCGCCAGAGCCACTGCAGGTGTTTCGAGCGCGTGAACGTCGATTCGTCCTTCTCCGCGTAGTACTCCGACTCCAGCGTCGCGTTGCACGGGTCGTACCCCTGCAGTCGGACGCGTTCGGCCGCGGAGATATCCTCGCCCGCCTGCCACCGTTCGTACGCCTCGCGGTCGCCGTAGAGGTCGACGAGAACGTCTCTGACGACCTCGCAGGTGTCCTCCTCGGAGGAGAGTCGTTCGTCCACCTCGTCGATAAACGACTGGACGTTCCGCTCCGCCTCCTCGGGGAGAGAGACGTGGACTTTCGTCATTGCATCTTGGTTCGCCTCCCGAAGACAAATCGGTTCGGTTGTGCGCAGACGGTGGTGAACCGAACGCGAACTCCCCGAGACGGCACAGACGACCCCGCGTATCCGCGAACACGCCGCGTTCGACGGCCGGTTCGCGAGGCGGCGCGAGCGAACCGTCCTCGGACAGGTGTGCCATCGAACACCGATGCTCACTTCAGCGCCGTCCGAGAGATACCCCCATGAACGGTGACGACCGACAGACCGCCCCCTCAGACGCGGGGGACCGGTCGGCGTGGACGCGCGACCACGCCTCGGGCCTGCGTCGCGACGATTCGAACGTCGCGCCGGTCATCTACCCGGCCGAGAAGCGAGTCGACGACGGACTGCACATCTGGGACACCTGGTTCCTCAGAGAGCGAGACGGGACTATCGCCGACGTCGGCGGCTACCGAGTCATCGTGGCGTTGACGGCGTCCGCGGAACTGCTCCCGGGGAAGCGCCACGACGTGGCGACGCTCCGATACTTCTACTCCGAGGACGGGAAACGGTGGGAGACGGGCGGACCGGTGTTCGACGACGAGGCGTTCGGCTCTCGGCAGTGGGCCGGGTCGACTGTGTACGACGACGGGGACGTCTACTGCTACTACACCGCGGCCGGGCGGGCGCGAGAGAGAGCGCTCTCGTACTCGCAGCGAATCGCTCTCGCGGAGGGCGGCCGACTGACCGTCGGCGACGACGGCCCGACCATCGACGGCCCGTGGGAGCACTCGATTCTCCTCGAACCCGACGGCGAATGGTACGAGACCGAAGACCAGTACCGCGGGATGACGTACACGTTCCGCGACCCGTGGTTCTTCGAAGACCCCGCGTCCGGGGAGACGTACCTGCTGTTCGAGGCCAACACGCCCGTTTCCGAGGGGTCCGACGCCTGCGGGGGCGACGCGGGCGAACAGGAGTTCAACGGGAGCGTCGGTATCGCCCACTCGCCGACGGGCGACCCCACGGCGTTCGAGTTGCGCCCGCCCCTGTTGGATGCCGTCTGCGTGAATCAGGAACTCGAACGCCCGCATCTCGTCGTTCGCGACGGGACGTACTACCTGTTCGTCTCCAGTCACGTCCACACGTTCGCGCCCGGGTTGGAGGGGTACGACGCCCTGTACGGGTTCGTCGCCGACGGGTTGCGCGGCGACTACGAACCGCTGAACGGGCACGGGATGGTCCTCACGAACCCGCGGGGCGCGCCGTTCCAAGCGTACTCGTGGCTGGCGTACGACCACGGCGACGAACTGCTCGCCACCTCGTTTTTCAACTACCACGAGTACGACCGTCCGACGATGGACGACGTGGCTCTCCTCCCCGAGTCCGAACAGCGCCGTCGCTTCGGCGGAACGCTCGCCCCCACCGTTCGACTCGAACTCGACGGGGCGGAGACGCGCGTCGTCGGCGCACTCGACCACGGCCACCTACCGCTCCCGCGCGAGAAACTGCCGGAGCCGTGGTGGAGACGGGCCGGAGACGAACGCGAGAGGCCCGGCGAGTACTGAATCCGAACGCCGGTCGCTCAGCGTTCCCGCGCCTCGAACGCCGCGTCGAGTTCCCACGCGTCGAGTCCGGTGATTCGGACCGGCCCGCCGCGCGCGGAGAGGGAGACGCCGTCCGCGTCCGCCCGCGTCGGGTAGGCGCGACTCGTGAGACAGCGCCGTTCGTTCGCGAACAGTTCGAGGACAGAGCCGTCCACGAACGCTCGAAGCGACAGCGAGTCGCCGCCGACGGGCATTCGCTGTTCCTCGGTGTCGGGTACCCCGTCGAGGGCGCTCTTCGACCGGTCGACGGCGAGTTCGTCGCCGTCGTAGCGGACGACGGTTCGCTCGTTTCTCGCGGGCGACTCGAACAGGCCGAGTTCGAGCGTTGCCTCGGAACCGACCCGCGCGTCGAACGCGAGTTCGTACGCGTTCCCCGACACGTCGAGCGTTCGAGACTCGGCGGCGGCGAGAGAGACGTCACCCTCGGCGGCGCGGCGGCCGCGAAGCGCGGTCAGTTCTCGCGCGGGTCGCTGACGGAGTCGCCCGCCTTCGACGGAGAGTTCGCGGGGGACGGTCAGCATCCCCGACCACCCGGCGTGCCACTGCGCCTCGACGTCGCGGGCTTCGGGCGTCCACCCCCACGCGAGGACGCGCCCGTCGTCCGTTCGCGTCGACTGCGGCGCGTAGTAGTCTCCGTAGTCGAGTCGCCCGCGGTGCTCGACGTCGAACGACGGGTCGTCCAGCGACGCGGTGCCGACGAAGTACTCGACGTGGCTGTAGTTCGAGACGTGCAACACCTGTCTGTCGCCGAAGTCGAGCAGTTCGGGGCACTCCCAGACGACGCCGTGGCCCTCCCAGTCGCCGACCAGCAAGGGGCCGACGTACTCCCACTCTCTGAGGTTCGGTCCCCTGTAGAGGAGGGCCGCCCCGCCGGTGTCCGCGACGCCCGCGCCGATGAGGTGGTACCACGTGTCACCCTCGCGCCAGACGTTGTGGTCGCGGAACTCCGCGCGCCAGTCGTCGGTTTCGAGCAGGTCGATATCCCCGTCGGGAGCCGACAAGAGGGGGTTGTCGCCGTGTTTCTCCCACGTGTCCAGCGTCGGGTCGTCCGTCGTCGCGAGACAGGGGAGTTGGTCGCGCCCGCGGCCGCCGGTGTAGACGAGCGTCGGCGTCCCGTCGTCGTCGAGGACGGCGCATCCGGACCAGACGCCGTCTCGGTCCGGGCCGTCCGGGTCCGGCGCGAGGGCGACGGGACGGTCCTCCCAGTGAACCAAGTCGTCGCTCGTCGCGTGGCCCCAGTGGATGGTTCCGTGGAACGGCCCGCCGGGGTTGTACTGGTAGAAGACGTGGTACGTCCCCTCGTACTGGAGGATGCCGTTCGGGTCGTTCAGCCATCCCGCCGGCGGCGCGAGGTGGTAGCGCGGCCGACGGTGGTCGTCTGCGAGTTCCGCGCGCACCGCGTCGAACCCCTCCGCGTCGTCGGGTCTGTCGGTGAACCTCGGGCGACGGCGCGCGTCGCCGCCGAGGAGTGCGAGAGCGTTGCGGAGGAGCCTCCGTTGGGCGTCCGCCGCCTCGAAATCCGTCGTCGAGAGGAAGGTGACTTCCGAGCCGATTCCGTACACGTCGCCAGACCGCGTCTGGCGGGCCGACGAACTCCGTTCGTCAACGTCTCCCTCGCCGACGCGCCACGCGAACGCCGCTTTCTGGGCGACGTGGAACTCCTCGCCGCGAATCGTGGCGGCGAGTACGTCGCCGGAGGCGGGAAGCGACTGCTCGTACCGGGCGAACGGCCGCGTCGCCTCCGCGGGTTGGGTGTGGAGTTCGCGGAGGGGAAACCCCTCGAACAGGGGGTGGTCGTCGAACGTGCGCTTCTTTATCAGTCCGCTCGGTTCCGCGGGCGTCTCGACGCCGACGGCGTCCGGCGCGACGGAATCGACGCCGAACGGGACGACCGCAGAGAGAGCGCGAAGCGTGAGACAGAGGCCGTTCCCGGAGTCGAGAAACGCTCTCACGGCGTCGGCGCAGGCGGCGGCGTCCTCTCGAACCGAATCGAGCGGGTCGTCTCGGTGCCACCACGCGGCGTCGAACCGAGAGAGCGACCGGTCGCCGGACGACACCTCGGCGAGGGCGACGCTCTCGACGGATTCGACCGTCCGCTCACACCACTCGCGGGCGGCGCGTTGTTCGTCGGTAAGTTCGTCCGCGTGCAGGAACGCGACGCGGACCGGCAGTTCGTCCATCGTCGCTGTCCTTCGAGTGGAGGAGTATTAACTCGTGGTTCGATATCTCTTTTCGGTCTCGGGTCGGGTCGCTCGTCTGTCAGTGGAGAGGTCACCGCCGATAGCGACCGGGGCGTTTCGGTGTAGGTTCGGCTTCGGTAGCGACGAACGCGCTACGTAGCGGTCCGTTCGGCGTCACCGAGGCGAGAGTGGTGTGTCACGCGCACCCGAGGCGCGAAAAGGTGGGCTAAAGTGACCCGAACCCCAACCACGGGATATGAACTACCGGACGCTGGGCGATTCGGACGTGGAGGTCAGCGAAGTCGGGTTCGGCGCGTGGGTCGTCGGCACCGACTGGTGGGGAGACAGGTCGAAGGAGGACTCCATCGACCTGATCCACCACGCGATAGAGCAGGGCATCACCTACTTCGACACCGGCGACGTGTACGGACACGGCCACAGCGAGGAAGTCGTCGGCGAGGCACTCGCGGAGTACCGCGACGAGGTGACGCTGGCGACGAAGGTGGGCTACGACTTCTACAACAACCCGCAGGCCGGACACGGCGAACTCCCCAAGGAGATGACGGGCGAGTGGGTCCGCTCTGCGACCGAAAAGAGCCTCGACCGACTCGGCACCGACCACGTCGAACTGCTCCAACTCCACAACGCAAACGTCGACGAAGTCGACGAAGACGTGCTCGAAGCCCTCGACGAACTCAAAGAGGAGGGAGTCGTAGACGCCGTCGGATGGGCGCTCGGCCCCTCCATCGGCTGGCTGGCCGAGGGCGACATGGCCATCACCGAGGAGTTCGATTCGGTACAGCTCGTCTGGAACCTCTTCGAACAGGAGGTCGGAAACCACTTCCTCGATACCATCGAAGAGACCGGTTCCTCGACGAGTCTCGTCCCGCGCGTGCCGCACTCGTCGGGATTGCTCAACGAACAGGTGACGCCCGAGACGGGCCACGACTTGGACGACCACCGCGGCTTCCGCCCCGACGCGTGGTACGAGACGGGGTGGGAGAAGCTAGAGACGCTCCGCTTCTTGGAGCGAGACGGCGAGCGAACGATGGGACAGGCCGCCATCGCGTACCTCCTGAGCCACGACGCCGTCGCGAGCGTCACGCCGACGTTCCACACGCGCGAGGACATCACCGAGTGGGCCGCCGCCTCCGACGTACCGAAACTGAGCGACGAGGAGATGGACCGCGTCGCCGACCTCTACGAGGACAACTTCGGAATCGACCGCGACGACGGGATGGACGAACTCCGCTCGTCGGTCGGCGGCGACGACATCGCGGCCGCGGGCATCGACAAACAGCCGAGTTCGGGGCCGCGCGGTTCAGCGGACTAACGCCGTGAACCGAACGACGAAAGCGTTTCTCGCCGTGACCGCGTTCGTCCACGCCGTGTCGGTGGCGTGGGTTCGCCGGGACGCCCGCGGGCGAGAGACCGACGCGTCGCCGTGGGACCTCCTGACCGCACTCACGGGCGTCTTCGGCCTCGTCGGCTACCTCCGGTCGCGTCGCTGACCGACGCGGCTCTTTTCACCGAGGGCGACTCACGTAGGCGCATGTCGTCGCTCGACACGCTCAGAGACGAGGGGTTCGCCGCGTTCGTCCACCGCCACCCTTGGCAGTTCGCCCTCGCTTTGGCCGTCGCAACGGGCGGATTCGCCCTCGTCAACGGCGGGTCGCCGCTGTCGGCGTTCGTCGGCTTCTTTCTCGTCGGTGCGATTCTCGCGCTCGCGTTCTCCTACGCGACGGACGTAGTCGAGTGGGGACGCGAGCGAGGCGAGTCGGACGAAGCAACCGGGGAGAAAGACGAGGCGGACGACGCGCTCGCGCGCCTCAGAGAGCGGTACGCCGCCGGACACATCGACGAAGCGGAGTTCGAACGCCGCGTCGAACGACTGCTGGAGACGGAGTCGCACGACGAACTGGCGGCGGACCGAGAGCGGACGCGGGTCCGAGACCGAGAGACCGAGTGACCGACGGACAGCGGGTGTCCCGCCGGTCGAACCGAGCGACGCGGACGACCGAACGCGAACCGAAGTTATATTCTCTCGGTTGACAAATACTCCCGGCATGACTGCCCTCCACGACGCAGGAGAGTGGTTCTCCAGACAGGCCGAGACGCTGAAAGACAACCCCGCTCTGTTGGGCTTCGTCGTCGCCCTCTGGATGACGACGCTGGTTCTCGTCTCCGGCGGGAACCCCGTGTTGGCGTTTCTCGTGCTCGTTCCGGTGTTGACGGCGACGGGGTACGCGATAGACGGCGTCGTTCGGAGGATTTTCGGAGACGGTAGCGACGCCGAGCGTTCGGCCGAACGCGAGTACGAGGCGGAAGACGAAGAACGGGCCATCGAACGCCTGCGCAGTCGGTACGCCGCGGGCGAGATAGACCACGACGAGTTCGAACGCCGCCTCGAACGGTTGGTCGAGACGGAGTCGTACGACGAACCGACGGCGGACCGAGAGCGGATGCGGATTCGAGAGCGAGAGACCGAGTGAGCGCCCGGAACTCGTCCGCTATCGGCGGGCGGGCGAGAACAGCGACTCGAACACCTTCTTCTCGGCGGCCCGGAGGTGCTGGTGGAACGTCGGCGCGGCGACGCCCATCGAGCCCGCGACGTCCTCGCCGGAGGCGTCTCGTGGCCACTCGAAGAACCCCGCGCGGTACGCGATTTCGAGCGCCGCACGCTGGCGGTCGGTGAGAGACGACGTGAGCGCGTCGCCGGAATCGACGCGTCGGTCGCGTTTAGTCAGTTGCCGTCGTCGAAGGAGCGTCATCGCGGGGTGCGTCTCGACCATGGCGTCGAGGAGTCGCCGGACGTCGGCGCTCGGGGACAGATGCACCGTGAGGTGGTAGTCCCCGTCTTCGATGACCGCTCGTTCGACCGACCCACCTAACGAGGCGACGGCCGACAGGACCGGCGGTTCGGAGACGCGGAGTTCGAACGCCGTCTCGTCGCCGCAGTCGCGGAAGGTGACGCCGTCGTAGAACGGAACCTCGGCGGCCATCGTCCGCACGGTTTCCGCGCCGTCCGGCGTCGTGCGCCCGAACAGGACGAACTCCCCGTCTCCTCTCGGGACCGTGTGTTCGTACCTGATCAGTCCGCTCGCCCGCCCCTCGATTCCGAACGGGCCGAGGACGTCCGGCACGTGAAACTCCAGTTCGACGACTTCGTCGCACATCAGCGCCCGCTTGCGTTCGATAGCCGCGATGGCGTGGCCGACGACTTCGCCGAGTTGCCCGATGAGTTCGCCCTCCTCTCCCTCGAAAGCGTTCGGTCGGTCGGCGTAGACGTTCAGTACCGCGTAGACGGTGCCCTCGTGGATGATCGGCACCGCCGCGGACGAGCGAAAGCCGTACCGTCGGACGTGGTCGCGCCACGGGTCGTGGCGGGGGTCGCTGTCGGTTTCGCGCGTCGTCTGGACCTCGCCCGTGTTGAACGCCCTCCCGGTCGGTCCCCCGCTTCGGTCGTCGGCCGGGTCGACCGATATCGTGACGCCGTCGAGATATCCCTCGACGCCGGCTTCCGTCCGCAGCCTCACCGTCCGGCTGGCGGAGTCGACGTCGCCGGTCCACGCGAAGAGGTACGACTCGGTGTCGGCGAGGCGTTCACAGACGGTCCGCTCTATCTCCTCGCGCGTGGACTGGTCGATGACCGCGTCCGTTATTTCCCTGACGACCTGATTGAGACTGTTCAGCGCCGCGAGCCGTTGCTCCTGCCTCTCCATCGTTTCTTCGGCGCGTTGCCGTTCCGCGGCGTCGACGGGTTCGCCGGAGGACGTGTCCTCGCGGCCGTCGCAGGCGCGGGCCGACTGCTCGGCGGTCGGCGAGGGTCGCCACCAGACGCGCGCGCTCGCGCCGACCGCCTTCGTTTGGAGTCGGTCGCGTTCGACGAGTCGTTCCAACCGCTCGTAGGTGCTCCGCCGGCCCACGTCGAGGCGGTCCGACACCTCGGTCGTCGTCTGCGGGGCCCCCGACTCCTCGAAGAGGGCGAGCGTCTCTCGAAGGCACTCGGTCAACGATCCATCGTCCATCACCGGTTCCTCGCGGGCGAGGGTTATCTACCCTCCGCCGACGGAGGTACGGGGCGAAACCAGACGCACAACCCCTGATTCGCCTCGAAAACGCGGATTCGTCCCGGTAGATCGAGCGTTCCGACTGATAGGAGCCCCCAACAGTACCTACTCACTAAGACTGAACTCTTAGGCGCGGTTGGTGCCATCGTCGAGACATCCAGCCACCGTCGCTGGTCGGACACACATGACACGACTGCCACACGAAAGCACGGGGACGGGCGCGGAATCGGAGTATCTGACCGAAAACGAGTCCCGAAGGCTGTTCAGAGAGGAGAGATGCAAGACGGCGCTCGACGTCCTCGCGGACCGGACTGTGCCGGTCGAACTCGACGACGTGGCGGCGGCAGTCGCCGAACGGGAGAACGGCGACAGCCTCGACGACGAGAGCGTACAGCGAGTGGCGCTCAGCCTCCACCACTTTCACCTCCCGAAGATGGCCGCTTTCGGCGTCGTCGACTACGACACGGACGCGACCCGAATCGAGTGGTTCCCCGGCGGGTTCACGTCCTGATTCGCCGCGTCTTCGTCCGGACGGCGTAGTAACGCGCTCTGCCGACGCCGAGAGCGGTTCGGCCACCCGGGGACCGCCTCTGGGGCGTTCGAGGCGACGACGCCGAACCCCTTCGTTTCCATTCGAAACCGCTCGTCGGAGACGCGTCTGACGCGCAGTCGCAACGGCGTCGGTCGAAACAAAAATAGAGCGTGCGCTCTCGCTCCGTCGCCTCAGGCGAGGAAGACGTGGCGGGGTCTGTCGGCCAACACGTCGCGGCCCCACTGGACGGTGTCGCGGAACTCGTCGGACCGGAAGAACGCCATGGCGTCGTCGCGGGCGTCCCACTGACTGGCGATGAACATGTCGTCTTCGTCCTCGACGTTCACCATCAGGTCGGTGTCTTGGTGGCCGTCCATCTCCGCCAACAGGCCGCCGACGGTGTCGAACTTCTCGACGAACTCCTCGCGGTAGTCGGATTTGACCGTGTAGAACATTCCCATCGTCCCGAATCCGGACTCCTCGCCCGCCCGTGAGACGATACCGGGGAGTTCCGAGAGGAATCCGGCGGCCGTCTCTGCGGCCGACGGCGTGTCCCAGATGCTCACGACGGCGCTTCTGTCGCGTTCGTTCGCCTCGTAGACGGCCGTCTTGACGTGCGTGCCGTAGTGCTCGAAGTTGCCGCGGAGGCCCTCTACCTCCTCGAACAGGTCGTCCGTCTCCGCTTCGGAGTAGAGGACCGTCGCGTAGACGTCCTCGCCGTGGGGCGTTCCGGCGTAGATGTTCAGGTCTTCGAGTTCGCCGCGGATGTCGTCGGACTCGTCGTCGCCGCCGTCCTCGCCGTGGGGGGCGTCGCCGTGCGCGCTTCCGCCGCCGTGGCCGTGTTGGCCGCCGCCACCGTCGCCGTGGTGCGCGGAGTCGCCGTGGGCGTGGCCGTGCGCTTCGCCGTGCGCGCCGCCGTGTTCGCCGTGCGGGGAGTCGTGGTCGGCCGTCGGCACCGACTCACCGTCCAAGTACGCGCCCAGGTCCGCGGGCGGGAAGCGGCGGCCGACGTAGAACTGGCCGAACTCGCCGTACTTCGAGGAGACGTCGTCGAACCGCATCTCGTAGACGATGTTTTTCATCTCCACCGGGTCCTCGGCGAACAGGGTGACGCCCCACTCGAAGTCGTCGAACCCGACGGAGGAGGCGATGACCTGCTTTATCTTCCCGGCGTAGTCGCGGCCGGTGTCGCCGTGGTCGGACATCATCTCCGACCGGTCCTCGAAGGAGAGGTCGTACCAGTTGTACGTCTCGCCGCGGCGCTTCGACATCGGGTAGAACGCGACGTACTGGTCGTCGGGGATATCGGGCTTCAGTTTCCCCTCGATGTAGTTGCGCAGGCCGGCGTCTATCTCGTCTTCGTTCCCCTCGAAGTAGTCTTGGGAGACGTACCCCGACACTTCGGTGACCGAGACGTACGACGTGGGTTGCTCCGTGAACGCCGCGAGAGCCGTCTGCTCGAACTGGCGTTCGGCCCGCGAGAGGTCGTCTAACGTCGGTCGGAGGTGGACGACGAGCAGGTCCGCCTTGTGACCGAGGACGGAGAAGACGGCGGATGCGCCCTCTTCTGCGTCTTCGACCGCCTCGTGCGTTCGGAGGTGCGCGACGCCCTCCTCTATCGCGCGTTCCCGTTCGTGGGCGGGCGCGTCGCGCCACGCGTCCCAGTCTACGGTTCGGAAGTCGTGCAGGACGAACCAGCCCTCGTCGGTCGGTGGGGCCTCTGGCATACGCTCTAGTTCGGAGTCCTCCCGTATGGGAGTTGCGAGTCGCCGTCGCGGTTCGAGAATCGACTCCGTCCAGGGTCCGTCTACGGCACTCTCCCGACCGAAACCCTTTCACCCGGATAGTCGGAAACAACCTCCGATGCGGAAAAGCGGCCCCCCGAAAGGCCTCATTTCGTACGTCGTACTCGAACTGCTCGAGGAGAAACCGAGGTACGGCTACGAGATACTCAAAGAGATAACGGAGATAAGCGGCGGCCACTGGGAACCGTCGTACGGTACTGTCTACCCCATCCTCTACAAGTTCGAGGAGGAAGGCTGGGCCCGGCGGGTCGAACGCGAGGCGGAGTCGGACCGCAAATACTTCGAACTCACGGACGCCGGGAGAGAGGAACTCGCGGAGAAACGCCGCGAGACGGGCGGGAAAGCCCGCGACTTCGCGGAGGTCATCCTCGGCTTCTACCACGTCTACGTCGGGTTCGCCACCGACGACCGGTTCGAACTCGACGCTCCCGGCGACGGGTGGCGGTACGACGAGACGTTCAGTTCGTGGGTGATAGAACAACTGATTCGGCACCACGAACGCGACTTCGGCGAGTTCGAGCGAATCGACGCGACGCCCGAGGAGTTCTACGAACGCGAAGGCGTGGACGAAGACGACGGGTAACCGCTCACCCGCCGAGAACCGTCGGCCCGAAGATGAGAACGAGAAGCGACAGCAACATCGTCACGCCGACGCTCGTGGTGATGGTTCTGACGAGGGGGTACGGTTCGTCCACCGGGAGGCGAGAGACGACGGCTTCGACGCTCGTCCGCAGGATTCGGCCCCCGTCGAGCGGGTACCCGGGGATGCAATTGAACAGCCCGAGTTGGAGATTTATCCACGCCGCCCAAAAGCAGACGTTGGCGAGGAGGAACACTCCGGTTCCGAGGAAGCCGAACGGCCCGCCGCCGACGGTGTAGAAGTTGAAGACGCTCTGCGTGAAGCCGGGAAAGTTCGGGATGCCGAGAACGAGAGAGGCAAGCGGCAGGATGAGCGAGACGTACACCGCGCTCAGCGGCGAGTCCGCGACGGCACCGGAGAGTGACGCGGCGTCGGGGCCGCCGTCGCCGCCGAGGAGTGCGACGTAGGTCCCGGCGGGGTACGACTGGACGCCGAAGTCGGTCAACAGGAGTCCGCTCGTCCCGAACAGGTTCACGCCGAGGAAGCCGCCGCCGTCGCGCGGGTTCTCGCCCAGCGTCACGTCGTAAGTGTCGAGCGAACCGTCGTGGTAGAGTTCGACCGGCACCGTCTCGCCCGGAGCGATGTCGTCTAAGACGTTCCCGAGTTCCGTCGAAGAGGTGACGCGCGTTCCGTCCACGGCGGTGACGACGAACGAGTCGTCGGGCACGCCCGCGTCGGCGACGGGGCCGTTCGAGGAGATAGAGGTCACGTACGCGCCGACCGGAATCGTCACCGTCCCGCGAGAGGTGGTCAACTCGGCGAACCGGTCCTCGCCGACCGCCTCCGAGAAGCCGCGTTGGGAGTAGACGGGCGTGCCGTTGACCGCCTGTACCTCTATAGGGTCGTCCTCTCCGCTCACGGAGAGGTTCGCGGGATTGCCCGCGACGGTTCCGGCGACGACGAGAGAGCGTTCGACCGTCACGGTCCGCGCTTCGCGCTTTGCGGCGCTTTCACCCCCGTCGAGTTCCACCTGCACCGACCGCGCGTCGGTGGCGAAGAGCGCTCGGTCGAGCGTGCTCTCGTTCGTCACGGGCGTTCCCTCTATCGCGGTGATGCGGTCGCTTTGGCCGATGCCACCGGCGGCGGCGGGCGACCCGTCGTAGGACCCCGCGACGGCCACGCCGGGCGCGACGCCGATGGAGGCGATGATCGGACCGAAGAGCAAGGCGAACGCGATTGCGGTGACGGCGAAGTTGTTCATCACGCCCGCGGCGAACATCCGGGTTCGGCCGCCTCTGTCGGTGTCCCGTTGGCTCTCCTCGTCGGGTTCGACGAACGCGCCGAGAGGGAGGACCGTAAAGAGGAACACGCCCATCGACTCGATGTCGATGCCTTCGACGCGACAGAGGATGCCGTGTCCGCCCTCGTGGACGACGAGTCCGACGAGGAGGCCGAAGACGATTTCGGGGGCGACCGAAAGGGGGAGGAAGTCGTTGACGCCCGGGATGACGAGGAAGTTCTGCGGTTGGTTGACCGCGGAGGGCGCGGGCGGGTTCCGGAGGATGAAGACGCCCTGTACGAGGAGGAAAAAGAACATCCCGAACATGATGACGAGGGCGGCACCGACGCCGAGATTGCTCCACGCTCGCCAGAATCGCTTCGGCGTCGCGATCCAATCTATGAGGTCGCGCCCGCGTTTCGTGTGTATCGTGGTGAACGGGCCCTGTACCTTCACCGAGGAGGGCAAGAGACCGCGTCGTCGGAGGAAGAAAGCGGCGAACGAGTACGCCAGCAGACCGACGAGAACCCAAAGTAGGGTGTTCATCAGCGGAAGTGAGGGACGCAGCGCTGAAAGACGTTCGGATTACGGATCGGCGACGCTCCACCGCGTTCGGGGGGCCTCCGGCCAAAGGAGTATATGACCGGCGAAAGCAGTATCCGACAGTAGATGTTCGAAAGCACCCACTACGAAGTCAGACAGAAGTTCGGCATCACCACGAAGTACCGCGTCTACGAGGACGACGAGCCCATCCTCGAATCGAAGAAGAAGAAACTGCGCCTGAAGGAGGACTTCCGTTTTACCGACGCGGACACCGGCACGGAACGGTTCCGCGTGAAGGCAGACAGCGTCCTCGACATCGCCGCGGCCTACGACATCGTCGACTCCGAGACGGGCGAACGCGTCGGGTCGGTGAAGCGAAGCGCCGTCTCCTTTCTGAAACACGAGTACGAACTCCTCGGTCCCGACGGGCAGACGGTGGCGTACATCCGCGAAGACAGCGTCCTGAAGGCCGTCATCCGCCGGAACGTGACGACGTTCCTCCCGTTCGAGTACAACATAGAGAGCCCCGCCGGCGAGTCGTTCGGGTCGATTCACGAGTCGTTCTCTTTCAGAGACAAATATCAGATCGACCTCGCGGACACGACTTCGGTGGACCCGCGACTCGTCGTCGTCGGCGCCGTCGTCATCGACGCGATAGAGGAGAACTGACGGGCGTCGGGCGCCGAGTCGAACGCGGTCAGGCCTCTCGCCGCAGTCGCGTCACCACGAGGTCACGGTCGAGTTCGCCGAGGAACTCGCCGAGGCGCGGCCCCTGCGGTTGGTCGAAAAACAGGAGGTAGCCCGCCTCGAAGAACTCCCCCACGTCCACGTCGTGTCGCTTCGCCGCCTCGTATATCTCGCCTTGAATCTCCTCGCCGTCGTGGCCGTCCTCGACGAACGCCGCCAAGTCGTCTAAGGCCGCCTCCACGTCTGCGTCGAACGCCACGTCCGGCATCTCGGCCTGTAGGCGGTAGTTGTACTGGTTGTCGAGGCGCGTCGCCCACGCGTGTGCGCGTTCGACGCGCCCGAGTGCCTCCTCTATCGCCCACTCGGGTGTGTCGTCGTCGAAGTAGCCCTCGTTCGTCGCCATCCGGATGCGGAGGTCCCTGTCGTCCGTCATCCCGAGGACGGCCGCGAACGTATAGGGCAGTCGGACGCGTTCCTTCCGCACCTCGTCTACGACGAACGGGTACGCCCGGTCTGCGAGGTCGTCGAGGTTCTCGTCGGTCTCCTCGCCGAAGTAGAGTCGCTCGAAGCGGTCGAACTCGTCGACGAGTTGGTCGAGCCGAGAGATATCGAAGTCCTTGGCCTTCTTCGGGTTACGGACGAAGAAATAGCGGAGCACCTCGGGTTCGAGGAGTTCGAGAATCTCGTCGACGGTGACGATGTTGCCCTCCGAAGACGAGAGGGGGTCGCCGTTGAGCGTGAACCACTCGTACACCATCGGCACCGGCGGTTCGATGCCGAGGACGTTGCGCGCGACGTCGTCGCCGGAGGGCCACGACCCCTCGGCGTGGTCCTTGCCGAACGGTTCGAAGTCGACGCCGAGCACCTGCCACTGACCGGGCCACTCGAACCGCCACGGCAGTTTCCCCTCGCGGAAGGTGGCGGTGCCCTCGTGGCCGCATCCCTCGATGTGGCGGCCGCCGGCGTCGATGCCCTCGCAGACGTACTCGACGGTTTCTGCGTCGAGGTCCACGTCGGTTATCGTCTGCGTCAGCATGCCGCACTCCTCGCACTGCGCCATGAACGGGACGTAGTCTTCGTCTACCGTGTCCTGATACTCGCCGAGGACCGCGCGCGCCTCGTCCGCGTGTTCGAGGACGTGGCGGACGACGGAGTCGAACGCTCCCTCGGCGTACAGTTCCGTGTTCGACACCATCTCGATGGGGACGCCGATGAGGTCGGCGCTCTCTTCGAGGAGGTTCGTGAAGTGCGCGCCGTAGGAGTCCGCCTCGCCGAAGGGGTCGGGGATGTCCGTGTAGGGCTTTCCGAGGTTCTCGCCGAGTGCGCCCGCGTTCACGTCGCCGAGGCCGACGATGTTCCACTCGTCGTCCGCGAGTTTCCGCGGGAGTTTCCGGAGTGCGTCTTTGTCGTCGGAGGTGAACACCTGTCTGACCTCGTGGCCGCGTTCGCGGAGACTCTCGGCGACGAAGTAGCCGCGCATTATCTCGTTGAAGTGGCCGAGATGCGGGACGCCCGACGGCGAGACGCCGCCTTTGATGACGATGGGGTCCGTCGGGTCGCGGGCCTCTATCCGGTCGGCTATCTCGTCGGCCCAGAAGGCGCGGTGGGCGGTGTCGTCGGCCTCGGCTTCCGCGTCGACCGACGGCAGGTCGTCGGAGTCGCCGGACGCGGTCCGGTCGCTCTCTCGTGGGTCCTCGTCCGAAGAGTTCTGGTCTGTCATCTACTTCTGTGCCCAGTAACTCGGTTCGTCGTCGACGCCGGTGGGGACGATGTCGGTCCCGTCGTGTTCGCCCGTGAGGACGGCGCGTTCGATGCGTTGGGGGTCGGTTCCGTCGAGGACGATGGTGCGCATCCGCGAGCGTTCGATGAGTTTCGCCGCGAGGAGGTCGACCGGCGCGGACGCGCCCGCGTCGCGACTCATCGGCGCGATGACGTCGACGAGTTCCGACGCCGAGAGTTCGCCGTACTTCTCTGCGCCGTCGTCCGTCCCCGGGTCCGCGTCGTAGACGCCGTTGACGCTTGTCCCGTAGACGAGGAGGTCGGCGTCGACGTACTCCGCGAGGGCCGCCGCGACGGCGTCCGTCGTCTGGCCGGGCATGATGCCGCCCATGACGGAGATGTCCCCTCGGCGGATGGCGTCGCCGGCTTCCTCGTAGTCGTGTGCGACCTTCGGGTCCACCTGTGGACCGAGCGCGGCGATGAGCAAGCGGGCGTTGATTCGCGTCACGTCGATACCGATCTGGTCGAGCTGTACCTCGTTGGCCCCGAGATCTCTCGCCGCGTGGATGTAATCGCGCGCGACGCCGCCACCTCCGACGACGGCACCGATTTCGCACCCTTCGCGGGCGAGATTCTCGACGACGGACGCGTGACCCTCGACGCGTCGGGCGTCGAGTTCGGGCGCGAGTACGCTCCCGCCGATAGAAATGACGACTCTCATTGCCCCGTCGTTGCCGCGAACCGGTCTTAAGGGTTATCAAGTCCGTGACGGAGTCGCGCCGACTCGGTGGCGGTATCGAACGACCCGGTCGCCGCAGGGTGATTCGACGGGGCCGAAAGACGCCGCAGAGCAACACTAAAGCCCGTCGCAGACCGCCGTTTCGGATATGCACCTACTCGGAGTCGTCGGCCCGGGCGCGACGGCGCTGTGCGAACGGGTCGCACCTCGACTCGACGGACGCGTCGCGACGGTCGAATCGCTCTCTTCGAAGGCCACCGAACCAAGCGTCGATACCGTCCCGTCTGCGGACGCGACGTACGGACTCGGCGCAGACGGGTCGTGGGTCGCGGCGGGCGACCGAAAGAGCCTCGACGACGTACTCGACGAGTTGGCCGCGGAGTACGACTACGCGCTCTTGTCCGGGTTCCCCGACGCGGACGTGCCGACAGTCGTCTTCGACGGACGGGAGACGGCGAGCGACCGCATCCTCGAAGCCGACGACGCGGAGGCGGTGGACATCGATTCCGTCGTCGAACTCGCGGAGGCGGGCGACCCGCACGTCACCCTCGAACGACTCGTCCGCCGGGCGAAAACGTCGCCGCGGGCCGAGTACGCGGGCGCAATCGCCACGTTCACCGGACGTGTCCGGGCCAGAGACGCCGAGGACGACTCTCGAACCGTCCAACTGGAGTTCGAGAAGTACGACGGCGTCGCAGAGGAGCGAATGGCGACAATCGAGTCCGAAATCGAGTCCCGCGACGGCGTCGAGGAGGTTCTCATGTACCACCGGACCGGCGTCGTCGAAGACGGGGAAGACATCGTCTTCGTCGTCGTCCTCGCGGGCCACCGCGGAGAGGCGTTTCGCGCCGTCGAAGACGGAATCGACCGGTTGAAAGCGGAGGTCCCACTGTTCAAACGAGAGACCACGGTCGAGGAGGATTTCTGGGTCCACGACCGGACGTGACAGCGCCCGTCAACGTCCGCCGAGCGTCTGACGGACGGACGAATCCGCGGGCCGAACGGATACAAAACCAGCAACAAGGGCCGATTTAGCGGTTAGAAATCGGCAATATGGTCCCGTTTTTGCCAACTATATTTCTCTAGTTTAGAAACGAATAGAACTTTCAAAATCGTTTATGAAACATCTAAGCCATCTCTGAAGCGTTGTGAAAAGGCCATTTTTCGCTGTTTATCGATGAAAGCGGTCGAATTCCCACTAACGTTCCTTTCTTTATATACTATCTCGGAAGCATAGAGGTATGTGAGGTCACACAGATGAGCGCAACCGCAAACCCCTCCACCGAGTCCGCGAGCGAGAACATCTCGAAAGAAGACCGTCTCAAAGAGTATCTCGTCGATAAGGCGCAGGACGGAGAGCTGTACTTCAAATCGAAGTTCATCGCAGACGAAGTCGGTCTCTCGCCCAAGGAAATCGGCGCGCTGATGGTGAAACTCCGCGAGTCCGCGACGGAGATCACCGTCGAGAAGTGGTCGTACACGAGTGCGACCACGTGGCGCATCGAGCCGAACCACGCGTGAGCGGACGCGTTCGTCGCTGAGCGACTTTCGACCGAACGGTCCCCGCGAACCTCCCCGCTGTTTACTCAGGACCGTCCGGCGCGTCCGACGGGGCGTCCCCCGCCCGTCGGCCTCGGCCGGTCTGTAGACCCCCGTCACGGGATTTATACGCACGTGCGACATACAGAACTATCGATGGAATCCGTCGATTCGGCGGAGGCCCCGCCGGTCGAGGCCCTCCAGTCGGTCTTTCACCTCTACGAGACGCGACGCGACGGTGACCGAGTCTTCTACTACGGCGAGTCACTCGTCCCGGAACGGATGCTCGTCCGAGAGGTGTGGCCCGCGTTCAGACGCGCGGGCTACGAAGTCGAGGTCACCTCGACGGCGTCGGGAAACGAGGACGTCGTCGTCGCCCGTCCCGTCTCCGACGGCATCGACGGCGTCCCGTGGAAGAACGTGGGCCTCCTGTTTGCGACTATCGTCTCGACGATGTTCGTCGGGGCGCTGACGTGGTACTACATCCCGTTTTCGGACATCGTCGCGAATCCCCTCGTCGTCCTCCGCGCGTGGCCGTTCACCGCCGCCATCCTCGGCGTGTTGGCGACGCACGAACTCGGACACTACCTCGTCGGGAGATACCACGGCGTCGATATCTCGCTTCCGTACCTCATCCCATTCGTCTTCCCGTTCGGAACGCTCGGAGCGATAATCCAGATGCGCGGGCAGATGCCCGACAGGAAGGCGCTCTTCGACATCGGCGTCGCCGGACCCCTCGCCGGTCTGGTCGCGACTGTCGTCGTCACCGCAGTCGGTCTCTCGCTTCCGCCGATGACCATCCCCCAGTGGGCGGTCCAAGGCAGCGGTGAGGTCATCGTCTTCAACAACCCGCCGCTTTTGGACATCATCGCGACGCTTCTGGGCCGACCGACCGAGTACGCCGACCCGTCGGTCACCGTCCACCCGGTCATCATCGGCGGGTGGGTCGGGATGTTCTTCACCGTGTTGAACCTCCTCCCGGTCGGGCAGTTAGACGGCGGTCACATCGTCCGCGCGATGGTCGGCGAGGCGCAAGAACGCGTCGCGGCGGTCGTCCCCCTCGCCCTGTTCGGCCTCGCGGGGTACCTCCACTACGTCCTCGACTACAGCATCAACGAGTCGGTCGGTCTGTGGGCGTTCTGGGGACTGCTCTCGACGGTCATCGCGTTTAAGGGGCCCGCGGACCCCGTCGACGAGTCGCCGATAGGACCGACCCGGATGGTACTCGGCGTCGTCACGTTCGCGCTCGGGGCGCTCTGTTTCCTGTTGGTCCCCATCGAAGTCATGACCATCTGAAGCGGGCGTGCGCTCCGGTCCGTCTCACCCCTCCGAGGCGTGCGTGTAGCCCTCGTCGGGGACGGGGCCGTCGCCCGCGACGACGCCATCGGCCGTCACCTCGCCGACGACGGTGACCGGGGCGGGAACCGCCGCCCGGACCGACGAGAGGTCCGTCTCCGAGACGGTGAACACGAGTTCGAAATCCTCGCCGAAGTACGCCGCCATCTCTCTGCAGTCGCCGCCGTCGGCGGCGTACTCAGAGACGGCGTCGTGAACGGGGAGGCGGTCCCACTCGAAGGCAAACCCGCAGTCGGACGCCTCCGCGAGTTGGTGGAGCGACCGCGCGAGTCCGTCGCTCGAATCCATCATCGCCGTCGCGTACGGGGCGAGTGCGACCCCCGACTCGACCCGCGGCGGGAACCGAAAGAGCTCGTTTCCGCGCTCCGCGTCGCCCGCCTCGAACGCTCTGAGACCGGCGGCGCTCCGACCGAGAGCGCCGGTGACGCAGACCACCTCGCCCGGGGACGCGCCCGAACGGAGAACCGGGTCCGAAGCGTCTCCGAGGGCCGTCGTGGCGACGGTGAACTCGTCGTGGGTGTCCAAGTCGCCGCCGACGTACTCGGCGCCGACGGACTCGCAGACGTCTCTGGCCCCGCGGACGAACGCTCTGAGTTCGTCCTCGTCGAGAGAGGGCGCGCCGTAGGCCGCGACTGCCGCCGTCGCCGCCGCACCCATGGCCGCGACGTCCGAGAGCGACGCTCCGACGGACCGCCACCCCGCGGTGTTCCGCGTCGTCCCCGACGGGAAGTCGGTGGACTCGTGGAGCATGTCCGTCGTCACCACCTGCGCGCCGACGACGGCGGCGTCGTCGCCCGCGCCGGGGAGGTCGGCGGCGAGGGCCCGAAGCGCCGTTCGTTCGTCCATACGCACACGTCCCTCCCGACGGCGAAAAAACCACCCCGTTTCGCGGACGCCGCTACCGAACCGCCTCGGGCGGCGGCTTTCGATGGGTTGATGCCGCGGACGGCCGACCGTCGGCACATGGCCCGCGAGAACCTCCGCGCCACCGTACTGGGATTTCTCGGCGCGTTCGCGGTGTTCGCGGTACTGTTCTACTTCGCGGGCGTCGACGAACTCGTCGGTACCCTCGAACGCGCGGACCCGCGTTACATCGCCCTCGTCGTCGCCGCCACCATCGGGTGGTTGGCAGCGTGGAGCGTCGCCCTCCGGACGGTGTTGGGCGTCCTCGGCGTCGACCTCTCCTTTGCGAAGTCGTTCTTCGTCTTCACGGGCGCGATGTTCTCGAACAACATCACCCCGTTCGGACAGGCGGGCGGCGAACCGGTCACCGCGTACCTCATCACCCGCACCGCCGACGCGGAGTACGAGACGAGTCTCGCGGCCATCGCCAGCGTCGACACGCTCAACTTCGTCCCGTCTATCACGATCGCTCTCATGGGCGCTATCTACTACGCGACGGAGGTGACCCTCGGAACGAACCAAGACATCGCGTTGGCGGTGGTGGCCGTCGCTGTGCTCGCGGTGACCGTCCCGTCGGTCGGCTATCTCGCGTGGCAGCGCCGGTATCGACTGGAGGCGCGGGCCGTCAGCAGCCTGACGCCGCGGATTCAGTGGGTCGCAGAGCGCGTCCCGCGCGTCTCCGCGCCGACGAGAGACGGAATCGAAAAGCGCATCGAGGGCTTCTTCCGCGCGATAGAGCGCATCGCGGCGAACCCGCGGGGTCTCGCGTTGGCGCTCGGTATGTCCGCGTTCGGGTGGTTCTTCCAGATGCTCGGTCTGTGGCTCTCGTTTCGGGCCATCGGCGTCAGCATCCCGCTGTCTATCGCCCTGTTCGTCGTTCCCATCGGCGCGATAGCGGGCGTGACGCCGCTTCCCGGCGGCGCCGGTGGCATCGAGAGCGTCCTCGTCATCCTGTTGCTCGCGGCCCCACTTCCGCAGGTCACGAACTCCGTCGCCGTCGCCGCCGTCGTCGTCTTCCGCGGCGCGGTGTACTGGATTCCCATTCTCATCGGCGGCACCGTGATGGCGTGGGTCAGCGCTCACAGCAAGGGGACGCCGCGGTAGGCGGTGGAGTACCGCCTCCCCGTCCGTGCCGTCCGGTTCAGACTCGCTCCGGCCGTGCCGCACGACCCACCTAATCGGTCGCGTACCGCCCGAATACGATGGCTTTAAACGACGCCATCCGGAACGGATACCCATGGTAACCATCTATGACGTTCCGGCGGACGCCCTCCTCGAGGACGTCGCCGAACGACTCGAAGAGCGCATCGAGGAGCCCGAGTGGATGGCCTTCGTCAAGACGGGGCAGACGCGGGAACTCCCGCCGCAGCAGGACGACTTCTGGTACGTCCGCGCCGCATCGCTCCTCCGGAAGGTCGCGACCGACGGTCCGGTCGGCATCGACCGACTCTCCACCGAGTACGGCGGCCGAAAGAAGGGGTCGACCCGCTACCGCGTCTCCGGCAAGCACTCGGACACGGGCAGCAAGAAGGTCATCCGAACGGCTCTCCAGCAGCTCGAAGAGGAGGGTCTGGTCCGGACGGCCAAAGGTCGCGGCCGCGTCATCACGGACGACGGACGCAGCTTCCTCGACAACGCCGCCGCAGAGGTCTTCGAGTCGCTCGACCGCCCGGAACTCGAACGCTACGCCTGATTCGGTAGCCGAACTCCGCTTTCGACGATACGTTCTTCCAGCGACGGCGTCGCGCCGCGCGTGACACCCGTCCGTAATCGTTTTCAGATACGCGACGGAACTGTACGATATGAGCGGGAATCCCAACGAAGACGAACGGCTGGAGAAGCTGCGCGAGCAGAAGATGCAGGAACTCCAAGACCAGGCGGGACAGCAGGGCGGGCAGGACGAGGCCGCACAGGAAGCGGCGCGCGAACGCGCCGAGGCCCAACAGGACGCCATCCTCAAACAGCATCTGACCGACGGCGCGCGCCAGCGTCTCAACGCCGTCGAGATGTCGAAACCGGAGTTCGCAGAGAAGGTCAAAAAGCAGGTGGCCGCACTCGCACAGAGCGGTCGCATCCAGAACCGCATCGACGAGGACCAGATGAAGAGCCTCCTGAAGGAGCTTCAGCCGGACTCGAAGAGCTTCAACATCCGCCGGCGCTGACGCGAACGTGGATTTAGCGCTCCTCTACAGCGGTGGGAAGGACTCGACGCTCGCCGCCTTGCTCCTCGAATCCTTCTACGACGTGACGCTCGTCACCGGCCGGTTCGGCGTCACGGACGACTGGAGACACGCCCGCGACGCCGCGGGCCGCCTCGACTACGACTTCGACACCGTCGAGTTGGACCGCGGCGTCGCCGAGGCGGCGGCGGACGCGATGGCCGAGGACGGCTACCCGAGAAACGGCATCCAACGGGTTCACGAACACGCTCTCGAACGAGTGGCGGAACTCGACGTGGACGCCGTCGCCGACGGGACGCGCCGCGACGACCGGGTTCCGACCGTCTCCCGCGCGCAAGCGCAGAGCCTCGAAGACAGACACGACGTGGACTACCTCTCGCCTCTCGTCGGGTTCGGCCGACACGCCGTCGACCGACTCGTCGAGGAGACACTCGACGTGGAGTCGGGTCCATCAGAACACATCTCGAAGGGGGATTACGAGGGGGAACTCCGCGCGCTTCTCGCCGAGCGACACGGCCGCGAAACCGTCTCTGCGGTCTTTCCGGACCACGAACAGACGTACGTTCGCGGGCTGAAGTGAGCCTTCGAATCGAAAGCCGAACGACTCTTACGCCGAGACAGATACCGGCTTCGTAATGGTCGTTCTCGAACCCGGTATCGTCTACTCTCTCGTCGCCGCCGTCGTCTGGGGCGTGTACATCTTCCTTCTGAAGCAGTATTTCGGGGGGTACCCCGGCCCCGTCGTCACCGTCGTCGTCAACGCCTTTGCCATCCTCTGGTATCTCCCCGTCGCCGCGACGCAGACGAGTCCCGGTTCGGTCCCGACGCTCGGCGAACTTGGCTTCTACGGCATCGCCGTCGTCGCCGGAACCGCCGTCCTCGTCGGCGTCGCGTTCGTCCTGTTCTTGGACGCTCTCGCCGAAGGTGACGTCTCGTACGTCGCGCCCATCAACAAACTCGCGCCCGTCTTCGTCCTCCCCATCGAAGTGGTCCTTCTGAGCCAGTTTCTCGGCCCCCTCCAGATTGCGGGCGTCCTCGTGGCGACAGTCGCCGTCTACGTCGCCAACTACCGGGGCGGAGCCCTCACGGACCCCCTCCGGCGGGCCGTCCACTCCCGTCCCGCGCAACTCGCACTCGTCAGCGCCGCGTGTTACGCCGCCAGCGACGTGGGAAAGCGAGTCGCGCTTCAAGAACTCGCCATCCCGACCGCCGTCTGGGTTCCCGTCCTCTTCGCCGGCGCGGGACTGGCCGTTCTCCCCTTCGCCCTCAGGCGGTGGACGAGCGTTCGCGGGGCGCTTCCGAAGTTCGCCGCCGCCGGTGCCGTCGTCGCCCTCGGCGAACACGTCACCTCGACGGCGTTCGCACTCGTCCCCGCGAGCATCGCCTCGCCCATCGTCAACACCCAAGCCATCGTCGCAGTGATTCTCGGCGGCGTCGTCCTCCGCGAACGCAACTTCGGCATCCGACTCGTCGCGGCGTTTCTCGCCGTCGCGGGCGTCTCGCTCATCGCCGTCGGCGGCGACTTCCGTACCGTCGGCGACGTGGTAGCCGCACTTCCGTTCTGACTCCGCCGTCGCCGCGACCGGAAACGCCAGACCGCAGGCGGGGAACGGGAAGATACTTTGGAGACTGCGAACTGGACGGCGTATGGCCGAGACAGTCCTCCACCGGCAGTCGAGCCGAACCCGCCCCCGCCGCGTTTTGGCCGCGAACGTCCTCGACGGGCGGGGCCTCGCGAGACTCCGCTCCGCCGGCGCGTCGCAGGCGGGTGCGATGTTCGTCGGTATCGGCCCGTTGCCGCCGGTAGTACGCACGCGTCGGGCATCCGGTTCGGGGCGGTGAGCCGAGGGATTCGCGCGGCGACTGCGCGCATCCGCGCCGGGAGCTATCTCGGTCCGGTCGCAGTCGTCGCCTCGAACGCCGTCGCCCCCGTCGGCGTCGTCGCGTTCGGGTGGTCGGCCACCGCCCTCCTCGGCGTGTTCGTTCTCGAACTCGCGGCCGTGCTGTTCTGGTCGGCGGTGAAGGTGCCGTTCGCCGCGAAGCGCCCGAACAACGCCATCGACGAGCACCAACTGTTGGGTCCGTTGCAGGCCAAACGCGGCGGGGTCGAACTCCCCGGTCCGCTTCCGCCGGTGTACCTCCGAAACGTCCCGACTCTCGTCGTACTCGTCGTCCTCCTCGCGCCGATGGAACTCGGGGCCGCCGTCCTCGTGTTTTCCCTCCCCGAACCGACTCTTACCGCCGAAATCACCGAGCAGATACTCCTCGGCGGCGTCGGCGTGTTCCTCGGACGCGGGGTGGAGACGGCGGCGGACTACTTCCGCGACGGCGGCTACCGCGACCACTCGGCGCGTTCGGTGGTGTTGGCCCCCTTCAAGTACGTCTTCGGCGTCGGGACGCTCCTGGTCGTCGTCGGGTCGTCCGGCGTCGAGAGCGAGGCGATTCTGGCGCTGATGGTGGCCGGGAAACTCGCCTACGACCTCCGGACGATACAGGTCGAACGCGACGAGGAGAAACGGGGCGTCTTCTACCGCCTGTACGGGAGCGGCGAGACGGAGATACCGGCCACGCCGGTCGCCGAACCCGACGGCGAACCGACCGTCCGCGCCCGCCCCTCGCGGACGGTGGCCGTCGCGGACGCCCTCTACCGCGGTGCCGCCTACACGCTGACCAGTACCGCCCTCCTCTTTTACGCACTCGGCGCGTTCCTCCTCGTCTTCGCGCCGTCTCTCGCGGTGTTTCCCCTCGCCGTCATCCTCGCGTTCGGATCGCTCCACGCGACGACGCGCTACCTCCGGTACGGGACGGTGGAGTACCGCTGTTACGACGGCGTCCTCGTCACGTACGACACGCTGCTGGACGAACCGCAGGAACGCATCGAACGGACAGAGGTGGCCGACGTGTCCGTCGAAACCGACTTCGCCGACCGGACGTTCGACACCGCCACGGTGGAGTTCGACCGTCGCGGCGACGACGGCTCGACGGTGCAGTTCACCGTCCCGGACCCCGAGGAGGTCCGACGCAGAGACGCCGGAAAGCCGCTGTCGGTCGTCCACGTCGAAGAACCCGAAGCCATCGCCGACGCCCTCGGCGTCGCGTGGCAGTTCGAACGCTCTACCGGGCGGGCGTCGGCGGACTGACCCGGAGGTCCCGCCGCACCGACGGGCGAACGACGTGGCGGCGCGTCCGCGTTCAACAGTTTCAAGCGCGACACCCGCGAATCGCGGCACATGTACGACCGACTCAAGGGCTTTCGAGACTTCTATCCCGAGGAGATGTCGGCCCGACGGCAGGTGTTCGACGGGGTCGAGGACGCCGCCGCGCGCTACGGGTTCCGCGAAATCGAGACGCCAGCGCTCGAACGGACGCAGATGTACGTCGACAAGAGCGGCGAGGAGATAGTCGAGGAACTGTACGCCTTCGAGGACAAAGGCGGCCGCGAGGTGTCTCTGACGCCGGAACTGACGCCGACGGTCGCCCGGATGGTCGTCGCGAAGCAACAGGAACTGTCGAAACCCATCAAGTGGTTCTCGACGCGCCCGTTCTGGCGCTTCGAGCAGGTCCAACAGGGCCGGTTCCGCGAGTTCTACCAGACGAACGTGGACATCTTCGGCTCCGAAGCCCCCGAGGCGGACGCCGAAGTCCTCGCGTTCGCCGCCGACGCACTCACCTCGCTCGGACTGACGGCCGACGACTTCGAGTTCCGCGTCTCTCACCGCGACATCCTCGGCGGTCTGTTGGACGCCTTCGAGGGCGAGGTGGACACCCGCGACGCCATCCGCGCCGTCGACAAGCGCGCGAAAGTCGAAGACGAGGAGTATCTCGGCTTGCTGTCGGACGCGGGCCTCTCGTACGACGACGCCGAGCAGTTCGACGACCTGATAGCGAGCGGTGACTTGGACGCCATCGCCGAGTTCGGCGGCGACGACGTGGAAGACGCAGTCGAGAACCTCCGGGCGGTTCTCTCGGCGGCGGAGGACTTCGGCGCGGGCGAGTTCTGCGAGGTGTCGCTGACGACGGCCCGCGGCCTCGACTACTACACGGGCGTCGTCTTCGAGTGCTTCGACTCCACCGGCGACGTCTCGCGGGCGGCGTTCGGCGGCGGCCGGTACGACGACCTGATAGACTCTTTCGGCGGCCAGTCGACGCCCGCCGTCGGCGTCGCACTCGGCGACGCCACCCTCCAACTGCTCTGTGAACGCGCGGGCGTCTGGCCCGAGGAGACGCTCTCGACGGACTACTACGTCCTCCAGATAGGCGACACCCGCGACGTCGCCGCCGACATCGTCCGCGAACTCCGCGACGCGGGCAACGTCGTCGAGACGGACGTCTCCGGCCGGAGTTTCGGCGCGCAGATGGGCTACGCCGACTCCATCAACGCCGAAACCGTCGTCATCGTCGGCGAACAGGACTTAGAGAACGGCGAGGTGACGGTAAAGGAGATGGAGTCGGGCGATCAGACCACCGTCCCCGTAGACGAGTTCCCGGGCGACGACGACGCGCCGACGTACGAGGACTACGAGTAAGCCAAGACGTGCGCGCGTTCCGCCTCGCCTACGACGGCCGACCGTTCCACGGCTTCCAGCGACAGCCCTCCGTTCCGACCGTCGAGAACACCCTCTTTGCGACGCTCTCTGGTCTCGGCGTCACCGACGACAGAGACGAGGTTCCGTCGGGGTACGCCGCCGCCGGACGGACCGACGCGGGCGTCTCCGCACTCGCGCAGACGGTTGCGTTCGACTGCCCCGAGTGGTGTTCGCCGCGTGCGCTGAACAGCCACCTCCCCGCGAGCGTTCGGGCGTGGGCCTCCGCGGACGCGCCCGACGACTTCCACGCCACCCACGACGCCGCCCGCAGGACGTACGTCTACGACCTCTACGCGCCCGAACTGGACGACGGGGCCGCACGCGCCGCGGCGACGGCGCTCTCCGGCGAACACGACTTCCACAATCTCACGCCCGACGAGAGGGGGACTGTCAGAGACCTCTCGGTGTCCGTCGAACGCGACGGCGACTTCCTCGTCGTCCGGGCGACGGCCGGCGGGTTCGCTCGCGAACTCGTCCGCCGCCTCGTCTCCGTCGTCCGCGGCGTCGCGGGCGGTGACCGCACGCTCTCGGACGTGAACCGCCTCCTCAGAGCCGAGAGCGTCGAGGGGCCGGACGGCGTCCCGTCGGCCCCGCCCGAACCTCTCGTCCTCGTCGGCGTCGACTACCCCGACCTGACGTTCGAACGGGACGCCGACGCCGCAGAGAGCACAGCAGCGGTGTTCGCCGACCGTCGAATCGACGGACTCGTGCGGGCGCGCGTCGCCGGGCGCATCCGAGACGGAGTGTCCGACGGCGGCGAACCGGGGTAGTCACGTCCACTCGTCGGGCCAGAGTCCGGCCGCCCGCATCCCCGTCTCGAACTCCTCGGCGCGGAACGCCGCCGCGAGGGCGTCTTCGTCGAGTCGCGGCACCTCGGATTCGCTCGCGAGTTCCCGCACCAGAATCGCCGCCAGCATCGCGTGTTCGCGGACGTTCCTGTCGTCCACCTTGTCGCGGGTGTCGGCGTGGGTGTGCCCCCATCCGCGCCCGCGTTCGCCGCTATCGCTGTGGAGTTGCAGGGCGGGGATGCCCGCGCGGACGAACGGCCACTGGTCGCTGAACGGGTGCGGTTCCGGGCGGACCCGAATCGGGTGTCGCGTCCGGTCCGCCACCCGCCGAGCGACGCGTTCTGTCGCGTCGGAGTCGTGCGTCATCGCCACCAAGTCGCGGAACCGACCCGCGCCGTCGACGTTGACGACGGCCTTCAGTCGGTCGTGGTCGAGTTCCGCCGCGAGGCGTTCCGCGCCCGTCAGTCCCGTCTCCTCGCATCCGACGGCGGCGACGCGAACGCCGAGTGGGAGGTCCATCGCCGCGAGGATTTCGGCCGCGACGACGACGGTTGCGATGCCGCATCCGTTGTCCAACGCTCCTTCGGCGATGTCGTGGGCGTCGTAGTGGGCGACCAAGAGCAGTTCCTCGTCCGTGTCGGGACCCAGGCGGCCGACGACGTTGCGACTCTCGCCCGCCACCGTCTCCGCCTCGACGGTCAGAGTCGCCGTCCCGTCGCGGGCCGCGTAGTCGGTCAACCACGCGCCCGACTCCTTGCTCACGCCGACGGCGGGGGCGACTGCCTCCTCGCCGAACTTCAACGCCCCCGTCGGCGGCAGTTGTCCGGGGACGTGGTTGACGAAGACGAACGCCTCCGCGCCGGCGTCGACGGCGTAGCCGAACTTCTCCATCCGGTGGACGAACCGCCCGCCCGAGGGCGTCGTCGTCGAGGCGACGGCAATCTTGCCGTCTACGTCCGCTTCGTCCACCTCCGCGGGCGTTCCGTGGCCCACGTCTTCGAGTTCGCCAGTCACCTCGCCGGACGGAGAGTACGGGAGGGCGACGGCGTCGAACTGCCGTTCGTCCGGGGCGGTCAGGCGGAGGGCCGACCGCCCGCGATTCCACGCCCGCATCTCGAACGGTCGCTCTCGCACGTCTCCGACGCCGGCGTCGCGGAACGCCTCGGCGACGAGTTCGGCCGCGCGCCGTTCGCCGTCGCTCCCGCCCATCCGGTTTCCGATGCTCGTCAGGCGAGTGAGAAACTCCCACGCGGAGTCGTCGGTCCACGCTCGGCCGAGGGCCGCCGCCGCCGCGTCGTCCGTCTCCGCCGACGAGTCGTGTCGGTCCATACCGCGGCGTCGTCCGTCTCACCGATATGGGTTGCGGAGGCGGTGAGACACCCGGCGGCGCGGCGGACGGCTACCCGCCGTCGGAGAGTACCGTCAGGAACCGCGGCGGGACGCGTTTCGTCGTATACACCGCGTTCCCACGCTTTCGCACCTCGCGTCCGGCGCGGCGGAGTTCGCCGACATCGACGCGGAGGACGACCGGGTCAGTCGCGTGGCGCGACCCGACTTCGCGGGCGTCGTCGACGGACGTCGAGAGGTGTACCTCCCGCCGCCCCATCGGTTTTAGCCCCTCTTCGCGGATGGCGTCTACGTTCCGCGGCGCGGTTCCGTGGTAGAGAGCGTCCGGAATCGACTCCGACGAATCGGGGTGGCCGTCGGCGTCTTCACCGTCCGCATCGAGGTCGACGTCGATAGAGTGTCCGTACGCGGCCCTGACGCGTCCGCCTGCGCGTTCGAATCGCCCCTTCGGGTCCGTCGCCACGACGCCCGCGAGTGCCTCGTCGTCGGCCCAGTCGTACGTCCGTTCGACGCCGCGAGGAGGTCAGCGAACTCGGCCCATCCGGAGTCGGAGATACCGATACCGGCGTCGTCCGGAAAGTGGCGGAGCGCGCCGCTTACGAACTTCGAGAGGCGGGTTCGGCGGTTCGAAGAGAGGACGACGCGGCCGCCGACACCGCAAACCGGACAGTCCTCGCCGTCGAAGAAACCGTGGTCTCGGCAGGACCGAATCGCACCCATCGTCGGGGGAACGGCGCGGACGCAAAAGAGCCTACTGAACGGTCGAGCGTTCTATACCAACTTCATTCCAGCCCTAAATATTATTCTCGACGAACACGAACGAGACGAAACGATGCCGGAATGCGAAAACTGTGGCTCGTTCGTCACCGTGGAGTACGTCCGGGTGTTCGCGCCGGACGAGATGGATAGACCCCGCGTGTGTCCGAACTGCGAGGACAAGGTCAGAGACGGCGGAGAAGTCCGAGAAGCGCGCGCGACGAGACACTGACGACTCCCCGGCGTCCGACGCTCCGAGGAGACGGTGCGTCCGCCGAGAGCGGATCCGTTCGTTCCGTTCGGAGGCCGAACTCGTGAGCCGTGTCGGTCAGTCGTCGTCTTCTTCTTCGCCACCGCTCTCGCCGTTCTCGCCGTCCCCGCCGCCTTCGCCGTTCTCGCCGTTCTCGCCGTTCTCGCCGTCCCCGCCGCCCTCGTCGTCCTCCCCCTCGTCTTCGTCTTCGTCTTCGCCGCCGCCGAGTCCGGAACATCCGGCGAGAGCGACGGCGAGAGCCGACGCGGTACCCGTGACGACTCGACGCCTGGTGGTACTGCGAGACATGGAGACCCGTTCGTCCGTCCGCGACAAATGTTCTGTTGCGGCTCGGTGGTAACTCAGACTACCGGACGTGTCGTCGGAGAGACGCGGAGACGAACGCCCGACGCAGTCGGAATTGGCAAGGCTTACCACGACACCGGCGTTGTGAGCACGTATGAGTTCGGTTCCCGAGCGGAGCGAAATCGAGCGAGAGTACAAGTGGGACGTCGCCGACATCTACGCCAGCGACGACGAGTGGGAAGCGGCGTTCGAGGAGGTGCGGGGGCGACTCGACGACCTCTCCGCCTACGAGGGCCGCGTCACCGAGAGTCCCGAGACGTTGCTCGAACTACTCGAACTGCAGGAAGATATCATGCGCGACGTCGCCAAGGTGGCGAGTTACGCGAGTCTGCGGAGCGCAGAAGACACCCGGAACCAAGAGTACCAAGCGCTCTCGACGAAAGCGCAGTCGCTGGCGTCGCAGGCCTCCTCCGCGTCGAGTTTTCTCGAACCCGAACTGCAGGAACTCGACGAGGGGGATATCGAGTCGTTCGTCGAGGCGGAACCCGCACTCGCCGACTACCGCCACTTCTTCGACGACGTACTCCGGACGAAATCTCACACCCGGTCCGCCGAAGTCGAGGAACTACTCGCGGAGTTAGGCGAGGTAGCGGGCGCGTCGGGCGACATCTACAACATGCTCGCGAACGCGGACATGACGTTCCCCACCGTCGAGAACCCCGAGGGCGAGGATGTCGAAATCACGCAGGGCAACTTCACGAAACTCCAAAAGCACCCGAATCGCGAGTTCCGGCGCGAGGTGCACGAGGGGTTCTACGACGAGTGGGAAGACGTGCGCAACTCCGTCGGGACGGCGCTGAAAAACAGCGTCAAGAAGGACGTGAAGTACGCCAGAGCGCGGAACTACGACACCGCCCGCGAATCCGCTCTCGACGGCCCGAACGTCCCCGTCGAGGTGTACGACAACCTCGTCGAAACCGTCCGCGACAACCTCGATTACCTCCACCGACACGCCGAACTGAAACGGGAGGCTCTCGGCGTCGACGACCTGCAGATGTGGGACCTCTACATGTCGCTGACGGGCGAGGAAGGCCCGGAGATATCGTACGAGGAGGCAAAAGAGTACATCGTCGAAGCCGTCGCCCCACTCGGCGAAGAGTATCAAGCGCGACTCGAAGAGGGGTTGGAGTCCCGGTGGGTGGACGTCTACGAGAACCGCGGCAAGCGCGCGGGCGCGTTCTCCTCTGGAACGTACGACACGCAGCCGTTCATCATGATGAACTACCAAGACGACATCGCCTCGATGTTCACCTTGGCCCACGAACTCGGCCACTCGATGCACTCGGAGTTGGCGAAAGACGAGCAACCGTGGCAGTACGCGGACTACGAGATTTTCGTCGCCGAAGTCGCCTCCACGGTCAACGAGACGCTGTTGACGCACTACCTCCTCGAAAACGTCGAGGACGACGAACTCCGCACGCACGTCTTAGACGAGTACCTCGAACGGTTCCGGTCGACGCTCTACCGCCAGACGATGTTCGCCGACTTCGAGTTGCAGATGCACGAGATAAGCGAGGAGGGCGGTGCACTCACGCCGGACCGACTCGACGAGATGTACGGCGACCTGAAAGCGGAGTTCTACGCCCCCGCCGAGACGGACGACAGAATCGCCCGCGAGTGGATGCGCATCCCCCACTTCTACTACAACTACTACGTCTATCAGTACTCGACGGGAATCTCGGCGGCCGTCGCCATCGTCGAACGCATCCTCTCCGAGGGCGACGACGCCGCGGCGGACTACCGCGAGGCACTCGCTCTCGGCGGGTCGAAGTACCCGATAGAGGTGTTGGAGACGGCGGGCGTCGATATGGCGTCGCCCGAACCCATCGAGTCCGCCCTCTCTGTGTACGGCGATTACTTAGACGAGATAGCCGAGTTGTTGGACCTCGAATAGACGGCGAAGGCGGACCGTTCGGCGTAGCCGCGTCCGGCGGCGCGCACCCGACGGCACGATTTTTGAAATCTGAGAACGAGTGCACCGGTTCATACGTTAGAGGTGAGAACACTCAGGTAGAGGAATACATCATGTCCACTAATAGAAGAACGTTGGACGCGGAACTGTTCGGTCGCGACGTGCACTTCCAGTACTCGGAGCACGCACTCGGCTACGCCATCGTCGCGCTACGGGTCGTGATGGGGTGGACGCTGTTCCAGGGCGGCCTCACCAAACTCGTGACGTACCTCGACGCGAACCCCGAGAACAACTGGACGGCCGCGGGATACCTCGCGAACGCCATCCCCGAGGGGAACCCCTTCATGGGTATGTGGGGTTCGATGGCCGGGAGCCCCCTGATAGATCAACTGGTGATGTGGGGGCTGACGCTCACCGGCATCGGCCTCATCCTCGGCGCGTTCGTCCGCTGGAACGCGTTCTGGGGCGCCGTGATGATGCTGTTCTTCTGGGCTGCGGCCCTGGAGGGCGGCCTCATGCAGGGTCTGCCCCTCGCCCACGGATGGGTGGTCGACGACCACATCGTGTACGCCGCACTGCTGTTCGGCCTCGGTGCTATCGGGGCGGGGCGCATCCTCGGCGTCGACGCGTATCTCGAAGAGATAGACGCCGTGAAGAACACGCCCGCGTTGCGCTGGCTACTCGGCTGACCGGAGACCGAGGCCGCGCTTTTCGGTCGCGACGAGAGAGTCGCGTGTTCTCCTCGAACGGCCCCACCGAGGGGTTCGAGCCGGTTCGTCGGGTGAGGCGTCTCACCGTTCGTGTCGCCCCCTGTAGAGGTAGACGACCACCGCGACGGGAACCGCGGCGACGACGGCGTAGTGCCACTCGCCCGCGAACGACGGCGGCGCGAGAAAGACGACGGCGACGACGTACCCCGCGAACGCCCCGAGGACGGACCACCCATCGGAGTCGCCGAGATACTCCACGACCGCCCCGACCGTAGTAAACAGGGCGATCGCGACGAGCATGACGACGAGTTCGTCGAGTGACGACGCGAACCCGTGCCCCGGGTCGAAGAAACTCGGCATCGGTTACGCTCGTCTCCGACGGTCTTCGGTTCGACCCGGTTCGCTCTCGGTGAGACGGCGGTGCGTGCTCATACCTGCGGTACGTCCGGCGGGCGGTTGACCGTTCTCCCCCGAAACGAAAACGCGGCTCCTCGATATTGCTCGGAGACGAAAAAGCGGGCCGGGAGGGACTTGAACCACGCCGAGACTCACTCAGTTCGTCTCGTCTATTTCAACTCTTCCCGAGTAACGACTTCGCTCCTCGCTGTCGCTCGGAGACGAAAAAGCGGGCCGGGAGGGACTTGAACCAAGCCCGGACGTGCTCGCTTCGCTGCGCGCGACCGGTCGGGTTCAGTCTTCCTCTCTGTCTCGACACCGCTCGCTGTCGCTCGCGGGTCTGTCAACGGGCCGGGAGGGACTTGAACCCCCGACCGTCTGGTTAAAAGCCAGACGCTCTGCCGAACTGAGCTACCGGCCCTCGTCGTGACGTTACTGGTGGGCAGTCATAAGCGTTTACTCTCGTCCCGAACGCTCGTCGTCTCTGCGTCCTCGGGGACCGCGGGCGGACACCGGACTAACGTCGTCGGTGGAGCGATTGCTCCGGTTCGACACCATCGGAAGCAGCGAAACCGAGTCCGAAGGCCGTCCGGAACAGCAGTCAGGCGCTGGCGAAGCGACTGCGGCCGCGCGTCAGTCGAAGAAGTAGTCTTCTAACACGTCCCCGACGAGGTCACCGGGCGTCCGATTCTGTATCGACGCGCGGCGTCTGAGTTCGCGGTAGACGTCCGGGGGCAAAGAGAGTTCGAGTCGGCCGAGGCGGACGTCGCGGTCGGCCAACGCCTCCGCGACCGGACGGCCGTCGTTGACTTCGCTCGCGACCTGTCGAACCTCTCTGACCGTCAGGTCGCCGTCGAGGACGGCCCACGCGATGTCGAACCGGTCGGGGCCCGGGACGCGAGCGATGTGTTTGGCCGCCGTCGGCGCGATGTGTCCGCGGGCGACGTGCCGACGGATACCCTGCGGCAGGTCGTGAACCCGCGCCCACTTGCGGATGAACGAGACGGAAACGTCGCCGCCCGCCCGTTCTGCGGCCTCCTTGTACGACCCGACGCCGCGGACGAGTGCCGCACACGCCGCCGCGCCGCGGAGCATGTAGACGTTGTCTTCGGCGCCGACGGTGTTCTCGGAGAAAGCCCGAACCGTCTCCGCGGCGAGCGAGATGCTCTCTGGGTCGTCGGGGTCGAATCCGACGGCTTCGTGCGCTCTGTGGCCCGTGATTGCGGGGTCCGCGCGGACGACCGGTTCGCCGACCGGTTCCTCTCTGTCGGCCGGTAACGTGAGGTCCTCTCCCGAGTCGGTCGGCGACCGGTTGTCGTCCGTCATCGTCTGCGTTCGAGTTGCGAACCAGTCACTAAAAGCCTCCCCGTCTGTTGCGAACGCCGCACAGAGCCGAAGGCAAGAGCGGTCACGAGCGTCAGTCGTCGCGATTCTCCGAGAGATGCTCCCAGATTTCGGTACAGCCCGCGCCGTCGTCGAGCGATTTCAGGTGGTCGTAGTCGTCGTCCGCCGCCTCGTCTCCGCGTTCGGCGGCCGAGTCGTCGTCTCGCTCGTCGCCGTCCGTCTCGACTCGGGTCCGAGTCACCGCTCGGCCTCCGTGTCGAGGTCGTACAGTTCTGGCGCGACGTCGGCCGACGCGTGTTGGCGACGTCCCGCGTCTGTGTCGTGACGGTCGGTCATCGAACCACGTTTGGCTCCCGCTACGGTTAAAGGGCGCCTCCCACGTAATCTGTACCTACACTCCCGACTACCGGAACCGGTTGCCCCTTTCTGCGACGCGCCGTATCGGCGGTAATCGCCCGACTGCGGCGGGACTGTCGCGAACTCCCGCGTCGCCGACCGAGACGGGGTTTGCTCGCGCCGTCAGAGTGGGGTGTCCCGGGCACGTAGGCGAAGGTATGACCGTCGCCCTTCGCATCCTCGACGACGGAGCCTGGATATCCGTGAACGACGACCGTAAGGTGAGCGTGAGCGAACTGTGGCGGTTCGTGGACCCGGATTTCTGTCGATGCGAGCTTCCTGACTTCGTCGTCGAGGGCATCGTCGAAGTCGGCGTGGACGGCCGCACAGTCGAGACGCGCGTCTACGGTCAGTGCATCGCCTGCGGGGAGAAGGGAACGACGGGGTGGATGCCCATCGGCAGGATTCTCGGCGGTGAATTCGTCGATATCGACCGCGAGGGGGTACTCAATCCCGCCGGAGCGGATTAAGAGGAAATATTTTCCCGTATTTGGAAGCACCGGGAAGGGTTGACGACACGCGTCGGCCTATGAGTGTGGGCACGAATGCGGATACAGACAAATGCCTACGGACGTCGAACGCTGGAAGTCGGAGATATACGGAAACGAGATACGCGAGCATCTGTACGAGTTCGCAGAAGAAGGGTGGGAGTCTATCCCCGAAGACGAGAAAGACGCCTGGTTCGAGCGGTTCAAGTGGTGGGGGCTGTACCACCAGCGGAACGGACAGGAGTCGTACTTCATGATGCGCATCGGGACGCCGAACGGCGTCCTCACGCCGGGACAACTGCGCGTCGTCGGCGAGATAGCCGAGGAGTACGCGACCGGACCGGGCACGAACCCCATCTTCGGCGACGCCTACGCCGACTTCACGACCCGACAGTCCATCCAACTCCACTGGATTCGAATCGAGGACGTTCCGGACATCTTCGAGAAACTCGAGGACAACGGGATGTCCACCCAACAGGCCTGCGGTGACTCGTGGCGGAACATCGTCGGCAACCCCGTCGCCGGAAAGGACGCAGAGGAGGTCATCGACGCGTGGCCCGTCATCCACGAACTCAACGAGACGTTCAAGGGCAACGACGACCACTCGAACCTCCCGCGGAAGTGGAAGGTGTCGGTCACCGGGTCGCCCGACGGGTCCGGACAGGGCGACATCAACGACCTCGCTTTCGAACCGGCGTACAAGGAGATAGACGGCGAGGAGCAAGTCGGCTTCAACGTTCGCGTCGGCGGCGGACTCGCCCGTAACGAGGAACGCTTCGCCCGCAACATCAACGTCTGGGTCGCAGAGGAGAACGTCCCCGAAGTGGCTGGCGGCCTCTCGGCTCTGTTCCGCGAGTACGGCGACCGCGAGGACCGGTACAACGCCCGCATCAAGTTCCTCGTCGACGAGTGGGGCCCCGAGAAAGTTCGACGCGTCCTCCAAGAGGAGTTCGTCGACTTCGACCTCCACGCCGCCGGGCGCGACGTCCGCGAGGAGTACACCTACAACGCCGGCGACGGCGGGCGGAACGACCTCATCGGCGTCCACGACCAGAAGAACGGCGACAACTTCGTCGGCCTGAACGTCCTCGTCGGACGGATGGGCGCCGACGACGTGCTCGAACTCGCCGACCTCGCGGACGAGTACGGCTCCGGCGAGGTTCGCCTCACTCAGCGTCAGAACGTCATCGTCACCGACGTGCCCGACGAGAAGGTAGAGGCGTTTCTCGACGAGGACCTGCTCGAACACTACTCGCCGAACCCCTCGCCGTTCATGCGCGGCTCTATCGCCTGCACGGGGACGGAGTACTGCTCTCTGTCCATCGTCGAGACGAAGAACCGCCAGGTCCGCTACGCGCGGTGGCTGAAAGAGAACGCCGAACTTCCCGAGGGAACCGAGGAGTTCCACATCCACCTCTCGGGCTGCACCGCCTCCTGTGCACAGCCCCAGATCGCGGACGTGAGCCTCCGCGGGATGAAGACCCGAAAGAACGGCGACCCGGTCGAAGCCCTCGATATCGGTCTGGGCGGCGGCCTCGGCGAGGAACCGCAGTTCGCTCGCTGGGTCACCCAACGCGTCCCCGTAGACGAGGTGCCGGGCGCCATCAAGAACCTCCTCGAAAACTTCGACGAGGTGAGCGAGGACGGCGAGTCCTTCCGCGAGTTCGTCTCCGGCAAAGACGAGGAGGAACTGGCCGAACTCGTCGAACCCGAAGAGACCGACTACGAGGACCCGATGATGCACAACACCAAGATGACGTGGTACCCGTACGCCGAGGACGACGATATGAACTCGAGTCCCGCCCCGGCGTACCCCGACGACACGCCGATGCCGTCCGACGACTGAGGCGCGTCGCTCCGTCCGTACGCGACTCTTCTTTCTCTCCTACCCGTTCAGTCCCGTCTCCGTTTCGTCGCGTCACCATCGCGCTCAGACGGCGGCTTTATTGTAAATCAGCCAATATTTCCGGCGGACGTTCGGTCCCCGTCCGTCGAACGATCAGAGTCATGGCTCCCGAAGACGCCGTCCGAGACGCACTCGGGTCGCACGACGACGCAACCGTCGAGAGAGAACTCCACGCCGTTCCGCCCCACGCGGTCTACGAGGTGACGTTCGGCGGGCGGCGCGCCGTCTGCAAAGTCGCGAGAGGGCCGACCGCCGACCCGGCCAAGGAGGCGGCCGTCCTCCGGTACGTGGGTTCGGAGACGCCCGTTTCCGTCCCACGCGTCCTCGCGTCGGGAGACGACTACGTGGTCACGGAGTGGTGCGACGACGTGCCGGAAGACCCCACGCTCACGGAGGCGCGGGTTCGAGCGATGGGACGCGGATTGGCCACCCTCCACCGGTCGGCGGCGAGCGATTTCCGAGCCTCCGGCCGCGTTCGCGCCGGGCCGGAGGGAATGACGCAGACGAGAGACGAGGGGTGGAGCGAGACGCTCCGTCGAGTGCTGGAGGACCGAGCGTCGTATCTCGACACCGTCGGGTACGGCGACGTCGCCCGCGAGATTCTGTCCGTCGTCCGTGAGAACGGCGAACGACTCGACGCGGTCAGAGAGACGACGCTCCTGCATGGGAACTATCTCCCGGACCACGTCGGCGTCGCGGAGGGGTCGGTGACGCGCGTCATCGACTTCGAGCACGCACTCGTCGGACCGGGCGAGTGGGACTATCTCCGGACGGTCGTTCCCGTGTTCGGCATCGACCCGACGCCGACGGACGGCGTCTCCCCCGCGGCGTTTAGAGACGCGTACGAGTCTGTCCGACCCTTCCCGGACGGGTTCGACCGGCGGCGACCGCTGTATCACCTCGTGAACGCCGCGTCGTACCTGCGAGCGCTACACGTGCAACGGTCGCGTCTCGACGCTCACGCCGGCGGCGTCGAACCCGCGAACCCCCTCGGCGTCGAGGCAGTCGCCCGACGCGCCTACGACCTGTGTGCGTCCGTGCGCGACGCACTCGACGACCGGCGAGACGGGTGACGGTACGCCTTTGAACGTCGGTCGCTTTCTCTCGAACATGCCCAACAGACTCCTCCGGGTCAACGCGTACACGACGTTCGACATGCTGGACGCCGAGGCGACCGGTCACGACTTCACCGAGGAGGCGTTCGCCGTGTTGAACGTGACCGCGCCGCGGGAGAACCCCGACCACGTGAGACTCGAACTCGAACTCGACAACAGTCAGTTAGAGACCCTTCCGGCGCACGCGGACCGCGTGACGCTCAGCGCCGCCGAGGCGCGGAAACTCTCCGCGGAACTCGACAAGTACGCGAACCGCGTCGAAGCGGCCCAAAGCGACGAGTAAGCGGCGGCGACGAGCGAGCGGTCCGAAAGCCGAATTCGGAGAAGAAACCGAGAGCGGCGGGGACGACCCCTCGTCGGGGCAGAGTCCGTCGTTCGGGACGCCCGACGAGAGAGAGAGGGTGCCTCTTGGACGCAGCACACGGAGTTTGCGCTACGCAGACATATACTCGTCTCTCCTGTGCGAGAGGCGCGCCCGACGCGCCTCCGCGAACCGCCGCCGGGCGGGGTCAGTCCTCCGAGTCCCCGCCCGCACGTTCTCGCCACCGCGCCTGTTGCTGCCGTTCTGTGACGTGGTCCAAGCCGTCTACCAACTCGTCGCGAACCTCCGACTCGAACGACGCCACGTCGGAGAGAAACGACTCGCGGAACGCGGTGACCAGTTCGTACGTCCACTGGTCTTCGACGGCACCCGCCGGGAGGTGGTCGTCCCGGAGGGCGTCAGCCCACTCCTCGTGGCCCGCCTCGCGCAGTTCGCTCTCGGCGTCCGCGAGTCGGTTCATCGCGTGACCTATCTGGTGGTGAAACGTCAGGAGCGACCCGTACCCCTTGTAGATGTGTTCGAGACCCAACTGTAGGTCGTGGAGCGCTTCTCGTTCCGCCTCCGCGATGTCCGGGTCCGGAGAGTCGGGAGGTGCGTCGGTCATGGTCCCGTAGAGGGGACGTGATAGCATAGCTTCGGTGGCCGCGAGAGTAGAGGGCACCGCGAGGGGAGACGACAGTTACGCCGAGGCGTCGTATCCGGCGTCCTCGACTGCGGCGACCAGTTCCTCCTCGTCGGCGTCGCCTTCGACGGTGGCGGACTCCGCGTCTCGGTCCACGTCGACGGACTCGACGCCGCCGACGCCCGAGAGCGCTTCTTCGACGGTCTGTTCGCAGTGTTCACAGCTCATCCCTTCGACGGAGATGGTTCGGCTCATGCCTCCGAACCTACGTGCCGTGTACTTAACGCGTTTTCCGTTAAAAATCGAAAGTTCGACTCGGGGTCGCCCGTCGGTCTCGAAACCGCGGCCGACCGGAGAGCGTCACTCGGCGAACTGGTCGTGGTAGTTCCGTTCGACGACGAGGCGTTGCTCGCGGGTGAGGTTCGCGAGTTCCGTCTCGTCGTAGAGGTAGTACGCGAACTGGTCGCGGGTCCGGATGTGTTCGAGTTCCTGGTCTTCGGCGAACGGTTGTCGGTCGTACATCTCGGTGATGTGACCGGCCGAATCGGCGCTGACCACCGAGAAGTTGCGGTCCCACTCGGCCTGCGTGAGTTCGTCGCGCGAGTACGCCGCGTTCTCGCCCGTGTCTCCGAACTGCGCGTCGAACGCCTCTTGGACGTCGACGCGGGCGTCGAAGCCGAGTTCGCCGAAGGTTTCGCTGTAGCGGTCCTGTGCGATGTCGTCGCGAGAGCGAACCTCGGTGGCGTCCCACTCGCCGGACGGTTGTCGAAGGTAGAGTTCTTCGACGAAGACGGCGTCTTCGGTGCCGAGAGCGTCGAACTCGGAGTCGAAGACGGCCCGGGCGATGTCGTCGCGCGTCTGGTTCGCAGATGCGTCGGCCTCCGACGAATCCGACGAATCCGACGTGTTCGTCTCGTCGGTGGAGTCGGCGTCGTCGGCGGTGGCCGCGTCGCCGTCCGCGTCCGACTCATTCTGACCGGACGCGTCGTCGGTCTCCTCCGGGTAATCGGTCGAACGGACGGTGATGGTGACGGTGTCCGTGTCGTTCGCACCGGTTTCGTCGGTGACGGTGACGCGGAACGTCACGTCGGTCCAGACGGCGACGTCGGGTGCGACGAACGACGCGGTGGACGTGTTGGTGTCCGACAGTTCGGCGTCGGGACCGGACACTTGCGTCCACGTGTAGTTCAGTTCGTCCCCGTTCGGGTTCCGAGAGTCGGTGGCGTCGAGTTCGACGCGCGTCCGTTCGTTGACCATCTCCTCGGCACTCGCCGCGGCGACGGGCGCGGTGTCGTTTTCGACTGTCTCGTTGGCTGACTGCTCGGCGTCCTCGGAGTCAGTCTCGGCGGTAGTCGTCGAGTCAGTCTCCGTCGGTTCGGAGTCCGACGGGGCTTCGTCGTCGGAACCGGTCTCCGACTCGGACGCCGCCGCGTCCGTCGAGTCGTCGTCGGTCTCTGTCTGGTCGGGCGTTTCAGTCGGCGTGGCGGTCTGGTCGGACGTTTCGCCGGGCGTCGTGTCCTCGGCGGACGATACGATGTCGCCCGTAGTCGGGACGCCGACGTCGGCACCGACTCCGCCCACGAAGGCGGCAGTGGCGACGACGCCGACACTTGCGACGACGGCGATGAACGTTTGAAACTTCATAGTGTAGGGCCTCGTACCTCGTATTCGAGTTGGAGAGAGACGCCTTCGTTATGCGGCGACGAGGAAACTGGTAGGTCGGATGTAACTTCGGTTCGAGAATACCGTCCGTCTCGGGCGTAATTCGTCGAACGAGTTAACGTCCGTCAAAACAGAGTCAACCGAACGTTATTCGGGGGAGAACGATTAAGATTCGAAAGCCCAACGGTCGAAACGTTATTGTTTCCGAAGCCTCCACGGGTTCCCGTGAGCAGTCTCGACGAGACGGACATGCGGATACTCGAACTCCTGTCCGAAGACGCGCGGCGATCGTACAGCGACATCTCGGAGAGAGTCGGCCTCTCTGCGCCCGCCGTCTCTGACCGAATCGACCGCCTCCGAGAGTCGGGCGTCGTCAGGGGGTTCACCGTCGACGTGGACCGGTCGCAACTCCGCGCCGGCGTCCCGGTTTTGGTCCGCTTGGAACTCAGACCCGAAGAACTGTCGTCGGTGAAAGACGCCGTGCACGGCGCGGATTCGGTCGAACACGTCTTCACCACCGTCGAAGGGGACGTGGTGTTCCACGCCCGGTTCCGCCCCGACGCCGTCCGGGCGCGGTTGGACGAACTCGTGGACCTGACGCGGGTCGAAGACTACGAGGTGACCCTCCTCTCGGACGCCGAGTGGACGCCGAACGTCGGTGGCACGGAGTTCGCCCTCTCCTGTGCGGAGTGCGGCAACACCGTCACGGAGGAGGGTGAATCCGCCCGGTTCGGCGGCGACCTGTATCACTTCTGTTGCTCGTCCTGTCTGGGGCGATTCGAGGACAAGTACGAACGTCTCGAATCGAGCGCCGAATAGAGTTCGTATTCGAAGGTTTCTCTCCCCACCCACCCACACATTCGAAGGGGAAAGCGAGGTAAGTAACGGGTGCGTACGACTAGGTAAGCGATGAGTACCACAACTGCCCACCTCGACGTGCGAGGGATGTCCTGCGCTAACTGCTCAGAGACCGTTAGCGAGGCCCTTCGGTCGCTCGACGGCGTCGAGGAGGCGAACGTCAACTTCGCCACCGACGAGGGAAGCGTGACGTACGACCCCGAGAGGGTCTCTCTCGGGGACATCTACGACGCCGTCGAGTCGGCGGGGTACGACCCCGTCGAAGCGACAGCATCGATAGGTATCTCCGACATGACCTGCGCGAACTGCGCGGAGACGAACCGCGAGGCGTTGGAGTCGACGCCGGGCGTCGTCCGCGCGGACGTGAACTACGCCACCGACGAGGCGAACGTCGTCTACAACCCGGCGGACGCGTCGCGAACGGACCTCTACGACGCCGTCGAGTCGGCCGGATACACGCCGGTCCGCGAGGACGAGAGCGGAGACGGCGACGAAGAGGACGCCCGAGACGCCGCCCGAAACGCCGAGATTCGTCGGCAAAAACGGCTGACGCTGTTCGGCGCGGCGCTCTCGGTTCCGCTGTTGGCGATGCTCGTCTTCCACCTGTTCGCCCCGGGCGTGCTCCCCGAGACGGTTCCGGGCACCGACCTGCCGTTCGGATGGGTCGCGTTCGCCCTCGCGACGCCCGTACAGGTCGTTCTCGGCCGCGAGTTCTACGAGAACTCCTACAAGGCCCTCGTGAAGAACCGCACCGCGAACATGGACGTGCTCATCGCCCTCGGGTCCTCGACTGCGTACCTCTACTCCGTCGTGGCCCTGTTGGGCGTCCTCCCGAACGCGGGCCTGTACTTCGACACCGCGGCGCTCATCTTGGTGTTCATCACCCTCGGAAACTACCTCGAAGCGCGTTCGAAGGGACGGGCCTCCGACGCCCTCCGAAAACTGCTCGAGATGGAGGCGGACACGGCCACTCTCGTCGAGGATGACGGAACGGAGCGCGAAGTTCCCCTCGACGACGTGGACGTGGGCGACCGCCTGAAGGTCCGTCCCGGCGAGAAGATACCCACGGACGGCGTCGTCGTCTCCGGCGAGTCCGCGGTGGACGAGTCGATGGTGACCGGCGAGTCCGTCCCCGTCTCCAAATCCGAGGGCGACGAAGTCGTCGGTTCGACCGTCAACCAAAACGGCGTCCTCGTCGTGGAGGCGACGAAAGTCGGCGCGGACACCGCCATCCAACAGATAGTCGAGACGGTCAAGGAAGCGCAGTCGCGCCAGCCCGAGATTCAGAACTTCGCCGACCGCATCTCGGCGTACTTCGTCCCCGCGGTCATCGCGAACGCGTTGTTCTGGGGCGGCGTCTGGTTCGCCTTCCCGGAGGCGTTGGCGACGTTCGTGAACGGCCTGCCCCTCTGGGACGTGGTGGTCGGCGGCCCCGCCGCGGCGGGCGGCCCCGTCTCGAACTTCGAGTTCGCCGTCCTCGTGTTCGCCTCGTCCGTGCTCATCGCGTGCCCCTGCGCTCTCGGACTCGCGACGCCCGCCGCGACGATGGTGGGCACGTCCATCGGCGCACAAAACGGCGTCCTGTTCAAGGGCGGCGACATCCTCGAACGAGTCCGCGACGTCGAAACCGTCGTCTTCGACAAGACCGGAACCCTCACCAAAGGCGAGATGTCGCTGACCGACGTGGTCGTCGTGGACTCTCGGACCGACGGAGGCGAAACGGCCGCGGACGGCGGACAGTTGACCGGCGAACGCCCCGACCGGACCGAAGAATCGGTCCTGCGCCTCGCCGCGTCGGCCGAGAGCGGAAGCGAACACCCCCTCGCGCAAGCCATCGTCGAGGGCGCGCGCGAACGGGGACTCGACGTGACGGACCCCGAGTCGTTCGAGAACGTCCCCGGACACGGCGTCCGGGCCACCGTCGACGGGCGGGACGTCCTCGTCGGCAACCGTAAACTGCTCTCGGACGAGGGCGTAGACCCCTCGCCCGCGGAGGACGAACTCCGCCGACTCGAAGGCGAGGGGAAGACGGCGATGCTCGTCGCCGCGGACGGCGAACTCGTCGGCGTCGTCGCCGACGCCGACACCGTCAAAGAGTCCGCCGCGGCGGCCGTCTCCGCTCTCCGCGAACGCGGTATCGACGTCCGGATGATAACCGGCGACAACGAGCGAACCGCCCGCGCCGTCGCCGAATCGGTCGGAATCGACCCCGAGAACGTCCGCGCGGGCGTCCTCCCCGACGACAAGGCGGACGCCGTAGAGGAGATACAGTCCGACGGTAGCCGAGCGATGATGGTCGGCGACGGCGTCAACGACGCCCCCGCCCTCGCCGCGGCGTTCGTCGGCGTCGCCATCGGTTCCGGCACCGACGTGGCCATCGAGGCGGCGGACGTGACGCTGATGCGCGACGACCCCCGCGACGTGGTGAAGGCCATCCGCGTCTCCGAGGGAACGCTCTCGAAGATACAGCAGAACCTGTTTTGGGCGCTCGGCTACAACGCGGCGATGATTCCGCTGGCCTCTCTCGGCTTGCTCCAACCCGTGTTGGCGGCGGCGGCGATGGCGTTCTCGTCCGTATCGGTGCTGACGAACAGCATGCTGTTTCGGCGGTACACGCCCGACCACGACTACAGACTGCTCGGCTTCCTCCGCGGCGAGGACTGACGACCGGGAGTCGAGACGGCCTCAGTCGTCGTCTCTGAGTGCGTCGTGGACCGCGTCTCGTTTCTTTTCGCACCGCGCCGTGAGTCGGCCGACGACGGACAACACCGGATAGGTGACCGCGCGGTCAGAAGAGAGATACTCGACGACGGCGTCGTGGCGGATTCCGGCTTTCAGTCCCGTCGCGGAGACGTGTCGAAGCACCTCCTGTCGCCTCTCGGCGACGCCGTCGAGGCGCGATTCGACGGCCGCGAGTTCCTCGCGCATCTCCAGTAGGTCGTCGGTGTCGGCGAGGATGAGCGTCGCCTCGTCCGTCGCCGGGAGTCGCCCTCTGGCCGCCTTCAGGTCGTCTACGGCCTCGTCGAGCGACGTTCGCTCGCGTTCGAGGACGCGAACCATCACCGTGTTCTCCGCGAGTCGTTGTGCGGTGTGGTCGAGGATGGCCCGCTTCAGTTGCGGCGTGAACTGGTTTCCGCCGCCCTTCGCGGCGAGAGCGACCGCGACTTCCTCGGTCAACTCGGCGGCGATAGTCTGGTGGACGGAGGGGTTTTCGTCGTCGCTCTCTGTGACGTGCGGTTGCACCAACTCGGCGAACGCCCGCCGGACGGTTCGACAGGCGTCGCCCGACGACGACCGAGTGGCCGTCCACCCGGCGGGGCCGCCCCCGTCGGAACAGGCCCCCTCGATGGTCGTCGCCGACGTGGCTTCGACGTGGCTCTTGAACCGCCGGAACGCGTCCCGTTGCTTCGAGACCACGCGGTGTTCGTTGCGGGCGTCGCGTCGCGCGGAGAGTAGGGGGTCGAGTGGGTCGGGCATTGGCGTGAGTCGGGGTGAGGGCTACCGAGAGAGGGGTCAGACGTCTCCGTTCACGATGGAGGCGACGCGTTCGCGGTCGAACAGTTCGCCCTCGACGTCGTACAACTGCTTTGCGGCGCGTTCGGTGAGCACGAGGTTCGTGATGGGACCCTGATAGAGCGGTCCGCCGCGGTAGACGTCGCCGTTCTCGACGGCCGTCAGCGCACTTGCGGTGTCGTGGTCCTGCATGAACGAGACGACTGTGTCTTGGAACTCTTCTGCCGTCTTCGCTTCCTGCCCGCGGAAGAGGACGACGTCGGGGTCTACCTCCAAGAGCGTCTCGTAGTCGATAGAGCCGCGAGACTCGTGGAAGTCTTTCACGTCCGTCTCCGCGAGGGCGTCGCGGACGTTCAGGTCGCGCCACTGCTTGAAACTCGTCCCCTCGCCGACGAGGTACGGCGAGAACGACTCGGGTTCGTCGCCCGCGGCCCACATGACGGCCACCTGCGGACGGTCGGACTCAGAGGAGGGGACGACGTCCGAGAGGTTCGACTGGAACTCCTCGTGGAGGGAGGCGAACGCCTCGTAGCGGTCGGTTCGCTGGAACACCGCCGCGAGTTTCTCGAACGCCTCGTAGAGGGTGTAGTAGTCGTAGTCCTCGTGCCACTCGTACCCCGTCGAGAAGATGCTGCTACCGAAGAACGGCGCGACGTTCTCGGATATTTCGTCGATATCCGCCTGCTTCCAGCCCTTGAACCGGTTCAGCAGGAAGTTCGGGTCGATGACGTGCACGTCGCCGTCGAGTTCGTAGAACACCTCCTTGCTGACACCGTCTTGGTACAGCGACACCATGTCGCTCTTGTCGACGGAGACGTCGGGTATCTCGTCGTAGTACTGCGTGTGGTACCGCGAGGTCATCCAAACACCCTTCGGGGGTTCGACGCCGAGAGCGACCCCCATATCGGCCCAACTGCCGTTGTTTGCGACCCACGTCTCCGGCGGGCGGTCGAACTCGACTTCGCCCACGGGTTCTATCGAGACGGAGTACGACGAAGACGACCCGGTCGCTTCCGTCTCGGCGTCCGTCCCCGCCGCCGTCGTCGTCTCGGCGGCAGTCGCCCCGCCGTCGGTCTGGGTGCCACCGTCTTCGGCTCCGCCGGTACAACCCGCGAGAAGCCCGCTCGCGGCCAGTGCGCCGCCTACCTTGAGCACGTTGCGCCGCGTTCGACGCGGTGCGCCGTCGTCTGTCATTACATTTTAGGCTGGCCTAAAAACACAAGAGTGTTTCGAAGCGTCGAGGAAATCCGCTCAGAGCGACCGTTTCGGGACGATTTCGGGGTCGGGCGTGTACGAGACGGCCGCGTCCACGTTGAACACGTCCGCGAGTAACTCTTCTGTCACCACCTCGGAGGGCGGTCCCCAGTCGTACACCTCGCCGTCGCACATGGCGACGAGGTAGTCCGCAAACCGGGCCGCCTGCGCGATGTCGTGGAGGACGACGGCGACGGTGACGTCGCGTTCCTCGTTCAACTGCCGGACCGTCTCCATCACGCGGAGTTGGTGGTGCAAATCGAGGTACGTCGTCGGTTCGTCCAAAAGCAACACGTCCGTATCCTGGGCCAGAACCATCGCTATCCACGCCAACTGCTTTTGGCCGCCGCTCAGGTTCCCCACCTGACTGTCGCGGAGGTGGTCGACGCCCGCCAAGTCGAGGGCGCGTTCGACGGCGCGTTCGTCCTCCTCGGAGACCTGTTGGAAGAAGTTCCGGTGGGGGTATCGGCCGTGGTAGACCAAGTCCTCCACCGTCAGCGACCCCGGCGACTCGTTCTCCTGTGAGAGCATACCCAGTTCGCGGGCGAACTCCTTGTCCCCGAACTCGTGGAGGCGCTTCCCGTCGAGGGTGACGACGCCGGTGTCGGGGTCGAGGTGGTTCGAGAGCGCTTTCAGGAGCGTGCTCTTTCCGCTCCCGTTCGGCCCGACGAGCGCGGTTATCTCGCCGCGCGGCACGTCGATTCGGTCGCACTCGACGACCGGTCCGTCGCTCGTCGGGTAGGACAGAGCGAGGTCCTCTCCGACGAGTGCGCTGTCGGTCTCGTCGCCGTTCGTGGTCCGTTGCATCGTCTGGTCCGTCGCGTCGTTTGCCTTGCTCATCAGATGTCACCCAGGTTCTGCTGTCTCCGCATGAGATAGAGGAAGTACGGTCCGCCGACGAGGCCCGTGACGATTCCCACGGGCAACTGCGTCGGGTCCATCGCGAGTCTCGCGCCGACGTCCGCGACCACCATCAGCGCCGGTCCGGCGAAGACGCAGCCCACGATGAGGTTCTTGTAGTCGCTGCCGACGAGGTTCCGCACGAGGTGCGGCACGATGAGGCCGACGAAGCCGACGATTCCGGCGACGGCGATGGCGGCACTCGCCGCGAGGATGGCGACGCCGGAGAGGAGAAACCGCGTCCGTTCGACGGACATCCCGAGCGACTTCGCCGTCTGTTCGCCCAAGAGGAGGACGTTCAACTGCCGCGCGGCGACGACGGACAAGAAGAGAGCCACGGCGGTGGAGGGAAGCGCCAGACGAACCTGCTCCCAATCGACGCCGGTCAGAGAGCCAGTGGTCCACGCGATGGCGCTTTGGACGATGGCGAGGTCGTCGGCGAAAAAGAACATCGCCGTCTGCATCGACTGAAACAGCGTTCCGACGATGACGCCCGCGAGGACGAGACGCACCGGACTCGTCCCGCCCTTCCACGCGATGATGTAGACGAGGAGGAACGCGAGTGCGCCGCCGCCCGCCGCGATAAGCGGGAGGAACGGCGCGAGACCGCTGAAGACGACGAGCGTCAGGAGGATGGCGAGACCGGCACCCGACGAGACGCCGAGGATGTACGGACTCGCCAGTTCGTTCCGGGTGACCGCTTGGAAGATGGCACCCGAAACCGAGAGATTCGCGCCGACGAGTACGGCCACGAGGACGCGCGGCAGTCGGATGTTCCAGACGATGAGGCTCTCTCTGCCCATCTCCGGGAGGTCCGTTCCGAAGAGGAACGCCGACCACGCGTCGGGGTTCAGCAGTATCGACGGGTTCAGCACGGCCCGCCACGCCTCGGTGAGCGTCATACTGTAGGTTCCGAAGCTCACCTGTACGAGACCGCCGAGAACGACGATAACGACGCTGACGATACAGAGGCCGACGAGCGAGCCGTCGATCCATCCGACGCCCCGACGAAGCCTCGACCAGATTCCCACCCGCGTAGATTCACTCATCGGACGTTGTTTAGGGTTACCTAAACCATACGTATATGCGTTACTCTTCCGGGACGGACTGCTGTCGGTGCGTTCGGGAGAACCGAACGCGCCGCGGCGTCCTTCGACGACGACGTCTCTCCCGCGCTCGAATCGGAGAGACGGCCCAAACACCAGCCTCGACGACGAATTCGACGCCTCAGACTCTGCGGACGTTGTGAATCTGACGCGAGGATAACGAGTAAAGAATAGTCGAACGACCGGGGTAAATTACAACTCAGAAACACGTCACCGGGAGAAGCCGCCTCCGCGAGCAACTACACGTACGATGGTGTGGGAGGGCCGTTCGGCCGTAACAGAACCCCACATACCGCTTTCACTCCACCGGAGCCCGTCCGGCGTTCGTGAACTGATGGCAAGGTTTATAATTATCTTCCTGTATTGTTACTGGTAGTGCGGCGTTACAGGTAAAGTGGCGCCGCGGGACCGAGAACGATGAGTGAAGAACGATACGTCGGGGCCATCGACCAGGGGACGACGGGAACCCGGTTCATGGTCTTCGACCACGACGGTCAGGTTGTAGCGAACGCGTACCAGAAGCACGAGCAGATCTACCCGGAACCGGGATGGGTCGAACACGACCCCGAGGAGATCTGGGAGAACACGAAAGAGGTCATCGGAGACGCCCTCTCGAAGGCGGACATCGGCTCCGAGCAGTTAGACGCCATCGGCATAACGAACCAACGCGAGACCACCCTCATCTGGGACACAGAGAGCGGTCGTCCTCTCAACAACGCCATCGTCTGGCAGGACCGACGCACCACAGACCGCGTCGAAAAGCTCCAAGACGAGGGCAAAGAAGAGTGGGTCCGCGGGAAAACCGGCCTCGAACCCGACGCGTACTTCTCGGCGACGAAAGCAGAGTGGTTACTCGACAACACCGACCAGATAAAGCTCCAGCGGATGCGCCCCGACGACGTCCGCGACAGGGCCGAACAGGGCGAGTTGATGTTCGGCACCATCGACTCGTGGCTCATCTACAAACTCACCGGCGAGCACATCACCGACGTGACCAACGCCTCGCGGACGATGCTTTTCAACATCCACGAGATGGAGTGGGACGACGAACTCTTAGAGGAGTTCAACGTCCCCGAGGCGACACTTCCGGAAGTTCGTCCCTCCTCGGACGAGAACTACTACGGCACCACGGACGAAGACGGCTTCCTCGGCGAGGAGATACCCGTCGCGGGCGCACT